>JADHKZ010000029.1 GCA_016780995.1 Thermoleophilia bacterium | reverse complement strand
CGGTGACCCCGCCGTCCAGCCGCTCGCGCAGCTTGCGCTGGGCCCCGTCGGCGGACTGCGTGGCGAACTTCTCCAGGTACAGCGCGGCGGCCACCCCGATGGGCCACGCGAACGCGATGGTGATGATCATCAGCACCACTGACCCGCGCAGCGCGGAGTTGAAGCCGGCCTTGGCGGGGTTGGCCGAGGGCTTGTCCGTGAGGAACGCCCACGACAGCGACCCCGCGCCGCGCACCAGCACCGACGTGATGAGCCACACCAGCATGGCCAGCGTGATGGCCGTGAGGCCCATGACCAGCCACTTGAACAACTGCTCCGACGGCCGCGACCGCTTGCGGGCAAGCGGACGGATGCCGGCCACTGAGCGCGCAGGAGGCGGAGGCGGAGGCGTGCCCGGTGCGTCGAGGGTGCTCACTGGTACACCGTCCGGTACTTGCGCACGATGCGCACCGCGATGATGTTGATGGCCAGGGTCACCACGAACAGCAGCAGGCCCACCGCAAAGATGCTCTCGTACTGCAGGCTGCCGCGCGTGGCCTCGCCCTTGGACACCTGCACGATGTAGGCCGTGATGGTCTGCATGCCCTCCAGCGGGTTCCAGCTGAGGTTGGGCACGGTGCCGGCCGCCAGTGTCACGGCCATGGTCTCACCGATGGCGCGCGAGAGCGCCAGCACGATGCTGGCCACGATGCCCGACAGCGCGGCCGGGATGACCACCTTCAGCGACACCACGCGGCGCGTGGCGCCGAGGCCGAACGCGCCCTCGCGCATGGCGTTGGGCACGGCGCGCATGCTGTCCTCCGACAGCGAGCTGATGAGCGGGGTGATGAGCAGGCCCACCACGATTCCCGCAGCCAGGGCGTTGTACAGCCCCAGCCCGGGGATGACGCTGCGCAGCGCCGGGGTGACGGCGTCCAGCGCGAAGAAGCCCAGCACGATGGTGGGCATGCCAGCCAGGATCTCGAGGATGGGCTTGACGATCCGGCGAAGCCGCTCGGGGGCGTACTCGCTCAGGTAGATGGCCGACCCCAGCCCCAGGGGCACGGCCACCAGCGCCGCGATGAGCGCGATGACGATCGATGCGTTGAGAAGGGGGAGGACCCCGTACTTGCCCTCCACCGGGAACCACTCGGTGCCGGTGAAGAACTCCCCGATGGGCACGTTGGTGAAGAACATGGCGCCCTCCTCCACCAGCACCACCACGATCCCCACCGTGACGAGGATCGAGATGATGGCGGCGGCGGCGAGCGCCAGCACCACGGCGCGTTCGCCGAGCGACCCGCGGAGGCTTCTCCGCCTCCGCGGGTCGCCGGCCGGTGTTGCGTCAGTGCCCAGGGCTAGCTGCTGGTGCTCGTGCCGCCGGCGCTGATGGCCGCGTCGACCTTCTGGGCCGACTCATCCAGCGCCGACTGCGGGGCCGGCACGAACTGCGCGTCGGTGGCCAGCTGCGTGGCGTTGGCGACGTAGTCCTTCACGAATGCCTGCACCTCGGGGCGCTCGAGCGACTTCTTCGAGACGTAGATGAACAGCGGACGCGACAGCGGGTACTCACCGCTGGTGATGCTCTCGGTGGTGGGCTCCACGCAGCCGTCGCCGTTGTCCAGCGCGAACGACTGCACCTTGTCGGTGTTCTCCTCGAAGTAGGTGAACCCGAAGTATCCCAGGCCGGCCTCGCCGTCGGTCACCGAGCGCACGATCACGTTGTCGTCCTCGGACGCCGAGTAGTCCTGACGGGGCTGGATGACCTCGCCGCTGGCGTCCTCGCCCAGGACCTCCTCGTTGAAGAAGTCGTAGGTGCCCGACTGCGAACCGGGGCCCGACAGCGTGAGGGGCAGGTCCTTGAACCCGCTGCCCACCTGGCTCCAGTTGTTCACCTTCGAGCCCGGCGACCAGATCTTCTTGAGCTGCGGGAAGGTGAGGCACACGGCGCCCACGTCCACGCCGGCCTTGGTGACCACGGTGATGCCGTCGGAGGCCACGCGGATCTCCTCGTACTCCACGCCGGCCTTCTTGCAGGCCTCCACCTCATCGTCCTTGATGCCGCGCGAGGCGTCCGAGATGTCGGTCTCGCCCTTGCAGAACACCTCGAAGCCACCGCCGGTGCCCGAGGTGCCCACGGTGATGTTGACGTCGGGGTTGTTGGCGTTGAACTGCTCGGCGGCGGCGGTGCTGAGCGGGGCAACGGTGGACGATCCATCGATGGTGATCTTGCCGCTCAGGTTGGTGGCGCCGGAACCACCGCCATCCGATGCGGAGTCGCTGCTGCCGCAGGCGGCCAGCGTGATGGAGCCGCCCGCCACCGCGATGGCGGCGAGGGAGGCATAGACACGACGTGACTTCATGTGGGTCTCCTTGTTGTTACGCCCGTGCAACGCGGTGAGCGTAGGTGGGGTGATGTGAACCGGTTGTGAAAATCGCGTGACGGGGCGTGGCTAGCCACGGTGGCGGCGCAGTGGAAAGGCCTTGGGCACCGCCTGCAGGCGGTATCCCTGCTTGTGCTCGGTCTGGATGTAGGTGTACTGGCCACCGGATTCGTCCACCTTGCGGCGCAGGCGGCGCACCAGCACGTCAACGGAGCGGTCGCCGCGCTGGCGCTCGCCGCCCCACACGCGGCGGAAGATCTCGTCGCGGCTCAGGGTTCGTCCCTTCTCCTCCACCAGTATCCAGAGCAGCTTGGTCTCCAGGGGGGTGAGGGGCGCCACCTCGCCGGCCACGCGCACCTCCAGGCGGGTGCGGTCCACCTCCAGGTCGCCCAGCGACACGTCGGCGCCATCGGGCAGGTCGTCGCCCACCCGCACCTCGGCCCGCCGGAACAGGGCCTCCAGTCGGGCGACGAGCTCCTTGGCGGAGAAGGGCTTGCGCAGAAGGTCGTCCGCGCCCAGGCGCAGGGCCTCGAGTCGGTCCTTCTCCTCCTGCCGGGCGGTCATCACCACGATGGGCAGGTCCGGCGCCCAGCGCCGCACGTCCTGGATGATGCTGAGCCCGTCCACGTGCGGAAGCATGAGGTCCAGCACCAGGGCGTCGGGCTGCCAGGCCTTCAGCGCCGTGAGCGCGGCCAGGCCGTCCTTGCTGATGCTGGCGCGGTACCCGGCCCTGGTCAGGTGGTACGCGGTAGCCCGGGCGGTGTTTTCGTCATCCTCGACCACGAGGATGGTCCGCCTCTCTGTGGCGTCGTCGTCCGGGAGCGGTGCGCTGTCGAACATCGGCGCCCAATGTACGAATGGCGCGCCCGCACATCGTGACCATCCCGTGAACAGCGCGTGAACCCCGGATAACGCCCCCGCCTGGAGGTTTCACGGCCTTTTCACATCAGCGCTGTAACAGGTCACAGGTTGTTCACAGGAGTTCCCGCAGGCTCCCGGCGACTCGCGGGAAGCCCGTCCCTTTTCGGTGCCACCGGCGAGGCCAGTGATCAACCTCATGGTCGAATACAGGAGACACCTGAAAGTGAATCGCACCCTTCGAATCGCGGCGGTTGCAGCCGTGGGCGTGGGCAGCCTGGCCGTCACGGCCACGGCGCTCGGCAAGTCCACGGGCTCCGGCGCATCCTTCCCGAACGTCGCCTACCAGAAGTGGTGCGGCGAGTCGGGCGTATGTTCGTACACCAGCAAGGGGTCCAGCGGTGGCATCCGTGACCTCACCAACAAGACGGTCGACTTCGCCGGAAGTGACGCCGTGCTCACGTCGTCGCAGCTCGCCGCCATCGGCGGCACCGTGAAGTACTTCCCCACCCTCCTCGGCGCCATCTCGGTGCCGGTGAACATCCCGGGCGTGGTGGGCAACCGCATGAAGCTGGACGGCAAGACCCTCGGCGACATCTGGTCGGGCACCATCACCACGTGGAACGCCCCGGCCATCAAGAAGCTCAACCCGAAGATCGCCCTTCCTGCGAGCCCCATCACGCTGTGCGTGCGCTCGGACGGATCTGGCACGTCGTACGGGTTCAGCAACTACCTGAGCAAGGTGAGCGCGAGCTACCGCAGCAAGGTGGGTTACGGATCGCAGACGCCCAACTGGCAGGGCACCATCTCGAAGGGCCCGGGTAACCCGGGCGTGGCCAACTGCGTCAAGAACACGCCGAACTCCATCGGCTACGTGGACCTGGCCGACTCGCTGCGCGCCGGCCTCGGCACCAACGTAACCGCCATCGGCAAGAGCGAGATCGTCAAGAAGAAGGTCAAGGTGAAGGGCAAGACCCGGACCAAGACGGTGCGCAAGACGGTCTACGTGCTGCCGTCGAGCAAGACCATCTCGGCCGCGGGCAACGTGAAGAAGATCAAGCCCACGCTCGACATCGACTTCTCGGCCAGCTCGGCCCCGGGCGCCTACCCCATCGTGATCACCACGTGGGTGCTGGCCGTTCCCGGCCGTCCGGGCAACCCGGGCGTCAAGCAGGTCCTGAACTACTTCTACTCGAGCGCCGCCCAGGCACAGCTCACCAGCATCGGCTTCGCGCCGCTGCCGGCCAACCTGCGCACGGCGGGGATCAAGGCCGCGGCCACCCTCTAGGGCCGACCGCGCTGCAACACCGCAGTAACCGTGGCGGCCGCCCCGGGGCATTTCCCCGGGGCGGCCGCCACGCGGCTTTCCGCACCGCACCCTGACCTATGACGCCACCTCCTCCGCCACCTCCTCCCACCACCGCCCACCCCGTGAGCGGCGAGGGCGGTCAGCCCGCCTCCTACGCCCGCCTCGTGCGCGCGCGCGGCAGCGTGGCGGCGGATCGGGCCTATCTGATCTTCGCCGCGATTGCGGCCTTCGTCGCCGTCATCGCAGTGGGCTACCTGCTGTGGAAGACCATCGAGCAGACCGGCGACGCCTGGAGCACCTTCGGCGTCCTTGGCTTCCTCACCGGAACCGAATGGATTCCCACCCCCGCCACGGGCGACGCCATCTTCGGCGCGCTGCCGTTCATCTACGGCACGCTGATGACCTCCCTCATCGCACTGCTGCTCGCGGTGCCCGCATCCATCGGCATCGCGCTTGCCACCACGGTGTTCCTCCCGCGCCGCTGGCGGGGCCCGGTGGGGGGCTTCATCAACCTGCTGGCCGCCGTGCCGTCGGTCATCTTTGGCCTCTGGGGCATCACCGTCCTCGTGCCGTTCCTTCGGCCCGCGCTCGAGTGGATCGCCAACACCTTTGGAGGCGTGAGCCTGTTCGGCTGGCGGCTATTCGAGGGGCCTGTCACGGCGGGCTCCTTTCTCATCGCGGGTCTGGTGCTCGGCATCATGGTCCTGCCCGTGGTCACGGCCATCACGCGCGAGGTGCTCCTCAC
The DNA here is from genome assembly GCA_016780995.1 of Thermoleophilia bacterium. Taxonomy (GTDB): domain Bacteria; phylum Actinomycetota; class Thermoleophilia; order Miltoncostaeales; family Miltoncostaeaceae; genus SYFI01. The sequence continues at coordinate 14,029 of JADHKZ010000029.1, read as the reverse complement.
CGTGCCGCGCGAGCAGCAGGAGGCCGCCTATGCCCTCGGCGCCACACGCTGGGAGATGGTGAAGAACTCCATGCTGCCGTGGGCGCGATCGGGCATCGTGGGTGCATCCGCCCTCGGCCTTGGCCGGGCGGTGGGCGAGACCATCGCCATCGCCATGCTGCTGGGCAACGCCCCGAACCTCTTCTCGTCCATCCTCGGCCCGGGCGCCACCATGGCCAGCGTGATCGCCCTGGAGACCAACGAGGCCGATGGCCTGCAGTTGTCGTCCCTCACTGCCCTTGCCGTGGTGCTGTTTGTGATCGCATTCCTCATCAACGCCGGCGCGCGCCTGCTGGTGTCACGTGGCGGTACAAGGAAGAGGGATGGGATCCTGCGGCGGGCCTTCGGGCGGCGCGGACGCGCGGCCGAGCCCGACGCGGGGGCAGGCACGGGAACCGACGACCGGTCGGTCGACTCCTGGACGCCCGCGCGCAGCGAGCCGCTGCCCATCACGGGTGCCCATGCGGTATCCACCTCGCGCAAGGTGCGCTCGCGTATCGCCGAGGGATTCATCTGGTTCAGCCTGGCCATCGGCATCGTGCCGCTGGTACTGGTGATGTGGGAGATGCTCTACAAGGGGCTCCCGGCGATAACACCCTCGTTCTTCACCAGTCTGCCGCCGCTCGACCCCAGTAGTTACGACGGCGGTATATCCAACGCCCTCATCGGGACGCTGATCCTGATGGGTATCGCCACGGTCATCGCGGCGCCCCTTGGCGTGCTGACCGCCCTGTTCATATCGGATGTCACGCGTCAGACTGGCTGGCAGGGCCGCCTGTCGCGGGCCATCGGGTTCTTCGTCGACGTGATGCTGGGTATTCCGTCGATCGTGGTGGGCCTCGTGGTGTACCTGGGAATCGTGGTTGTGCAGCAGCACTTCTCGGCACTGGCCGGGGGAATCGCGCTGGCGATCATCATGTTCCCAATCGTGGTGCGCGCTGCCGACGAGATGCTGCGTCTGGTTCCGCCGGGCCAGAAGGAGGCCGCGCAGGCCCTGGGCGCACCGAAGTGGAGGGTGACGTGGTCGATTGTCCTTCCATCCGCGGGTCCCGGGATCCTCACGGGCATCCTGCTGGGCCTGGCCCGCGCAAGTGGCGAGACCGCTCCTTTGCTCTTTACTTCTCTTGGCAATCAGTTCGTGTCGACCAACCTCAACGAACCGATCGCCGCCATCCCGCAGCTCATCTACCAGAACACCATCCAGGTGCAGACGCCGGCATCGCTGCAACTCGCATGGGGCGCCGCGCTGGTGCTGGTGGCGATCATCCTGGTGCTCAACCTGGCCGCCGCGCTGATATCGCGGCGTGCCCGTCCCGCGGAGGGCTGATGAACGACGACGCGACAACCGTGGACGACGCTCCCGAGACAGCGCCGGGCACGCAGCCTGCGGCCGCGGACCCCACGCCGGAGGCAGTTCCGGCACCACCGTTGGCTGATGCCGCCCCGCCGCGCATCGAGGCCGCCCCGGCGGGTGACATGCGCAGCACGGGCCCCATGCCCATGTACACCCGCGACCTGAGCGCGTACTTCGGAAGCCACAAGGCCGTCGAGGACGTCACGCTCGACTTCCCGCGCAACACCGTGACCGCCCTCATCGGGCCATCGGGATGCGGAAAGTCCACGTACATCCGGTGCCTCAACCGCATGCACGAGATGATCCCCAACGCCCGGTGCACGGGATCGGTGTACCTGCGCGACACCGACATCTACGGCCGGGAGGCCGATCCCGTCGCGGTGCGTCGCGCCGTGGGAATGGTGTTCCAGCGTCCCAACCCATTCCCCACCAAGTCGATCGCCGACAACATCCTGGCCGGTCCCAAGTTCACGCGTACCAAGCTGAACAAGGCCGAAAGGCAGGACCTTGTGGAGCGCACCCTGCGCGGCGCCGGGCTGTGGGACGAGGTGAAGAACCGCCTCGACGCCCAGGCCGGCGGCCTGTCGGGTGGCCAGCAGCAGCGCCTGTGCATTGCCCGCGCGCTGGCCGAGGAGCCGGACGTGCTGCTGATGGACGAGCCGTGTTCGGCGCTCGACCCCCAGAGCACCTTGCGAATCGAGGACCTGATCCGCGACATCAAGGACCGCGTCACCATCGTCATCGTCACCCACAACATGCAGCAGGCGGCGCGCGTGTCGGACTACACGGGGTTCATCACCATCGAGAACGAGGGCGAGCCGGGAAGGCTCGTCGAGACCGGGCCCACCAAGGACGTGTTCGGCAACCCGCAGCACGAGCGCACCGAAGCCTATGTGTCGGGCCGCTTCGGCTAGCGGGCCCCCCGCTAGCTCTCGAGCGCCTCTTCCTCCTCCTCGGCCTCGCGGCGCAGCTGCTTGAAGCTGACGCCCTCGAAGAGCAGGAAGATGAACCCCACCACCACGCCCACTGCCATCTCGGTGGCCTGCAGCACGATGGAGAAGGCCAGGGCGTCGGCAGCGCCCACGCCGTAGGACGCCGTGAGGGGCACCACCGCGGCCGCCTGGAACACCACGAGGTTGCCCGGGAGGATGGGGAACGACTGCGCCAGCGTGATGGTGACCAGCAGCAGCCCCGCGCCGCCCCACCCCACGTAGCCCAGGCCGAACGCGCCCAGGGTGGCGTAGATCCCGGCCCACTGGGCCAGCCAGGTGCCCAGGCTGGGGATGGCCACGCGGGCCATCTGCTGGGGGTCGCGCAGGCTGGCGTGGCTCTCCTGCACGGCGCCCCACAGGCGCTGGAAGGCCCGGGTGACGCGGCGCCAGATGGATCCGGTGGACAGCCATGGCGGCACCTGGCGGTTGGGGTTCTGCAGGAGGGCCACCACCACGATGACCAGGCAGATCACGCCCAGCACGGCGGTGATCACCCATGCATAGGTGGGGAGGGGCAGGAAGAGCCCGATCACCACCACCAGCGCCACCCACGCGATGGTGGTGATGATGTTCTCCACCACCACGCTGCCCAGCAGCACGGTGGTGGACAGGTCCTCGCCGCGCGTCAGCAGCCGTCGCTTGGCCAGCAGCACCTTGGCGATCTCGCCCACGCGCGCGGCAAGGATGGTGTTGAACAGGAAGCCCACCATGAGGGGGCTCAGCAGGTCGATGTAGCGCGTCTTGTGCTTCAGGCCCGGCAGGCCGTCCACCACGCCCTTCCACGCCATGCCCTTCAGCAGCACCGACAGGAAGTTGGCCAGCACCGCCACCACCAGCAGCCACAGGTTGTCCACCCGGAACGCCGAGATGACCGCGGGCCAGTCCACGCGCCACACCACCAACGCGATGACGATGGCGATGAACGCGATGCGCAGCGCCTGCCATGCCCAACGCGGGATGGCGCGGCGCTTCGGGGACTGCTCCCCGCTCACGCCAGCAACTCGTCCAGGGTCACCAGCTCCAGGCCCTTGTGGCGTGCCGCGGCGCAGATGTCGGGGATGGCCGCCGCGGTGTGCAGGCGGGGGCGCTCGGGGTCCCAGCCGTCGGCGTCGTGCAGCAGCAGGATGCAGCCGGGGGAGAGGGCCCGGGCCGACCTCTGGGCCACCACCTCGGGGCCGGGGTCGGCGGAATCGAACACGCCCTTGGTCCAGCCCGCCATCGCGTAGCCCGCCGACCGCACGGCCGCCCAGGTGGCGGGTCCGCGGAAGCCGTGCGGCGCCCGGAACACGGGGGTCATGGCCCCCGGGCCGGCCGCCTGCTCCACGGCCTCCTCGGTGTGGCGGATCTGGTCGCGCACGTGCCCGGGCCCGCGCAGCACCAGGATGCCGTGGTCGTAGCCGTGGCTCGCCACCTGGTGGCCCTCGTCGCGCATGCGCCGCACCATCTCGGGGTGCCGGCGGGCCTGGCGGCCCAGCACGAAGAACGTGGCCTTCACGCCCTCCTTCGCCAGGGCGTCGAGGATGGCCGGGGTGGACGGGCCGGGGCCGTCGTCGAAGGTCAGCGCCGCGCGGGGCACCGCCCGCGGGCCGTGGCGCAGCACTGGCCCGAACAAGGGGGAGCCGGGTCGGAACGCGGCCCATGCGCCCGCGGCGCCGGCGGCCACCATGGCTGCGGCCATCGTGGGCCTGCGACGGGCCACGATGGCCACGGACAGCACCACGGCCTCCACGGCGAGCACCCGGCGGATCGTGCGCGATTTGGTCATCGGCTCGGTCATCGCGGCATCCCTCCGAGGCTATCAAGGGACCCCGGAGAACCCGCGGCATGGCACCCTGCCGATGCGAGTGCCAGCGCCGCGGGGCCGGGTCTATACTCGGCGCGTAATCCGTCCCGGGAGAGCCCGTGCCTGTCTACGACTACCGCTGCGAGAAGGGCCACCGCTTCGAGGTGGTCCAGAGCATGTCCGACAAGCCGCTCAAGAAGTGCGAGGAGTGCGGCGCGCCCGCGCAGCGGGTGCTTCACGCCCCCGCCATCCACTTCAAGGGCAGTGGGTTCCACAACACCGACTACGGCACCAAGAGCCGGGCCAAGGAGCCCGCGGCCGCCACCGGCCAGGGCGGCGGGGCGTCGGGGGGCGCGGCGTCCAGCGGTTCGTCCGGGGGCTCCGACGGCGGCAGCAGCGGCAAGTCCGTGGGGCTCGACAAGGTCTAGTTCGCGGGAGCTCAGCGGCCCACGAACTGGGCGATCTGCTGCTCCTCCAGGTCGGGCTCCCCGACCACGTAGCTCACCCCGCCCACGTTGCGGGCCATGCCGGCCAGCACGATGCGGTCCTTGGGGTCCGACTGCAGGCGCCACTGCAGCCAGCCCATCTTCATCAGGTCCGCAACCCCCATGTCGGTGCCGATGGACCGGATGGCGGCGGCGCCGTTCCAGGGGGCGAAGGGCACCGATCCCACCGACGCCATCTTGCCCTTGAGGGCCGTGACGAACGCCTGCTGGCGCGCCGCGCGGTGGAAGTCGCTGTCGCACCCGCGCACGCGCACGAACTGCAGCGCGCGCTCGCCGTCCAGGTCCACCTGGCCGCGGGGGAACGACACCGTGGTGCCGCCTGAATACGAGCAGTCCTTGAGGGCAGTGGGGTTGTTCACCGTGACGCCGCCCAGCTCGTCCACCATGCGGCGCACGCCGTTGAAGCGCACCACGATGATGTGCTGGATGGGCAGGCCCGTCAGGTCGCGCACCGCGTTGATGATCCCCTTCTGGCCCGCGAAGAAGTAGGCGGAGTTGATCTTCTCGGTGCCCACGCCGGGCAGCTCCACGCGGAAGTCGCGCGGGATGGAGAGCCACTTCACCTTGCCGGCGCCGGGGTCGGTGCGCATCACCATGATGGTGTCGGCGCGCGATCGGGTCTCGCCGGGGCGGGCGTCGATCCCCACGATCAGGGTGTTCTGCGGCGCCGACAGCAGCGGCCCCGCGGGCGACAGTGCCTTCTGGGCGGTGGGGGTGATGCGCGCGTTGGCCTCCGACACCGCCCCGCGCATGCTCAGGAAGCCCAGCACGCCCCACGTGATGAGGCCCACCACCAGCAGTGACCCCAGGCGCCACGCCCAGCCCCATGCGCCGATGTTGCGGAACGACCACCAGTGGCGCTCGGGCTCCGGCGCCCAGGGGTCCACCTCGGGCGCGGGCGCAGGCCGCTCGGCAGCGCCCACGCCGTGGGTCAGCTGCTTGAGCCCGTCGAGGCCCTCGGACGACTTGTCGGATCCGCGCGCCTTGAAGCGCCGGTATGGCTTCCCCTGGGGAGGCATCGGAATCCGATGGTACCGTCGCCGACGGGTGTTCCCGGCCCCGGGGGTTGCATGGGCGTCATCGGCGTGGACGTGGGCGGAACCAAGATCGCGGCGGCCCTCCTGGGGCCCGATTACGCCATCGTGCAATCGGTACGCATGCCCACGCCCGACGGCGGAACGTCGGTGGTGGATGCCGTGGCGCAGGTGGTGCAGTCACTCGCGGAAGGGGCGGCGGACCCCGTGACCGCGGTGGGGGTGGGGCTGCCGGCCACCATCGACGCGGCCACGGGCATCGTGGGGGCGTCCAACCACACGGGAATGGACGGCCTGCACGCCCGCGAGCTTCTGGAGGAGCGCATGCCGTGGCCGGTGGCCGTGGACAACGACGGCAACCTGGCGGCGCTGGCGGAGCACCGGCTGGGGGCGGCGCGCGGGCACCGGGATGCCGTGCTGCTCACCATCGGCACTGGCATCGGCGGCGGGCTCATCGTGGGCGGGCAGCTCCTGCGCGGCGGTCATGGTCAGGGCGCGGAGCTGGGGCACGTGGTGGTGAAGGGCGATGGGCCGCCGTGCCAGGGCAACTGCCCCAACCACGGATGCGTGGAGACCATGTGCAGCGGCACGTCGCTGGCGCGCGACCTGCGGGCGTTCGCGCATGCCACCCCCGGCTCGGCGCTGGCGGCATTGGAGGCTGAGGGGTGCCTGGACAGCCGCACGGGGCTCGACCTGGCGCGCGAGGGCGACGCCGATGCCGTGGCCATCTTCCAGGAGGCCGGGCGGTGGCTGGGGGTGGCGGTGGCGTCGTTCACCAACATCTTCGACCCGGACGTGGTGGTGATCGGCGGCGGGGTGTCGGCGGCCGGCGAACTGCTGCTGGGGCCCGCGCGCCACGAATACCAGCGGCGCGCCCTGCCGCCCACGCGGCGCGCCCCCTTGGTGGCGGCGCAGATGGGCAACGATGCCGGCATGGTGGGCGCGGGCATCCTGGCGGCGGAGGCATTGGCCTGAGCGGGCGCCTGGTGGTGGTGGCCACGCCCATCGGCACGCTCGACGACCTCGCGCCGCGGGCCGCGCAGGCGCTGCGCGACGCCCACGTGGTGGCATGCGAGGACACCCGGCGCACGGCCGTGCTGCTGCGCCACGCGGGGTCGGATGCCCCCATGGTGCCGGCGCACCAGCACAACGAGGCCCGACGCGCGGCCGACCTGGTGCGCCGCATGCAGGACGGCGCCACCGTGGCGCTGGTGAGCGACGCCGGCATGCCGGGCGTCAGCGACCCGGGCGCGCGCATGGTGGCCGCGGCGGTCGAGGCCCAGGTGCCCGTCACCGTCATCCCCGGGGCGGGGGCGGTGGAGACGGCGCTGGTGGCATCGGGGCTCGCCACGGGCACCGGCTATGCCTTCGCGGGGTTCGCGCCGCGCAAGCCGGGGGAGATGCGCCGCTTCGTGGAGCGCCTCGACGGCTGGGGCGAGCCGGTGGTGGTGTTCGAGAGCCCGCGCCGCGTGGGGGCCCTGATGACGGCCATCGCGGCGCATGATCCCCACCGGCAGGTGGCGGTGTGCCGCGAGCTCACCAAGGTGCACGAGGAGGTCATCCGCGGCACGGCGGCCCAGTTGGCCGAGCGGTTGACCCAGCCGCTCAAGGGCGAGGTGGCCGTGGTGGTCGCGCCCCCGGCGCAGGCGGCGGTGCCTGACGAGCAGGCGCTCGCCACGCTCATGGCCCCCATGCTGGATGCCGGCATGAGCCCCGCACGGGCGGCCGACGTGGTGGCGGCGCTCGGCGCCGCCCCGCGCAACGCCGCCTACCGCGCGGCGCTGCGGGCGCGCTCCTCCGCGTAGGCCAGGGCCGCGTCCCGCACGTCGGGGGGCGCCAACTGGAGCGCGGCCAGCGCCTTCGCGCGCCGCGCCGCGCTGCCGGCTACCAGCGCGCGCGCGAGCGCCTCCCCAGGATGAAGGAGGGGGAGACTCCTACCCGGGGCGACGACCGTGCCTGCATCGGTGGCCCTCAGCGTTCCCCCCGGGCCGGTCACCGTGAGGCCGCCCGAGACGTCCACGTCCACGCCCGCCAGCTCGCCCTGCGCGCGCAGCGATGACCATCCGCTGCCGTCGGCGTGCCGGGGCGGGGGCAGTCCCAGTGCGCGCGCTGCCCGCGCCGCATCCACCTCGGCCACCTCCACGTCCACGTCGGACGGGCGCACCGGGATGCCCGCCAGCATCAGCGCCGCGCTGCCGGCCAGGCGCCAGGGCACTCCCGCCTGCTCCAGGCGCAGGCGCACGGCCGTGATCACCGCCAGCACCCGCGCGGGGGGTGGGGATGCCGCCGCTATGCTGCTTCCTCCGTGCCCGGCCGCTTCTTCATCACGACGCCGATCTACTACGTGAATGCGGACCCGCATGTGGGCCACGCGTACACCACGATCATGACCGACGTCATCGCCCGGCACCACCGCCAGCGGGGTGAGGACGTGTTCTTCCTCACCGGCACCGACGAGCACGGCGCCAAGATCGCCCGCGCCGCCGAGGAAGCCGGACGCACCCCCAAGGAGCACGCGGACGACCTGTCGGCACGCTTCCGGGAGATGGGCCGGGTGCTCGGCGCCAGCAACGACTTCTTCATCCGCACCACCGATGAGCAGCACATGGCGGCGGTGCAGGAGCTGATCGTGCGCATGCACGACAAGGGCGACATCTACAAGGGCAGCTACGGCGGCTGGTACTGCACCTCGTGCGAGGCCTTCTACAACGAGGGCGACCTGGCCGAGGGCCGCACGTGCCCCATCCACCAGCGCGAGGTGGAGTGGATCGAGGAGGAGAACTGGTTCTTCCGCCTCTCGGCCTACCAGGACCGACTGCTGGCCCACTACGACGCCGTGCCCGACTTCGTGCGTCCCCGGTCGCGCATGAACGAGGCCCGCAGCATGGTGGAGATGGGGCTCGACGACCTCTCCATGAGCCGCGCCCAGGTGGAGTGGGGGGTCACCGTGCCGTGGGACCCCGCGCACACGGTGTACGTGTGGGTGGACGCCCTGTTCAACTACTACACCGCCCTCACCTACGCGGGCGATGGGCTGGTGGACCGCCTGTGGCCGCCGTCCCTGCAACTGATGGCCAAGGACATCCTCAAGTTCCACGCGGTCATCTGGCCCTCGCTGCTCATGAGCGCCGACCTTGCCCTGCCCGAGCACCTGTTCGTGCACGGGTACATCCTCAAGGGCGGCGAGCGGCTGTCGAAGACCACCGGCAACATCGTGGACCCGTTCCCCTACATCGAGCGCTACGGCCTTGACGCCCTGCGGTACTACCTGTGCCGTGAGATCCGCTTCGGCGACGACGGCACGTTCACCGACGAGGGCTTCCACCAGCGCTACACCAGCGAGCTGGCCAACGACTTCGGCAACCTGCTGTCGCGCACCACCAAGATGATCGAGCGCTATCGCGACGGCGTGGTGCCCGCCGACCCGGGATGCGACGCCGACCTGGCCGCCGAGGCCACCGCCACCCGCGACGCCGTGCGTGCCCGGTTCGACCGGGACGACGTGACCGGCGCGGTGGAGGATGCCTGGGGCTGGGTGCGGCGCCTGAACCGCCTGGTGGAGGAGCGCGAGCCCTGGGCACTGGCCAAGGATGACGCCCGGGCGGCCGAGCTGGACCAGGCGCTGTTCAGCCTGGCCAACGGCCTGCGCATCGCGGCCGTCCTGCTGTGGCCGGTGCTGCCCGGGTCGTGCGCGCAGGTGCTGGTCGCGCTCGGTGAGCCCGCGGACGCCGTGGCGCTGGACATGGCCCAGTGGGGCGCCTGCACGCCCGGCGCCCGGGTGACGCCCCCCGACCCGCTGTTCCCGCGCATCGAGCTGGACGAGGTGGCGACGTAGTCGACGCGCACTGCCACCTGCCGTCATGCGACGACCCCGTGCCCGACCTCATCGCGGCTGCGGCCGCGGCGGGGGTGGAGCGCATGGTCACCATCGGCTGCGGCCGCGAGCAGAGCGAGCAGGCCGTCGCCCTGGCCGAGCAGTACCCGCAGGTGTACGCGGCGGTGGGAGTGCATCCGGTGGATGCCGGCCGCGGCGCCTGGCGGGCCACCGACGTGGAATGGATCCGCCACCTGGCGCAGCACGACAAGGTGGTGGCCATCGGCGAGGCCGGGCTGGACTACTTCCACGACCGCGACACCCCCGACGACCAGCCGCGCGCGTTCCGCGCGCAGGGCGAGCTGGCCGCCGAGCTGGACATGCCCCTGGTCATCCACACGCGCGACGCCGCGGACGACACCATGGCCATCCTGCGCGACCTGGGCCTGCGCAAGGTGGTGCTGCACTGCTTCTCCATTCCCCAGTACCTGGACGAGGCCCTGGAGCGCGGCTGGACCATCAGCCTGGCCGGCCCGGTGACCTTCCCGAGGAACGTGGAGCTGCGCGAGGCCGTGCCGCGCATCCCGGCCGACCGCCTGCTGGTGGAGACCGACGCCCCGTACCTGGCGCCGGTGCCCATGCGGGGGAAGCGCAACCAGCCGGCGTACGTGTCCCACACCCTGGCGTGCGTGGCCGAGTTGCGCGGCGACGATCTGGCCGCGCTCGACGCGGCCACCACCGCCACCGCCGCGCGCGTGTTCGGGTGGTGAGCACCCCGCCCGAGCGCGTGGGCACCCAGCGCCTCATGGAGCGCCACGGCATCCGTGCCGATACCGACCTGGGCCAGCACTTCCTGCTGGACGAGAACCTGGTGGACCTGGCCGTGCGCATGGCCCAGGTGGGGCCCGACGACGTGGTGCTGGAGGTGGGGGCGGGCCTGGGTACGCTCACCGCCGCGCTGGGCCGCGCCGCGCGCGCCGTGCACGCCATGGAGGTGGACCCGCGCATGGAGGCCCCGCTGGCCGAGGCCACGCAGGGGCTGCCCGGCGTGCAGGTGCACTGGGGCGACTGCATGAAGGTGCCCCTGGAGGACCTGGATCCCGCGCCCACCGCGGTGGTGAGCAACCTGCCGTACCACGTGGCCACGCCGGTGCTGGTGGAGACCATCTGCCGGCTGCCGCTGGTCACCCGCTGGGCACTCATGACCCAGCGCGAGGTGGCCGATCGCTGGCTGGCCGCCCCGGGGTCGCGCATGTACGGCGGGCCGTCGGTGATCGTGCAGTTGGCGTGCCGGGCCACGGGCCGCCGCACGGTGGGCCGCGAGGTGTTCTCGCCGCGCCCCCGCGTGGACTCCGCCCTGGTGGGCCTCAGGCGCGTGGCGCCCGCGCCCGACGCGGCCACCCGCACGCTGGTGCGCGCCGCGTTCTCGGCCCGTCGCAAGACCCTGGCCAACGCCCTGGGCCAGGCCGGGGCCGACCGCGATGCGGTGCGGGATGCCCTGCGGGGCATGGGCCTGCCCGAGGCCGCACGGCCCGAGCAACTGGAGCCCGCGGCCTACCCGGCGCTTGCGGCCGCCATCGGGTGGACCGCGGGGGCGGGCGCATGAGCCACGGCCCGGTCGTCACCCTGCCCGCGCCCCCCAAGGTGAACCTGCGCCTGCTGGTGGGGCCCCGGCAGGACGACGGCTACCACCCGCTGCGCACGTTGATGGTGGCGCTGGACGGCCCGGCCGATCGCGTGACCGTGGCCCGGGCCGCGGAGCGGTCGGTGTCGTGTCCGGGCATCGGCGGCCCCGCCAACCTGGCGTGGGCCGCGCTGGACGCCCTGGAGGAAGAGGCGGGGGAGGCCCTGCCCGCGCTGGCCGTGGACATCCACAAGGAGCTCCCCGCCCAGGCGGGTGTGGGAGGGGGGTCCAGCGATGCCGCAGCCACGCTGGTGGCGGCGGACCAGGTGCTGGGGCTGGGCCTGGGTCCGGAGCGGCTCGAGCGCGCCGCGGCCCGGGTGGGGTCGGACGTGCCGTTCTTCATCCGCGGCGGAGCCCAGTGGGCCACCGGGCGCGGTGAGGTGCTCGAGCCCGCCACCGCACCGGCGTTCGAGTGCGTGCTCGTGGCTCCGCCAGCGGGGCTGTCCACGGCCGCGGTGTACGCGGCGTTCGATGCCCTGCCCGCCTCGTCGCCCGACGACCACGCCGCGGTGCCGGGCCACGCCTCGGGCCTTGCCGACTGGTGCCGCAACGACCTGTGGCCCGCCGCGCGCGCACTGGAGCCCGGCCTCCCGCGCCTGCATCGGGCCCTCGTCGCCGCCGGTGCGGCGCCCGCCCTGCTGTGCGGGAGCGGGTCGGCCCTGTGCGGGATCACGGCCGATCCCGATGCCGCCGATGACCTGGCAGGGCACATGCGCCGCGCCGCGCCGGATGCCGCCGTTCTCCGCGCCCGGTTCCCCGGGGGCTAGCGGAAGCCCACTCCCGAGCCCGCCCGGCGCCGCACGTCGCTCAGGGCGGGCGGGTTGAGCGCGAGCAGCTCCGGCACCGTCACGGCCGTGTAGCCCTTCTTCTTGAGCCACGGCAGCAGGCGGTTGACCGCCCAGTAGGTCTGGCCGCGGTTCTCGTGCAGCAGGATGATGGCCCCCGGCCTGGTGCCGGCCTTGCTGAGGCGCAGGATCTCCTGGCGGTCGGCGCCAAGGGAGTCACGACTGTCGGTGGACCACAGCACGTTCAGGATGCCCTGCTGCTTGAGCCAGGCGTTGAGCCCGGTGGTGCTCGACCCGTAGGGCGGGCGGAACAACTGCACGCGGCGGTCGGTGATGGCGCTGGAGGCCCGCGCGCTTCGCGACACCTCGGAGATCTGACGCGATGTGGGCAGCTTGGGGAGATAGGGGTGCGACCAGGTGTGGTCGCCCACGGATGCCTCGCGCGAGGTGCGCCGGAGCGTGTCCGACCACCTGCCGAAGTTCTTCCCGTTTACGAAGAACGTGGCGCGGAAGCCGTACTTCCTCAGTTCCTTCAGCACCTTGGGCGTGTAGGGCCCCGGGCCGTCATCGAAGGTCAGCGCCACGTACTTGCCCTGGCGCCCGGCCTCGTACAGGGGCAGGCCCAGGGCGGCCACGCGGGCCACGGCTTCCTGCTGCTGGGCCTCCGCGGGCATGGTGGCGGGCCGTGCGGCTGCTGCGGCCGGGAGGGCCAGCAGGACCAGCGCGGGGATCAGGGCCATTGGGGCGCGTCGGGACATGCCCGGCAAGGCAAGTCACGCGGCAGGGCGCTGTTACCCTCGCCGGGTGGCCGACATGCAGGTGATCGTGGAGGAGGAGCCCCCCGGGCAGGGCGCGCGGTGGCACAGCGCGCTCATCGGGCGACGCCTGCTGCTGGCCGTGATGCTGGCGGCGGCCGAGGCCGTGCTGCTGCTGCTGTGGCGCCCTGCGTTCCTGTGGGTGCTGCTGGGTGCCGCCGTGCTGCTGGCCCTGAGCGTGGGGCTGCTCAGCCGCGTGCCGCCGGGCCTGGGCCGCGACGCCCTGCTCATCGTGGGCGGCGCACAGGCCATCGTCATCGGCATCCCGCTGGTGCTGGGCTTCGGCGTTCTGGTGGCCGTGCTGCTGGCCATCATGCTCATCGCCGGGCTGGTGTTCGTCGCGGTGGCCAAGCGCCGATGATGCCCGTGGACATCGCGCCCCCGCCGGCATTGGTGGCGCCGGTTCGTGCCCGCCAGACCGCGCGCGAGGCCCAGTCGCAGTTCGACCAGGACGCGCGCTTCATCACCTCGCAGGCATGGCTGCGCACCATCCGCTGGACGCCGCCCACGCGCATGGTGGGTGCCCCGCCGCTGGTGGCGGTGCTCGACTCGGGCGTGTCGCCCCAGGCCGCGGGGCTGGCCGGGCGCGTGGACACCCGTGCGGCGCGGTCGTTCGCGTTCGGCGGCGGCGACGCCCTGCGCGACGTCGAGGGCCATGGCACCGTGGTGGCGGGCATCATCGCCGCCGTCGCCGGCGGTGGCGAGGCGGCCCCGGGCGTGTCCATCCTGCCCGTGCAGATCGCCGGGCCGTCCGGCCAGACCTCGGCCCAGGCCGTGGCCGAGGGCATCCGCTACGCCATCACCCGTCGGGTGCGCATCATCAACCTGAGCCTGCAGGGCAGCTCGCGTTCCAAGTTGGAGCAGGACGCCATCAACCGGGCCGTGCGCGCGGGCATCCTGGTCGTGGCCGCCAGCGGCAACTCGGGCAAGGACACCTGCGGCGTGGCGGGCATCACGCAGTGCGAGTACCCGGGTGCCTACCGGCACGTGGTGGCCGTGGGCGCCACCGACGAGGGTGGTGTCGCGCTGCCCGAGAGCACGCGCGGCATGCACGTGGCCATCGCGGCGCCTGGTCGCGACATCACCGCCGGCAGCGCCCGCGGGCCCGAGGGCGGCCCGCGGTTCGAGTCGCGCACCGGCACGTCCATGGCCGCGGCGGTGGTGACCGGCGTGGCGGCCCGGGTCCTGGCGGCCCGCCCCAGCCTCACGGCGGCGCAGGTGAC
>JADHKZ010000028.1 GCA_016780995.1 Thermoleophilia bacterium | reverse complement strand
TAGGCGCGGGGGTCGTGGTCGGTCCACACCGCGAACGCGCAGAACCCGCAGCCCACCACGCAGATCTTGGTGGGGTTGAGGTAGCCGTTGACGTTGTAGGTGACCTGGTCCCCGTGCATGCGCAGGGCCACGGTCTCGGCGGCGGCGCCCAGGTCCTCCAGGCGAGCCTGCTCGTACAGGGCCAAGGCCTCATCGGCGGTAATGCGCTCGCCATCGGCGGCGCGCGACAGGATGGAATCGATCATGGGCATGATGGTAGCGCCGTACCCGGCCAATCCGGCGGGGTACGTATGCCCCTCCCCGCACCGCGGAGCGGCGCTAGTTTCCCGTGGGTGAGCACTCCGGCACTGAAGGAATGGGCTACGGTCATCGCCGCCATGCTGGACGGTCGGCAGGTGGTGATGCTGCGCAAGGGCGGCATCGGCGAGAAGCGATTCGACGTGCCCCACCAGCGGTTCCTCCTGCTGCCCACCCACGTGCACCAGCGCCCGGAACTGCTGGACGCCATCGCGGTGGACGCCCACCCCGAGCTCCTGGCCATCACCGAGGAGCCGGACCGGGTGCAGCTGACCGCCTGGTGCGAGGTGGCACAGGTGCACGAGGTCAGCGAGCAGGCCGAGCTGGATGCCCTGGCGCCCTTCCACGTGCTGGGTCCCGACTACGCCGCTGCGCGGCTGAAGTGGCGGCCGCGGCACCCGCTGATGGCCATCGTGGGCCGCGTGCACCGGGTTCGCCCTGCCCTCGACCTGGACATGAACCCCGACATGCGCGGCTGCCGCAGCTGGATCGACGTGCACCACGCGCTCCCCTCCCCCGCCCCCGTGCTGGACGACCAGCAGTTCGCCCAGCGGCGCGCGGAAGTGGCGGATGCCCTTGCGGCGGCGCGGCGGGAGTCACCTGCCGGCGCCGGAGCGCTGGGCTAGCCTGCGCGCATGTCCTACGCGCAGGAATTCGACGCCGTCATGGCCGAACTGGCCCCCGACTGGGCATCGCTCGAGTGCTACCTCACGGTGGACGACCCGCTGCGGTTGTCGGATGCCCGCGTGGCCCTGGCCCGCGCCAACGGGCGCCCCGTGCACGGAGACGCCGACCACGACTTCGCCCTCACCGTGGCCAGCACCAGCGGTCGCGGTGCCCACCCGGGCGTGGTGCGGTCGGCCCTGCGCACGCTGGACGATCGCGGCGTGACCGGCCGCATCTGGATGGGCGCGGCGTACGACTCGCTGCGGCCCGCGCCGGCCCACCGGTACGGGCCCTAGGCATGTACCGCGATGAGGACGACCTGCAGCTGCTGGCCGAGGTGGCCGGCGTGCTGGACCAGGTGGTGATGGACGCCGGGCTGTCATCCGGCTCGTACCTGCTGCTCCGGTCACTGGCCCAGGAGCCCGACGGCAAGTCGCTCACCGCCCTCGCCGCCGAGTTCCAGGCCGAGCCCGACGAGGTGGCGGCCGCGGCCAAGTCGCTGTCCACGGCGGGCCTGGTGGACGTGGAGGGCATGGGCGTGGTGGCCACCGGCGTGGGCCGCCAGGCCATCGAGGAGATCGATGCCCGGGGCAACGAGGCCATCCGCGAGTACGTGCTGGAGCGGCCGCACTCGGCCACGGTGTACGGCCTGGTGGCATCGATGCAGGCCGGTCGCTTCACCGTGGAGGACCTCATCGCATTCCTGCTGGAGCCCGACGACGAGGAGCCCGGGGCGGGCTGAGCGCGTCGGGGGGCGTGCGTACTCTCGCGCCCATGCGCTACCGGGAGATTCCGGGCACCGGCATCCGTGTGTCCGAGGTGGGGTTCGGGGCCGAGCCGCTGGGCACGGGCTGGTGGGGAGACCACGGCGACGACGAGGCCGTGCGCCTGCTGCATTCCGCGTTGGACCAGGGCATCACCCTGTTTGACGTGGCGGATCGCGACGGCGACGGCCGCGCGCAGCAGGTGCTGGGCCGGGCCTTCGCCGACCGGCGCGACCGCGTGGTGCTGGCCACGCGCGTGGGATACGCATGGGAAGGGGCCGAGCCCCGGCGCCCGGGCCGCCCCATGCCCCAGGACTTCCGCCCGGAGGCCATCCGCCGGGCGGTGCAGGACAGCGCCCGGCGCCTGGGAGGGGTCATCGACATCTGCGAGCTGCACCACCCGCCCCGGCGGGTGCTGGCCGATGACGCCCTGACCGCCGAGATGGAGCGACTGGTGGCCGAGGGCACCGTGCGGGCGTTCGGCGCCTGCATCCCCCGGGGCGCGCGCCCGGGCGACGGCCGCAGGCTCATCAGGCAGGCGCGGTTTCCCGTGCTGGACGTGGAACTGGGGATCCTGGGCCACGACCCCGGCGCCGAGCTGGCGGGCCTGGCGCACGCGGCCGGATCGTGCGTGATCGCCCGTGGCGCGCACTGCCGTGGCCTGTTGGAGGGCAAGTACAGCGCCCAGACCACGTTCCCCCCGGGCGACCCGCGCGCCGAGCTGGGCGCCGAGTGGCTGGCCGACGGCCTGCGCCGTGTGGACCAGTTGGGGTTCCTGCACGCCGAGGGCCGCCCGTGGAGCCTGGGGCAGGCAGCCATCCTGTGGGCCCTGGCCCGGCCGGGGGTGGCATCGGTGGTGGTGCCCGTGCACGGGCACGAGCAGCTGGAGGAGTTCGCCGGTGCCATCGGCCTGCCGCCCCTGGCCGAAGCCGATCTGCAGCGCATCGAGGCGCTGATCGAAGCCGACTTCGCGGTGCCGGAGCCCCAGGAGGGCGCGATCAGCGCAGTGGCGTGATGTGCGCGGCGGCCATCTCGTCGGCCGCCTCCACGATGCCGGGCATGCCCTCGCCCAGCACCTTGCCCAGCGCCATGCCGAGGCCGGCATCGGATGCCGCCTGCTCCACGGCCACCAGGGCGGCCAGCAGTTCCGGTGCCAGCTCCTGCTGACGCGCCACCAGGGGCTCGGTGACCCCCGCGAACGTGGCGTAGGCCGAGTGCGCCCGGGCCTGGATGAGCACCGCGGCGTCGATGTCCACCAGGCTCGCCACGATGCGATCGGGCTGCTCCCGCCACTCGGCCAGTTCATCGCAGGCGTCGGCGGCACGACCCAGGGCCTGGATGGCCGCCGGCAGGTCACCCTCGAACGGCGCGAGCGGCTCCACGTGCGGGCGCAGCGCCCGGAGGGCCGGGGCATCCACCATCTCGTCCACCACCTCGGCGGCCAGCAGGGCCTGGGCCACATCGCGCACGCGCGCGACGTCATCCACCGGTGCCAGGGAGTGGTCCAGGCACAGGAACTCCGGGCCATCGAACGCCACCATCCATGCGCGGCCGCCCGTGCCGGGGCGCACCGCCCGCAGGCCCGCCATGGCGCGCCCGGCCAGGGCCTCGGCGGCCCCACGCGCCGCGACCATGTCGGCCTCGAGCGCCTTCAGGTCCAGCGGCCCGCTCACCCCCGGGCCTCCCCGAGCCGGGCGTACACTCGCCCGCCATGACCTGGCACCCCACCACTGGCGCTGGCGCGCCCACCGCCGCCGAACTGGCCGCGCACCTGCCGCAGGCGCTCCGGTCGCGGCCACGGGTGCAACTGGAGCCGACCGGGCGCGGCGCCGGCGTGCTGGTGGTGCTCTTCGACATGGACGACGCCTGCCACGTGGTGCTCACCAAGCGCTCGCAGACGGTGGCCCACCACAAGGGAGAGGTGTCGCTTCCCGGCGGCAAGCTGGAACACGGGGACGACGGCCTGCTGGGAGCTGCCCTGCGCGAGACCGAGGAGGAGGTCGCCATCCCCCGGCAGGCGCTCTCCGTGCTGGGGCCGCTTGACGACGTGCACACCATGGCCAGTGGTTTCACCGTGAGCCCCTGGGTGGCGCACCACCCGGGCGGACGCCCCGAGATGGTCCCCGAGCAGTCGGAGATCGCGCGCATCATGGAGGTGCCCCTGGCCGATGTGCTGGCGGCCGACCTCCGCATCCCCGAGCCGCCCGACCTGCGCACGCTGCGCTATCCGCTGCAAGGGGAGGACGTGTGGGGCCTCACCGCGCGCATCCTGCGCACCTTCTCGACAGTGGTGCACGCGGTCGCCGCGCCGGGCGCCCGGCCCTAGCCGCGGCCGCGGCCGCGGCCGCGGAGCTCCAGCGACGGGCGGGGCGGCAGGTCGGCCACGTCGTGCGGGCCGCCGGCGCCCTCCACGGCAAGCCGCTCCAGGCGGGCGATCTGGGCGTCCATCTCGGCGATGCGCGCGTGCCCCTGGGGCAGGGCGTCGCGGTAGGCCACCACGCGATCCCTGATCTGCAGCGCGAAGTGCGGGGTGGCGGCGCCCACCAGCCGGGCCAGCTCGTCTTCGGACGGGATGCCGTAGTCGTGCTCCAGGATGCTCATGGGGCGATCGTACATCCGGCACCGGCCACCGGTGGGCGGTCCGGTGGGACAGGCCCGCAGCGCCCCCGGTCCGAGATGCACCGCCCAGGCAGGCGGCCGCAGGTGGCGCGCGCCCCGTCCTGCCGCGCTCAGCCGGACGGGCTGACCGCGCCCCACGGCGGGCCGCCCTCGGCAGGCCCCCACTGTCCGCGCCGCGCCCGCATGGCCTGGCGTTCGAGGCGGGCGAACCGGGCCTTATGCAGGGTGTTCGGCGCGAAGGGGTAGGCCTCGGCCATGCCCTCGGCGACAAGGCGTGCGTTCACCATGACGTCGCCCACGTACACGTAGGCCAACAGCCGGCCATAGGCATCGCGCTCCTCGATGTCGGTCTCCAGCCGCACGGTGCGGCCCGCCACCAGCCGGCGATTCATGGCGGCGGCGCGCGCGGCGAACCGCTCCACCGGCTTGCGGGGATGGTGCAGCTCGGGGGTGTCGATGCCCAGGTATCGCACGGTGCCCACACCGGCCACGGCGATGGTGTCGCCGTCCAGCACCGCCGTGACCCGCCCTGACCGGATGTCCTGGCCGGGGGGTAAACCGCACCCGACTGCGCCAAGTGTGGCAATCATGGCTCCACATGCGAGAATCCGTGCCCCCATGACACGTCGTCGGACCCCCTTCTGGGCTAGCATCCCGGCGGCGCCGCAGTCGAAGGAGAGGCCGGTTGGGCCAGAGGGATGACGACAAGCTGGTGCGGCAGCTCTCGCTGGTCGCATTCCTGATGGCCCAGCAGCGGCCCGTGACGGCCGAGGAGATCCACGAGGCCGTGGAGGGCTACGGGGGCATGAGCGAGCAGGCGTTCCTGCGCCGCTTCTACTCCGACCGCTCCGAACTGGAGGGCGTAGGTCTGAAGCTGGCCGTGGAGCGGCCCAGCGACGACCCCTTCCAGGGCGACCTGTACGCCATGCCGCCCGAGAACTACTACCTGCCCCCCATCGAGTTCGACGAGGCCGAGCTCAGCGCGCTGCACACCAGCCTGTACCTGCTGGAGGGCCAGTTCGCGTATGCCGAGCCCCTGCGCCTGGCGCTGCAGCACCTCACGCTGGGTCGCCCCAGCCCGCTCGACGACCACGCGGCGCGCACCGTGGCAGTGAACCTGCTGGGCAGCCGCCACACCACCGAGGTGTCCAGCCACCTCATCAAGATCGAGTCGGCCATCAGCCGCCGCAAGACCATCCGGTTCCGGTACTACTCGATCGGCCGCGACGACCACGGCGACCGCGAGGTGGACCCCTACAGCCTGCTGTACATGGCGGGCAACTGGTACCTGGTGGGCTACGCCCACGACCGCGAGGACCTGCGGTGCTTCCGCCTGTCGCGCATCGAGGGCCGCATCACCTTCAAGACGCGCGCCGAGCACGACTTCCCGCCACCCAGCGAGGTGGACCTGTCGCGCTACCGCGACCGCGCGCCGTGGCAGCTGGCCGACCCCGTGGCCACGGCCGTGGTGGACCTGTCGCCCACCATCGCGTGGTGGGTGGACCAGATGTTCGGGCAGCAGGGCGAGTTCGAGGAGCGCGCCGATGGCTCGGGCGTGTTCCGCACCGAGTACGGCGGCGCGCGCGAGGTGATCTCGTGGGTGCTGGGGCTGGGGGCCGAGGCCGAGGTCGTCGAGCCCCCGGAGCTGCGGCAGGCCGCCATCGCCGCGCTGGAGCAGGTGCGCGACCGCCACTCCACCAAGCCCCGCAGGCGCGGAAAGCCCTTGGGCCGTGGTCCCGACCCCGTAGCGGCCCCCGACGACCTGGACGACGCTGAGCGCGTGGTGCCGGTGGAGCGCATCTCGCGCCTGCTGGCGCTGATGACGCGCCTGCTGTCGGCCTGTGGGCGATCGTATGAGGCCGATGTGTCGTGCGCGGAGCTGCGGGCAGAGCTGAACCTCACCCAGGACGCCCTGGAGGAGGACCTCACCCTGCTCAACCTCATCAACTTCGGGGGCGGGTGCTACGCGCTGTTCGCCCAGGTGGAGGGTGATGTGGTGGTGGTGCAGAAGGAGGTGTACGGCGACCAGTTCTCGCGCCCCGCACGCCTGTCGCCCCTGGAGGCCAAGGCGCTGCTCTGGGCGCTGGACTTCGTGGGCGGCCGCCTTCCCCTGGTGGGCGAGGAGTCGCTGGCATCCGCGCGGCGCAAGATCGAGGACGCCATCGGCGGCGCATCCACCACCGGCGTGGAGCTGGGCGCGGTGCAGACCGCCAGCGAGTCGGTGGGCGCGGTGCTGGCCCGCGCCGTGCGCGAGGACCAGGTGATCGAGATCGAGTACTGGACCGAGTCGCGCGGTGAGGTGACCACCCGCACCATCGAGCCCCACATGCTCATGAACTCGCGTGACGCCTGGTACCTGGTGGCCCACTGCCGCAAGGCCGGCGAGCAGCGCACCTTCCGCCTGGACCGCATCCGCGGCGCCACCCCGCTGGACGAGCACTTCGAGCGCCGCTCCGAGGTGGAGGCCGTGCCCTACCAGCCGTGGGGAGCATCGGGCCGCGCCGAGCCGCATGCCCACATCGCCCGGGTGTGGTGCAGCCCTGCCATCGCGCGCTGGCTGGCGGAGGAGCACCCGTCTGCCGAGCGCTTCTCGGATGGATCGATCATCGCCGAGATCCCCTATGCCAGCGAGGAGTGGCTGGTGAAGGAGATCACCAAGCACGGCGGCGAGGCCGTGCTGCACGCGCCCGAGGATCTCCGGGCGCAGGTGGCCGCGCACGCCGAAGGCATACTGGCCCGGTACGCCGCCACCCCGGCGCGCCGCTAGCCGGGGGTCAGCCACCCCGGGCACGCGACACCGCCCGGAACACGCCCCCGTCCTCCCGGGCCACCAGGCCGTCCATCTCGAGCGCCGCCAGGGCCACCGCCACCTGGGCGTGCGGCAGGCCGCAATCGGCGGCAAGCCGGTCCACCCCGGCGGGGGCACGTCCCAGCACGGCCAGAACGGTGGCGGCAGCCCCCGTGGCCGCCGCGGGCACGGGGGCATCCACCCACGCCGCCTGCGACACCTCCGCCACCACGTCGTCGGGCCCTTCGCACAACGCCGCGCCCGCGCGCAACAGGGCGTTGCACCCCGCCGACATGTCGGCACCGGGCCACCCCGGAACCGCCAGCACCGGCGTGCCGTTCTCCATGGCGAAGTCGGCGGTGATTAGCGCTCCCGAGCGGGCCGCGGCCTCCACCACCACCACTGCGTCGCTCAGTCCGGCCACGATGCGGTTGCGGGCCGGAAAGCGCCATGGGGCGGGCTCGGTGCCCGGCCAGTACTCGCTCAGCACGGCCCCCTCGCACCCGATGCGCTGGGCCAGGGCAAGATGCCGGCGCGGATGCACGCGATCCACGCCGGATCCCAGCACGGCGACGGTGATGCCCCCGGCATCGAGCGCCCCTTCGTGCGCCGCGGCATCGATGCCGCGCGCGAGGCCGCTGACCACCACCGCGCCTCGCTCCACCAGGCCCGCCGCCAGATGCGCGGCGAAGCGGCGGCCCGCCCCCGTGGGCCTCCTGCTGCCCACGATGCCCACCACCGGCGCCGTCTCCGATGCCTGCAGGGCGGCCATCGTGGCCCCGGTCCCGAAGAGGCCGAACGGGGGATCGAAGATCGCCCGCAGGCGCGATGGATACGCCGGGGATGCGCAGGGCAGGTGCACGATGCCGCGCGATGCCAGCGCCTCCCGGGCATCGGCGGCACGGAATGCGGCACGTGCCGCGACCGCCCGCTCCGCCACCTCGGGGCCCCCGGCAAGCCATGCCGCCAACTGCGCGGCCGACGCCCCCCACAGCGCCTCCGGGCCACCGGCCACGCGCGCCGCCCTCTGCAGGTCGCGTCCCAGGGCATGGGCCATCCACGCAAGCCCCAGCGGCCATTCCCGGGCCCGCGGCTTCACACCGCCCCCGCGCTGCGGTAGCGCAGGGCCTCGGCCAGGTGCGCGGGCTCCACGCGGGACGCCCCGGCCAGGTCGGCGATGGTGCGCGCCACCCGGATGACGCGATCGCACCCCCGTGCCGTGAGGCCCAGCCGGTCGATGGCCGTGCCGAGCAGGGTGCGCCCCTCCCGATCGAGGTCGGCCACCTCCCGCGCCCGCGCGGCGCCGAGGCGGGCATTGGGCACGCCCTGCCCGCGGTCGTGCTGGGCGGCGCGGCCCGCCTGCACCCGGGCGCGCACCGGCGCGCTGCCCTCGCCCAGCGCCCCGTCAGCCAGCATCTCGTCGCGGTGCAGCCGCGGCATGTCCACCCGGAGGTCGATGCGGTCGGCCACGGGCCCCGAGATGCGCGCCCGATACGCCTCCGCTGCCGCGGGCGCGCACGTGCAGGCACGCTGCGGGTCACCCGCATGCCCGCACGGACACGGGTTTCCCGCGCACACCAGCAGGGGCTCCGCGGGAAAGCGGGCGGTGCCCTGGGCCCGCGTGATGTCGATGCAGCCCTCCTCCAGGGGCTGCCGCAGGGCATCGAGCGCAGCAGGCGCGAAGGCGCACACCTCATCGAGGAACAGCACGCCCAGGTGCGCCAAGGTGATCTCCCCCGGCCGCGGCACCCGACCGCCGCCCACCAGCCCGGGCGCGGAGATGGTGTGGTGCGGGGCGCGGAACGGCCGCTGCGTGACCAGTGCCTGCCCTGGGGCCAGCAGCCCCGCCGCAGAGTGCACGCGCGTGAGGGCCAGGGCCTCGTCTACCGCGAGGGCGGGCATGATGCCGGGCAGGCGCCGGGCCAGCATGGTCTTCCCGCCACCCGGCGGGCCGATCATGAGCAGCGAGTGACCCCCGGCTGCCGCCACCTCGAGAGCGCGACGGGCGTCCCCCTGCCCCCGCACGTCCGCCAGGTCGGCGTGGCTGCCGGGATCGGTTGCTGCCAGCAGGTCGGCCGCGTGCACCTGCTGACCCGCCGGCTGGGCGCGTCGCTCGAGGAGGTCCACGGCGTGGCGCAGGGTGCGGGCACCCAGCACCTGGATGCCCGGCACCAGGGATGCCTCGGCGGCATTGGCCTCGGGCACCACCAGGCGCCGCCAGCCGCGCCGTGCGCCATGCTCGGCCATGGCCAGCGCGCCGGCCACGGGCCGCAGCGCGCCGTCGAGCGCCAGCTCCCCAAGCGCCCCCGTGCCCGCCAGGACGCCGGGGCGCACCTGGCCCGACGCCGACAGGATGGTGAGGGCAACGGGCAGGTCGTACTGCGGGCCGGCCTTGCGCAGGTCGGCCGGGGCCAGGTTGGCCACGATGCGCAGGGCGGGCAGGGCGAACGCCTGGTTGACCAGGCCGGACCGCACGCGCTCGCGGGCCTCCTGGACGGCGGCATCGGGCAGCCCCACCACGCTGAACCCGGGGAGCCCCGGGCGCAGGTCCACCTCCACCTCCACCGTGGCGGTGTCGAGGCCGAGGAGTGCGGGACTGACCATGCGCGCCACCATGCGTCCAGCATGGACCGCGCGGGCGCGCGGGTGGCGCGCGGACCGTCACGAGGTCCGCGCGCCACCGTCACATCATCAGGATGCGGCCTCGTACCGGGCCGACACGGCGTCCCAGTTCACCACGTTCCACCAGGCGTCCAGGTACACCGGGCGCTTGTTCTGGTACTCCAGGTAGTAGGCGTGCTCCCAGACGTCGATGCCAAGGATGGGCGCCTTTCCCTCGGACAGCGGCGTGTCCTGGTTGGGGGTGGACATCACCTCGAGGGCGCCCCCCGACACCACCAGCCAGGTCCATCCGGAGCCAAAGCGCTTGACGCCGGCGTCGTTGACCTTTGCCTTCAACTCGTCCAAGGAGCCGAACGTGGAGTCGATGGCCGCGCCCAGGGCACCAGCCGGCGCGCCGCCGCCACCCGGGCCCATGATCTCCCAGAAGAGCGAGTGGTTGTAGTGGCCGCCGGCGTTGTTGCGCACGGCCATGCGGATGTCCTCGGGAATCTGGTCGAGGCTCGTGAGCACCTCCTCCACCGAGGAGTTCTCCCACGCGGTGCCGGCAAGCGCGGCATTGGCGTTGTCCACGTACGCCTTGTGGTGGCGATCGTGGTGGATCTCCATGGTGGTGGCGTCGATGTGCGGCTCCAGCGCGTTGAACGCGTAGGGGAGCGGCGGGAGCTCGAACGGCATGCGGCCTCCTCCGGAATGGATCGTGGTGGTTCCTTCGGTGGGAGTGTGGCCGATGACGGGCCGCGATTCATGGAGATCGGCACCTCCGCGCGCGCATTCCGGCGCACTGCGTTACCCACGTGCCACACGCAGCGGCCCACGATGCACGCATGAGCACGCCGCCGCGCCATCCCGACCACGTTCTCGGGGCCGCCGGCGAGGCCGCGGCCGCCCGCTGGCTGATCCGCCGGGGATGGAGGATCCTTGCCACCGGCTGGCGGGCGGCTGGCGGGGAGATCGACATCGTGGCCGAGCGGCGGGGCGTGGTGGCCGCATGCGAGGTGAAGACCCGCACGTCCATCGACCCCCACGCGCCGCCCATCAGCCCCGCGCAACGGCGTCGCCTGGCGCGTGCGGCGCAGGCATGGTGGGCCCGCCACCCGCGCTACTCCGGTCACGTGGTGCGCCCGGACCTCATCATCGTGGTGCCGCAGGGCCCCAGGTGGCACATCACGCGCATCGAGGACATCTCCCCCACCGACTACGGGAACAGCGTGAGGGGGTCCCCGTAAGCGCTCGAGCGAAACGAGAGGCGATGCAGGGGCGACGGGCCCAGCGACCGCACGGCGTCGGTGTGAGCGGTGGTGATGTACCCCACATGGCGCTCGAACCCATAGCCCGGGTGCGCGGCGGCGGCGGGGCCGCGCATGAGGCGGTCGCGGGCCTCCTTGGCCACCACCGACGCCGCGGCGATGGCGGCGCTTGTGGCATCACCCTTCACCACCCTGCGGTGGGGTGGCGCATCGGGGCCCAGCGCGAAGCCATCCACCAGGGCGATGCCGGGCGCGGGGTCGAGGGCCGCAAGTGCCTGGCGCATCACGCGGATGTTGGTGGCATGCAGGCCATCGGCATCGATTGCGCGCGCACTGGCGCTCACCACCACCACCTGGCGCGCGTGGAGCATCACCGCCCGTGCCATGAGGGCCCTGCGCCGGGGCGTGAGGCGCTTGGAGTCGTCCAGGGGCTCCAGGGCCGCGCGCGCGGCGAGGTCCATGCCCTGCACGTCCAGGCACACCGCGGCGGCCACGATGGGCCCCGCCAGGCACCCCCGCCCCGCCTCGTCCGCGCCGGCTACCAGGCCGTGCCCCAGTGCGATGTCGTGGTCCAGCAACGACCCGGTTCGGGACTGCGCGCTCACCGCCGCCACGCTACCCGTGGCGGCCACGGAGCCCGTGACGGGCGCACGGGCGGCGGCGGCGCCACAATTGTCTTCCCGCCGCCCACCGGAGGCACGCCATGCGACGCATCGCCCTGATCACCGCGACGGCCGTACTCGGCGGGGGTGTCCTGCTGGCCGGCTGCGGTGGCGGATCGCCCGGTAACGGCAGCGGAAGCGCCACCACGGTGCCCCTGTCCGCGTCCACCGGCACCACCGCAGGGCGCGACGCCGCCACCGAGGTGTCGCGGGCCTACGCCACGCTGCGTGCCACGTCGTACGTGTCCACGGGCGCCACCACGCAGGAGGTGGACGCCAGCGGCATCGACGCATCGCTCCGCGACCAGGTGGAGGAACAGTTCGCGGCGGGACGCGCGGGCCTGTCCACCCGCACGCGATTCGAGTCACCGGACCGCGTGGAGATCACGCAGGCGGTGGGGGGCCGCGAGCAGGAGGTGGTGCTGTATGACGGCGAGGTGTTCGTGAGCCCGGACGGCGCCAAGTGGGCGCGGGTCACCGGCGATGCGGCCGATGCCTTCTCGCAGGCCTCGGCGGTGGCCGGGCTGGATCCCGCATCGCTGTTCACCGACCTGCGCCTGGACGGCACCGCCACCATCGACGGCGCGCCGGCCACCCGCTACTCCGGGCTGGTGGACACCGCCGCGGCCGGACAGGCCGTGCAGTCGGTGATCGGCGGACTGGGGGATCTGGGCACCGCGGTGGGCGACGCCGTCACCCTGCGGTCGGGCACGGTGGAGCTGCAGGTGGCCGATGCCACCGGCACGGTCGCCCGCCAGGACATCACCATGGAGATCACCTTCGACTTCGGCGCGCTGGCGCGCGCGGCGGGCCAGGACGATGCCGCAGGCCTCGGCACCATGGTCATCACCAGCGCGGCCACCGAGCGCATCACCGACGTGGGCGGCGACGTGGTGGTGGAGAAGCCCACCGCGTCCACCACGGTGTCCAGCCTGGTCGACCTGGGGGAGTTCCTGACGTCCTGACCGGACGCCGGGCGAGCATCACTGCTCGGCGGTGGTCTCCTCGACCTCGACCGTCTCCTCCACCTCTACCGTCGGGGCCTCCACCTCGGGCTCCACGGCGGCCACGGCCTCCTGGCGCTGCGACATCCACGTGGCCTTCTCGCGCACGCGGGCGCGCTTGCCCACGCGGTCGCGCAGGTAGTACAGCTTGGCGCGACGCACGTCACCCTCGAGGGTGCGCTCGATCTTCTCGATCTTGGGCGAGTGCACCGGGAACGTGCGCTCCACGCCCACGCCGAAGCTCTGCTTGCGCACCGTGAAGGTCTCGCGGGAGGACGCGCCCTGGCGCTTGATGACCGTGCCCTCGAAGACCTGCACGCGGCGGCGCTGGCCCTCGATGACCTGGAAGTGCACGCGCACGGTGTCGCCGGGCCGGAAATCCGGCACGTCGTCGCGGAGCTGCATCTGCTCCAGGCTCTCGATGACGGTCATTGCGGGGTGTCCTCCTGGGATGAAAGCGGCGGCGAGGATAGCATCGCGCCGCCCTCAGGTGCGGGGCGCACCTGCGACCTGCGCCATTCCTCGATTGCGGCGTGGTCCCCGGACAGCAGCACGGGGGGCACTCCCCACCCGCGGAACTCCGCCGGGCGAGTGTAGTGGGGATGCTCCACCATGCCCTCGAGCCCGGGCGAGAACGACTCCCTGTCCAGGCTCTGCTCGTTGCCGAGGGCGCCCGGGATTCGCCGCGCCATGGCATCGATGATGGCCATGGCCGCAACCTCGCCCCCCGCCAGCACGAACGGCCCCAGGCTGATGCAGTCGTTGGCCAGCTCCTGGTGCACGCGCTCGTCGAACCCCTCATAGCGCCCGCACAGCAGCGTGAGCGCGGGCAGGGCGGCCAGTTCGCGTGCAACGGCGTCGTCGAAGGGGCGGCCACGGGGCGACAGCACCACCACGCGCCGGTCCTGGCGCACCTGCTGGGCCGGCACGCCGTAGATGGCCTCGAATGCCGCCGCCATCACGTCCACGCGCAGCACCATGCCCGGCCCGCCTCCATAGGGCGCATCGTCCACCTGCCCCTGCCCCAAGGGGGTGTGGTCGCGCGGGCTGAAGCAGCGTATGTCCAGCCCGCTCACGGCCGCCGCATTGGCCAGGTGGCGCGGACGACGCATCCAGTCGAACCACTCCGGGAAGAGCGTGATGACGTCCACGTTCATAGAAGGCCCTCCCGAAGGGTGACCGTACCGGCGGCGATGTCGATGCCCACCACGGCGTCACGGGTGAACGGCAGCAGGATCTCGCCGTCGTCGCCGACCACCACCAGGGCGTCATTGGCCGGACCGGGCTGCACGCCCCGCACCGTGCCCACCAGGCGCGCGCCCTCGCGCACCTGGAACCCGATGAGGTCGCGCACGTAGAAGGTGTCGGGGTCATCCGGGGCGGGCAGCCGCGCCACCTGCACCATCACCTGTCCTCCGGTGAGGCGCGCGGCATCCTCGCGCGACTCCACGCCCTCGAACGACAGCACGGCCCGGGGTGCCTCGCCACGTCGCGCGGCCAGCACCACGGGCACGTCGCGCCCGTCCACGCGCACCGTGAGCTCCTCACCGGGCTCGAGGGTGCCCAAGGTGGGGCCATCCGAATGGGCCGTGATGGCCCCCCGCACGCCGTGCGGGCGACCCAGCCGCGCGATGGCGACCTGCTCGCCCGCGTCCGGCATGGCCCTAGTCGGAGATCCGGAGGCCCAGGCCGCCCTGGCTGCGCGGGCCGGTGACGGCGCGCAGCAGGGTGCGCAGCGCGTGCGCGCCACGGCCGCCGCGCCCGATGACCTGGCCGCGGTCGGACTCGGCCACCAGGAGGTCGACCACGGGCTCTCCGCGGTCGTCGGCCACGCGGGCCGACACCTCGTCGGGGTGCTCCACCATCGCCCGCGCGATGCGGGCGACCATGGCCACTGCGCGGTCCTCGCTCACCCGCGCTCGCGCACGATGGAGATGAGCTTCTTCACGGCGGGCGTGGGCTGCGCGCCGTTGCCCACCCAGTGGTCCACGCGGGCCAGGTCCACCTCGACGATGGAGGGGTCGGTCTGTGGGTTGTACCGGCCGATGGTCTCGATGTTGCGACCGTCGCGCGGGGAGCGCGAGTCGCTGACCACGACGCGGTAGATGGGGTTCTTCTTGCTGCCCACGCGGGCGAGGCGGATCTTGACCACGGTGCTCCTACTCGGATTCGGAATCAGGCGCCGAGCATGGACGGCAGGCCGCCCTTGCCCATGCGCTTCATGAGCTTCTGCATCTGCTTGAACTGCGCCAGGAGCTGGTTGACCTCCTGGACGGTGGTGCCGCTTCCCTCGGCGATGCGGCGCCTGCGACTGCCGTTGATGATGTCGGGCCGGGACCGCTCCGACAAGGTCATGCTGCTGATGATGGCCTCCACGCGGTCGATTCGCCGCTCGTCGACCTGCACGTCCTTCATCTTCGCGGCCTGGCTGAGCCCGGGAATCATGCCCATCACCTGGCCGATCGGCCCCATCTTGCGCACCTGGCGCAGTTGGTCGAGGAAGTCGTCGAGGGTCAGGTTGCCCCCGCGCATCTTCTCCTCGAGGCGCTTGGCATCGGCCTCGTCCACGTTCTGCTGGGCCTTCTCGATGAGGCTCAGCACGTCGCCCATGCCCAGGATGCGCGACGCCATGCGGTCGGGATGGAAGGCCTCGAGGGCATCCACCTTCTCGCCGGTGCCCACGAACAGGATGGGCTTGCCGGTGACGGCGCGCACCGATAGCGCCGCGCCGCCACGGGCGTCGCCATCGAGCTTGCTCAGGATGACCCCGTCGAACTGCACGGCGTCCTGGAACGCCACAGCCACGTCCACCGCCGTCTGGCCGGTCATGGCGTCCACCACCAGGATGACCGAGGTGGGCTTCACCGCATCGCGGATTGCCACCAGTTCGTCCATCATCTCGGCGTCGATGGTGAGGCGGCCCGCGGTGTCCACCAGCACCACATCGCGTCCGGACCTCTTGGCGGCCGCGATCCCGGCCTTGGCCAGGGCCACGGGGTCGGTGGCGCCGTCCTCGCGATGTACGGGCACGTCGATCTGCTGGCCCAGCACCGACAGCTGCTCCATGGCGGCGGGCCGGTGGACGTCACACGCGACCATGAGTGGCGCACGGCCCTCCGCCGCCAGCAGCCGCGCCAGCTTTGCCGTGTGGGTGGTCTTGCCCGATCCCTGGAGCCCGGCCATGAGGATGACCGTGGGCGGCGTGGGCGCCATGGCCAGGCCCACGTTGGTGCCGCCCATGAGGCGCGTGAGCTCCTCGCTGACGATCTTCACCACCTGCTGGTCGGGCGTGATGGACGACATGACCTCGTCGCCGGTGGCCCGCTCCTTGATCGCGGTGGTGAGCTGCTTGACCACCGGCAGGCTCACGTCGGCCTCCAGCAGCGAGAGGCGGATGGCGCGCATGGCCTTGTCGATGTCGGACTCGGTGAGCTTGCCCCGGCCCCTCAGACCGGAGAAGACACCCTGCAGCTTGTCGGTGAGCGCATCGAACACGGCGACGGAGGTTATCGCGCTACGCGTCGGTGCCGGAGCCGGGCGCGAATATGGCCTCGGCGAAGGCCGGCGCGTCGAAGGGCTGCAGGTCGTCCAGCCCCTCCCCCACGCCGATCATGGCCACCGGGATGCCCAGCTCGCGCTCGATGGCCAGCACGATCCCGCCGCGGGCCACGCCGTCGAACTTGGTGAGCACGAGCCCCGTCACCGGCACGGCCTCCGAGAACAGCCGCGCCTGCGACAGGCCGTTCTGACCCGTGGTGGAGTCGATGACCAGCAGCACGTGGTGCGGGGCGCCCTCCATGGCCTTGCCCGTGACCGCGTGCACCTTGCGCAGCTCCTCCATGAGGTTGTGCTGCGTCTGCAGGCGTCCCGCCGTGTCGATGATCACCACATCGGCGCCGCGCGCGCGCCCCGCGGCCACCGCATCGAATGCCACGGCCCCCGGATCGGCCCCTTGCGACTGGCGCACGATGTCCACGCCGGCGCGGTCGGCCCACACGGCCAGCTGCTCCACCGCGGCGGCGCGGAAGGTGTCGCCCGCGCCCACGACCACCTTCTGGCCGAGCTCGGTGAGCCTGTGCGCCAGCTTGCCGATGGTGGTGGTCTTCCCGCTGCCGTTGACGCCCACCACCAGGATGACCGTGGGGTGGTCCCCCAGGGGGATGCGCGCGGGCTCGGGCGCCAGGCGACGCGTGATCTCGTCGGTGAGCGCCCGGCCCAGCGCGGCACCCGACGTGATGCGCCCCTCCCCCGCCTCGGCGCGCAGCGACTCCACGATGTCCATGGTGGCGGGCATGCCGCAGTCGGCCATTACCAGGGCCTCTTCCAGGTCGTCCCAGGTGTCGTCCGACACCAGGGCAGACTGGTAGATGCCCGCCAGCTGCGGCGAGATGGCCTGTGACTGGCTGGCGGCGATGCCCTCGCGCAGCCGCCGGAACAGCCCCCGGCGGCGCGGCTCGGGGTCGGCCTCCTGGGCCTGCGGCACCGTGAGCCCGAACAACTGGGCGAATGGCCCCAGCCCGGGGTCGTCCTGCCCGCCGGTCATCCGGCCTGGGCGGCCGGGGCCTCCGGCGAGCGGGCCTCGGTGAGCTGGCGGCGCACCCACGGGCGCGCGGGGCCCTCGGCGTCGCGGTCCAGCCTGCGGGCCACCACCTGCGACACGCCCGAACGGCCCATGGTGACGCCGAACAGCACGTCGGCCACCTCCACCGTGGGCTGCTGGTGGGTGATGAGGATGAACTGCCGCTCGCCGGCCAGCCGGCGCAGCACGCCCAGGAAGCGCCGCAGGTTGGCGTCGTCGAGGGCCGCCTCCACCTCGTCGAGCAGGTAGAAGGGCGTGGGGCGGGCCATGGCGATGGCCAGGCAGAAGCCCAGCGCGATGAGCGACTTCTCGCCGCCCGAGAACAGCGCCAGGGAGCGCGCCCGCTTGCCGGCGGGCACCACCTCCACCTCCACGCCCTCTTCGCCATCGTCCTGCACCACCCGCAGGCGGCCGCTGCCGCCCGGGAACAGCAGCCCCACCACCTCCTGGAAGCGCTCGTCCACCGCCGACAGCACGTCGGCGAACCCGCCTGCCACCTGGGCGTCGAGTTCGGCCATCTGGGCGCGCAGGGCCTCGGCGGACTGTTCGAGGTCGGCGATCTGCTCGGTGGCCTCGGCCTCGCGGTCGGCCAGCTCGGCGCGCTCCTCGGCTGCCAGCGGGTTCACCGCGCCCATGCCCTCGCGGCGCATGGCCAGGGCCTCCACCCTCTCGGCGATGGAGTCGGCCGACTCCTCGTCATCCGCGGGCGGGGGCGGTGCCGGGGCGTCCTCGGCCACGCCCGCCTCGCGCGCGCGCTCAGCCGCCACGGCCAGGCCCACCTCGGCGGCGCGGTCGGCCTCCGCGGCGCCCTCCGCCGCGCGCTCGGCCGCCTGCACGGCCTGCTGGGCCTGCTGCACCTCCGTGGCCATGTCGGCGATGGTGGCCGCCAGCGCACGGGACCGGGC
This sequence comes from Thermoleophilia bacterium, assembly GCA_016780995.1. Classification (GTDB taxonomy): domain Bacteria; phylum Actinomycetota; class Thermoleophilia; order Miltoncostaeales; family Miltoncostaeaceae; genus SYFI01. The sequence continues at coordinate 1,792 of JADHKZ010000028.1, read as the reverse complement.
GTCCACCTCGTCGGCACGCGGGCCGAGCGCCTGGGCCACGCCATGCATGGCCTGCGCCGCCGCGAGCACCGCCGAGTGGTCGGCCATGGGTACCTCGGGCGCCTCGGCCTCAGCGCGGGCGCGGGCGCGCCGGGCGATGATGTCCTCGAGCCGCGCCCGCTCCTGCGTGGCGTCGGCCTGCGCCAGGCGCATGGCCTCGCGCGCCGCGTCGCGTGCCTCGCGCGCAGCGCCTGCCGCCTGGGCCGCCACCTCGGGGTCCACCGGCTCCCCATCCGGCGCCGACCCCAGGCGCGTGAGCTCGGCCCGCGCGGCGTCCAGCGCCGCTACGGCCTCGGCACGGGCGGCCGCGCGGCGACGGTCCTCGGCACGGGCCGACTCCAGGCGTGCCTCCGCACGCTGTGCGCAGCGCGACGACGCACGCAGCCGGGCGTCGCACCGGCGCTCCTCGGCCACGGCCTGTGCCGCCCGGGCCTCCGCGGCGGACAGCGCCGTGGCCGCGACATCCGCGGCGTCGATGGCGCGCTTGTGCAGGGCACGCCCGGCCCATGGGCCGCGCACGCCCGTGAGGATGCCCGTTGCGGGCCGCAGCGCCAGCCCGTCGGCGGTGACCAGCACGCGGGCGCCCACGCCTGCGGGAAGGCCCTCGAGGGAGGGAACCAGCCATGCATCGGCCAGCAGGCCATCCAGCCACGGACGGGCAGCGGGAGGGCACGCGGTGATCATGTCGGCCAGGGGACGCGCGCCCGGCACGGGCGGCTGCGCAGCGCGCGCGGCAGGCACCGGGCGGGCCACCGCGGCGGCCGCGGCGCCATCCTCGATGGCACGGGCCCCCTCCGGTACCGACGCCACCAACGGGGCATCGGCCATCTCGCCCAGCGCGGCGGCCACGGCGCGCTCCATGCCGTCATGAACCTCGATGCCATCGCCCAGCAGCACCGCGTCGGGGTGGCGATCGTCGGTGGGCGCAAGCGCCGCGGCCTCTGCCGACAGGCGTGCCGCCCGCGACGCCGCGCCCTCGCGGGCCGACCCGGCCGACTCCGCGGCGCGCGCGGCGGCGGCGCGGGCGTCGGAATCGCGCTCGGACCGCGACCGGCTGATGGTCGCCCGTCGCTCGGCGCGTGCCAGGTCGGGGCCGCCTGCCGCGTCGAGGCCCGACAGCGCCTCGGTGGCACGGACGATGCGCTGCTCGGCTGCCGTGCGCTCCTGGGCGTGGCGCTCGGCGGCCCGGCGGTGCTCGCGCGCGGCGTCGAGCGCCCGCACGGCAGCCTGATCGGCCTGCTCGGCCTGCTCCAGCCTCTCGCCGGCTGCGGCCACTGCCTGGTCGGCGCGCGCCAGCGCCTGCTCGGCGTCGCGCGCCGCGGACTCGGCGGCCACCAGTGCCTGCTGGGCCTCGCGACGACGCTCGCGCTGGCGATCGGCCTCCTCGGCAGCGGACTCCACGCGACCTGTGGCCACCTCGGCGCGACCCGCCAGGCGCTCGGCCACGGCGCGCATGCGCGATGCCGACTGCATGGCTGCCTCGCGCTCGGCCACCACGCCGGTGCGCTGGTCGAGCGCGGCCTGCGCGGCCTCGCGCGCCTGCTCCAGCGCTTCGCGTGCCTGGCGCGCCGCGGTGGCGCGCTGCGCACGGGCCTCGCGGGCGCCGGCCACCTCGCGGGCGGCATCCGTGGCCCGGGCGCGCGTGAGGGCGTCGCGGGCCTGCGTGAGCTCCTGCTCCACCTCCGCCGCCCGCTCGGCGGCGCGTGCCTGGCGCTCCAGCGACCGCGCGCGTGATGCCAGCTCGGCCGCCAGG
>JADHKZ010000027.1 GCA_016780995.1 Thermoleophilia bacterium | reverse complement strand
GTCTATCGGGAACCCCGCGGCGCGCAGGGCGTCCACGTGGCGATGCACGGCAGCGCGCGAGCACCCCAGTCGCCGGGCAAGGGCACCGCCGGACACCCTCTCCCCCGGGCGCGTAGCCAGCGCGGCCAGCACCTGCTCACGGCGGGCGGCGGCATCGCCCTGGTCGGTTGCTGCCATGGCCGCAGCGTACGAGAACGCGCCCGGCAGGATTCGAACCTGCGACCGTCCGATTAGAAGTCGGGTGCTCTATCCAGCTGAGCTACGGGCGCCTGCTGGCGCAGCGTAGCCCCCGCGGCCGCTAGACCAGCCCCACGCCCCCGGCCTGCAGCAGGTGCCGCACGTCCACCAGCATCTGCTGGTCCACGTCCTTGTGCTTGGGACGGTGGAGGAACAGCACCTCGGAGCCCAGCTTCACCTTGAACTTGCCGTTGTGCTCCTCCTCCACGTCGGCCACCTGCTCGAGCAGCGAGATGACCTCGCGCCACTCGACGTTGGCGTGGCCCTGGTGGTCCAGGAGCTTCTCGAGGGTGTTGCGGTGGCGGCTGCTGAGCTCATGCGACACGTGCGGCGTCTCCGTGGAGTGGGAGTTGGACGTACGGGCCGAGCCTAGCCGCCCCGAACGCGCCGCGGGCCCCGCCACCCGGAGGTGGCGGGGCCCGCGAGGACCTTCGTCAGTCTGGTGCGACGATCAGGCGTCGGGCAGCAGCTTCGAGGTGTCGATGCCGTGCTCGGTCATGATCTTGCGGAAGGTCTCGAGGATCTCCGGCGGGTACTCCGGCAGGTCCTCGTTGGCCAGCACGTACTCGGCGCGGGCCTTGATGTTGGGGCCGAAGTCCCAGTCATCGTCCGCCATGAGGCGCTTGATGTCCTTCTCGGGCCACGAGATGACGCCCGGGTCACGCCCGAAGTCCTCGGCCAGCTTGTCGATCTCCTCGAAGCGACCGGGGATGGGGGCCTGCTCCTGGAACATGCCCTTCTCGCGCAGCGCGGCGTCGAGGCCGTCGGCCATCTGGCGCGGGTTGCCCATCTCCTCGTTGTTGAAGAGGGTCTCGAACTTGAGGCGCACGCGCTGGCCACCGGCGGCCTTGTCCTCCAGGGGGTAGCCGATGGCGTGGCCCCAGGTGAAGCTGTAGTGGGCCGGCAGGCCGAAGGCCTTCTGGATGCCGCCCGGCTTGCGGCCGAAGGCGATGAGGATGGAGCCCACGCCCATCGACTGGCCGGCGAGCATGGCCTGGGACACGTGCTGGCCGGTCTCGAACCGCAGCAGCTGGTCGGTGCGCTCCACCGGGAAGCTCATCAGACGCGGGATGGTCTGCGTCATGGAGAACTCGTAGTTCCAGCCGTGGTACTTGGTGAGGGCACCGGACAGCGCCAGGGTGGAAAGACCGTCAATGGCGCGGCCATACCAGGCGTTGAGGTTGGTGAACCAGAAGATCAGGTGCGACGACTGGTTGATGATCTGCACGTTGAAGCCGGAGACGCACTCCTCGATCTCGTCCCAGAGGTCGGAATCCTTGGTGACGACGACTGCCTCGGTGCAGTTGATGTTGCCCTGGCACGACGCAAGGCGCGCGGCGTTGAGCATGATGTCGATCTTCCAGTCCTCGACCGTCCTCGTGGGGTCGTAGTACCGGTAGCTACGACGATCACCGATCGTCTGCAGCGTGGGAAGGTCGGGGATGTCGGAGGCGTTCACGGCCATCGAAGTAACTCCCTGGGTCAGCGGGCGTGTAGGAGAAAAGCGGCGTACGGGACGCGTCGAAGGCCAATCTACACAGGCATCAACCGCGTTGCATGGGTAACGAACTTGCGCCGGAGGTTGGCCGGGCGAAGGGCCTCGCGGGATGTCTACGCTGCCCGCCATGCCGAAACTTCTTCTTGTCACAGTTCCCACGGATGAAGTCCTCAACAAGGAGGGGAAGGTCCGCTTCCCCGGCACTGAGGCCGCCGTCCAGAAGCTCACCGAGGCAGGTTGGGACGTCGAGATCATCGACCCCCTCTGGCCCGGTCCGCTCAAGAGGTGCGAGGAGGGTGGCGTCGACGCCGTCCTCGTGTCCTGCTTCAAGGCCGTGCCGCGCTCGCGCGACGCCGCGTCCACCCTCGCCCGCAAGATCCCCGACCTTCCCGTGTACGTGGTCGGCGTCCTGCAGAAGGACGAGGCGTTCCGCACCATGGCCCCCACCGTGGGCGTGCTGCGGAACATCGGGGAGCTTCCGCAGGGCTGACGCCCTCGGGGCCGAATATGGCCCGGCCGGCGGCCCCCCTCGGGCCGCCGGCCGAATCTCTTGCTGATGACGATGCGCGCCATCACCGCCATCGCCGCCGTCGCCCTTGCCGGGCTCGCGGCCTGCAGCCCGGTGTTTGCCGCCCCGGCCGATGACGCGCGCTCGCGCATCCGGGCGCTGGAACAGCGCATCCTGGATGCCGATCGGGCGATCCCCGCGGCGCGCCGCGCCGAGCGGGCCGCCTCCGCGCGCGTTGCCGCGGCCGAGCGGCGCGCGTCAACGGCGCGCCGCGCGCTCGGCACGCGGGCCGACGCGCATCGCGCGGGCCAGGCCATCCTGGCCCAGCGCATCCGCCACCTGTACCGCGAGGGCGCGGACGACCCGCTGGTGACCGCGCTGCTCTCCGGCGGCGGCCTGGCGGCGCTGGCATCGGAGCGCGCCGGCATCGAGCGCACGGCGGCCGAGGACGCCGCCATGGTGGCGCGGCTTCGCGCCAGCCGACGCCAGATGGCACGCCTCGAGCAAGCCCGAAGCCGCGATGAGGCCGCCGCGCGGGCGGCACGCGACGAGGCCGTGAACCAGCGCGCCGCGCTCGAGGGCCTTCGCGCCGACCGCGCGGCTGCCCTGCGCCAGGCGCGCCGGGCCCTTGCGCGCATCGAGGCCCGCGAGCAGCGGGCCGACCGCCGGTCCGCGCGCGACCGGTCAGCAGCCGCTGCCCCCGGCGCCACGCGCGCGACCACGCCACGCAACGGCCGCTGGCCCGCGGTGGCCGGTGGCCCATCGCGCGCCGTGCTGGAGCGCATCGCATGGTGCGAGTCGCGCGGCAACCCGCGCGCCATCGGGGGCGGGGGCCAGTTCCGCGGCAAGTACCAGTTCATGCAGTCCACCTGGGAGTCCATGGGCGGCCGCGGTGACCCCGCCGCCGCCAGCGAGGCCGAGCAGGACTACCGCGCGGCGGTGCTGTTCGTGCGCTGGGGCCCGGGCCAATGGCCGGTGTGCGCCGCTTTCGCCCGGTAGCTACAGGGTGACGATGGTGGCTCCGTCGCCACCCTCACCGGGCGGGGCCAGCACCGCCGACTTCACCAAGGGGTGACGAGCCAGCTCCTCCCCCACCGCCTGGCGAAGCGCACCGGTTCCGCGGCCGTGGACGACCCGCACGGTCTCCATGCCGGCCTGCGCGGCCAGGTCGATGTACTGCCGCACGGCCGTGCACGCCGCCTCGGCGCGCTGGCCGCGCACGTCCACCTCGGGGGCCACGGCCTCCAGTGCGGGCCGCGCCTCGGCCACCGGCGGCGGCGCAGCGGTGGCCGCGGGCGCCCGGTCGGGCGCAAGCCGTGACAGCGGCACCCGCACCCTGGCCGAGGGGCCCTGCAACTCGGCCTCATCCCCCTCTATGGAAATGACCACGCCCCGCACGCCGAGGGCCAGGTCCACGGCGTGCTCACCCACCTCGGGAGCCCGCTCCGGTGCCACGGGCGCGGCGAGCCCCCCCAGGCGCTGCTCGGCCCGCCGCGCGGCATCGTCGGCCGCGCCCAGGCGCCGATCCCGATCGCGCTGGCGATCCGCCGACCGCCGGTCGCGGTCCTCCAGCTTGCGGCCGCGCGCGATCTCCTGGCGCAGCGCCTGGAGGTCGCGCCTCAGCTCGGCCAGCTCGGCCGCGGCCTCGGCCCGCATGCGCGCGCGCTCCTCGTCGGCCTTCACGCGCAGCTTCTCTCGCTGGCGCTCGGCCTCGCGACGCTCCCTCTCGGCCACCGCGCGCGCCTCGGCGGCAGCGGCGCGGTCGCGCTCGGCCTCCGCCCGCGCCCGCTCGGCCTCCTCGGTGAGTCCCGCCAGCGCCGACCGCTCAGCCCCCAGCGCCTCGCGGGCCCGCTCCAGCACCCCCGCCGGCATGCCCAGCCGCTCGGCGATGCCGATCGCATGCGACCCCCCGGGGTCGCCCACCGCCAGCCGGTAGGTGGGCGCCAGGGTGTCGGGGTCGAGCCCCACGGCCGCATTGGCCGCGCCCGGGGTCTGCACTGCCCACGACTTGACCTCGGGCGAGTGCGTGGTGGCCAGCATCAGCGTGCCGCGGTCCACCAGCTCGCCCAGCACCGCCTGCGCGATGGCCGCGCCCTCGCTGGGGTCGGTGCCCGCCCCCACCTCGTCCAGCAGCACCAGCGATCGCGGACCCGCGCGGTCCAGCACCCCGATGAGCGTTCGCACGTGCGCCGAGAACGTGGACAGGCTCTCGGCGATTGACTGCTCATCCCCGATGTCGGCGAGTACGTCGTCGAACACCGGCAGCCGCACCGCATGGGCCGGGGGCTCCAGGCCGCACTGGTGCAGCAGGGCGAACAGGCCGAGGGTCTTGAGCGACACCGTCTTGCCCCCGGTGTTGGGACCGCTCACCACCAGTGCGCGCATGGACCTGAGGTCGAGGGTGATGGGCACGGCGGTGGCCGGGTCGAGCAATGGATGCCGGGCTTCCACCAGTTGGGGCTCGCCCTCCTCCACGGGCGTGCCGCGCCACGCGCGCGACAGCGCCGCGCGCGCCAGGCGCAGGTCGATCTCGGCAAGGGCCTCCACCGCTGCCTCCAGCGCGTACCCCTGATCCTCCACGAGGGCCCGCAGTGCGGCCAGAACGGCAGCGAGCTCCTCGCGCTCACGCGCCACGGCCTCGCGCACGCGATTGCTGGCCTCCACCACGGGCAGGGGCTCGACGAACAGCGTGCCGCCCGAGTCGGAGGTGTCGTGCACGATGCCCGGCACCGCCGAGCGCGATGAGGCCTTCACCGCCAGCACGGGCCGCCCCGCCCGCTCGGTGATGAACCCCTCCTGCAGGTGGGGGCGCACCGCCTGGGCCACCTCGCGCAGGGCCTCCTGCGCCTGGCGCTTGAGTTCCGCCACATCGCGTCGCGCGCGCGCGAGCCCCGGCGAGGCGTCGTCGCGGATGCCGCCGCGCCCGTCCAGCGCGTCGCCCAGCGTGGCCGCCACCCGGTCCATGGCCGCGGCGTCCACCAGGTCGGCCACGTCGGCCATGAGGGGGGCGTCGTCGGCGTGCTCCATCACCGCAACGCGCATCTCGCGCGCCACCTGGGCCGTGGCCATCACCCGCTCGAAGGCCTTCACCTCCATCGGCGCCCCCAGGCGGGCGTCGCGTACGTCGTCGCGGATGTCCTGCGCGCCGCCCGGACCCGAGAGCCCCGCCTCCCACAGCACCCCGGCCTCGCGGGTGACCTCCCGGAGCCGCGCGACCTCGTGCCGGTCGGCCGACGGCTGCAAGGCCCGCGCCAGCGCGGCACCCGCGTCGCAGGCGGTCATTCCGGCCAGCCGCTCGCGGATTGCGGGGAGCTCCAGCAGTTCGATGGCATGCGCGTCCACGCGCCTATGGTGCCGTGTCCGCACGCCGGGCGTCGTGCCTGTGGTAGGAACCCTCCATGCCCGAAGCACCCGTACCCCAGGCCATCGCCGACTTCCTCGACCGGCCCAACCTGTGCGTGATGGCCGTGCTGCGCCCGGACGGGTCGCCGCACACCACGGCCATCTGGTACCGCTGGCTCGGTGACGACCGCATGCTGGTGAACATGGACGACGTGCGCCCGCGCCTGAAGTGGCTGGCCCGCGATGGCCGCGTGGCCTTCACCTGCATCGACCCGGACACCTTCTACCGCCAGGTGAGCCTGATGGGCGTGGTGGAGGAGATCTACGAGGACGTGGACCGCGCCGACATCGACGGCCTGAGCAACATCTACACCGGCAAGCCCTACCCGCGCACCGCCCACCCGCGCATCTCGGTGCGCATCAAGGTGGACCGCTGGCATGGCTGGGACCGCAGCCCGTCGGAGGCCGAGAGCCCCGACAGGCCCCGCCTGCCCGTGTGAGCAGGAAACCGGCGGCCAGCCGCTAACGTCCCGGTGTCGATCGGCATCCCGCCGGTCGAGAGGTCGGCTTCCTTGGGTCCCGCCACATGTGCGGTTCGGGTGAGCAGTGCCTCCCCAACCGCACCACGCCCCCGCGGCGCGTGCACCCACAGGAGAAGTTGATGTCACAGCAGTCGTTCGCCGACCTCGGCGTATCGAGCGCGGTCTCCCGCGCCCTCGGGGAGCGCGGCTTCGCCGCGCCCTTCGCCATCCAGACGAAGGTGATCGGCGACGTCCTCGCCGGTCGCGACGTGCTGGCCAAGTCGCCCACCGGATCCGGCAAGACGCTCGCATTCATGGTGCCGCTGATCGACCGCACGGCGGCCGATGCGCCGCGCCCCGTCGCCCTGGTGCTCGCGCCCACGCGCGAACTGGCCACGCAGATCGTGGAGTCCACCTACCCCATCGCCCACGCGCGCGCGCTGAAGATCTGTGCGGTGTACGGCGGCGTGGGACTCGAAAGGCAGGCCCGCGAGGCCGCCAAGGCGCACATCGTGGTGGCCACGCCCGGGCGCCTGGAGGACCTCCTCGCCCGCGGCGCGTTCTCGCTGAAGCACGTGCGCATCCTGGTGCTCGACGAGGCCGACCGAATGCTGGACATGGGCTTCCGACCCGCGGTGGACCGCATCGTGGCCAAGTGCCCGGACAATCGGCAGACGCTGTTCTTCTCGGCCACCCTCGACGGCGATGCCGGCGTGATCGCCCAGCGCTACACGCATGACGCGGTGCGGCATGAGCACGAGCCGCCCGCCCGCAAGGCCCCGGCCATCGAGCACCGGTTCGTGCGCGCCGAGCGGGACGAGCGCCTGGACCGGTTGGTGGGCGAGATCGGTGCCGGGGGCGACCTGAACCTCGTGTTTGTGCGCACCAAGCACGGCGCTGACCGCCTGGTGCGCCACCTGAAGAAGAGGAACGTGGACGCCGTCGCGATGCACGGCGACAAGAGCCAGCGCCAGCGCGAGCGGGCCCTCGCCGACTTCGAGGCCGGCCGGGTGACCACCCTGGTGGCCACCGACGTCGCGGCCCGCGGCATCCACGTGGACAACGTGGCCAAGGTGATCAACTTCGATCCGCCCGGGGCCGCGGAGGACTACGTGCACCGCACCGGCCGCACTGGCCGCGCGGGCGACACGGGCGTGGCCGTCACCTTCGTGGGCGAGGAACAGGTGGCCGACATGCGCGCGATGACCCGCGCACTCAAGTTGGAGGACCAGTTCGCCGCGGTCGCCGGGCCGGCCCCGCAGAAGAAGCGGCAGCAGGCCCCCCGCGGTGGCAACGGGGGCCCGAAGCCGGGGCAGCATAAGCGGCGCAGGCGCCGCACCGGCAGCCCGCGCTAGCGCCCGGGCCTCATCGGGACGGCGGGATTTGAACCCGCGACCCCCTGCTCCCAAAGCAGGTGCGCTACCAAGCTGCGCCACGTCCCGTCCGGCCGAGGCTACCAATGGCGCACCGACGTAGGATCGGCGCAATGTCTTCCGATCGGACCATCCTCATCACCGGCGCATCCAGCGGCATCGGACGCACCACCGCGCTCCACATGAATGACGCCGGGTATCGCGTGATCGGCACCGTTCGTCACGAGTCGGACGCCGACGCGCTCGTCGGGGATGCCGCCCAGCCCGACATGCTCATCCCCATCCGCTGCGACGTGACGAGCGACGCCGACGTCCATGCCCTGGCCGCCCGCGTGGGCGACATCACCGGCGGGGCGCTGGATGCCATGTTCAGCAACGCCGGCATCGCCAACATGCAGGGCGACGTCACGGCAGAGGGGTGCCCGGTAACCACCCTGGACCGCATGATGCAGGTGAACTACCTGGGGGCCGTGCGCGCCATCCAGGCCCACCTGTCAATGCTGCGTGCCACGAGGGGCACCCTGGTGATCAACAGCGCCCTCATGGCGCGCACGGTGCTTCCGTACAACGGCGGCTACGCAGCGTCGAAGGCCGCCCTGGAGGCCTGGGCCGACCAGCTGCGCCGCGAGATCCGGCCCCACGGCGTTCGCGTGGTGTGCATCCGGGCCGCGGCCATCGCCACCCCGCTCGAGGCCAAGCAGGATCCCGCGAGCGTGCCGGCGGACGGGCCGTATCCCGACCAGCAGGCGTTCGTGCGCGGCGGCCTGGAGATGATGCGGCGCGACGCCGGGAAGAAGGCCCTCCAGCCCGAGCGCGTGGCCGAGCTGGTGCAGCGCGTGGTGGAGAAGCATCACCCCCCGGCCAAGCCGATCGTGGGCGGGATGAGCCGCCCCATCTGGCTGCTGGGCGGCCTGCCCATCCGCCTGCAGGACGCGGCCATGGCGCGGGTGGCCCGCCGCATGACGCGCGCGGGCAACTGACCCAGCCGCAGTGAGCGGCCTGTTCCTGGCGGTGCTCGCCAGCGTGGGCTGGGGCACCACCGGCATGCTGGCCGGCCGCGCCAGCCGGTCGCTGCCGCCGCTGCACGTGGCCACGGCGCTGGAGTGGAGCGGCCTGGCCATGATCGCCTCGGTGCTGCTGGTGGTGCGCCCCGGGTCGGGGTCGGGGGGCGACCTGGCCATCGCGCTGGCTGCCGGCGTGGCCGGTGCCCTGGGGAACGTGCTGGTGTATGCGGCACTTGCCATGGGGGCCATGGGGCTGGTGGCGCCCATCGCCGCGTTCGGCGCGGCCATCCCCGTGATCGCCTTCGGGGTGGCAGGTGGCGACCGGCCCACCGCTCTGGCGATCGCCGGAATGGCGGCCGCGTTGGTGGGCGGGATGACCGTGGCCCGTGCGCCCGGACGCGCCACGCGCCGGGGACTTGGCCTGGCCGTGCTGGCCGCCCTCGCCTACGGCCTGTACTTCTCGTTGCTGGACCTCGCGGCCGACGGCGGGGCGCTCTGGGCCACCACCACCTCGCGCGCCATGGCGGCGGTGTTCCTGACCGTGCTGGTGGTGGTGCTGGGCCAGCGCATCGCACGCGGCACGTGGCGGGGGCTCGTGCGCGTGATGCCCATCGGCTTCCTCGACGCCCTGGCCACCCTGGCGTTCGCGCTCGCCACCACCCGCGGCCTCGTGAGCCTGGTGGCGGTGATCGCCTGCCTCTACCCCATCACCACTGCGCTGCTGGCATACCTGCTGCTGGGCGAGCGGCTGGGGCGGTGGCAGGCGGCTGGCGCCGCGCTGGCCGTGGTCGGCGTGGCGATGATCGTCGCCACCGCCTGATGCGCGGGCGCTGCCCTCCCGCCTACGGAGTAGGCGTGAACCGCGTCACGGAGTGCCCGACCGGGGACGGCGATATCCCGCCATTCGCCACCCACACGGCCCCGCCGGCCGACCCGACCGACCCCGCCACGTTGCCGTTGCTCCACGTGGTGTTGAGGTCGAAGGTGCGCGTGCCGGTGTTGAAGCGCACGACCTGGGCCACGTAGTTGGATGCCCAGATACCCCCCGGTCCCGCCACGGCGCCGACCCAACCACTCTGGGACAGCGGTGCCGAGTAGCGGCCCACCTGCTTGAGGGTGCGTGGGTTGTACCGGTACAGGTAGCGCTGGCTGAACACCCAAACGCTGCCCGATGCCGCCACCACCGCGTTAGGCGACCCGAGCACCTTGAATACGGCGCGCTGCGCGCCCGTCGCGGTGTTGAACACCCGAACGGTGCGGCCCGTGGCACTGGTGGCCCACAGCGTGCGCCCGGCCACCGCCAACCCTCGCGTGTTGGGCGTGCGGATGGTGCGCTGCAGGCGGCCCGTGGACGGCGAGAGGGCGTAGATGCGGTTGGTGGTGTCCCCCACCCATACCCGACCGGCGCCGTACGCCACGGACTGCCCCATGCCCGCCACGGCCCGGGCAGATGACGTGAACCGCTTGCGCACGGTGCCGGTGGAGTCCACGCCCGCCACCACCGTGGCCGACTTGCCATTTCCCAGTTCCGCGGTGGCTCCGGCGATCCACAGGTACGACCCACCCTGCACCCCGGCCTGCGGGGCGTCGATGCCCGTGATCATGGTGCCGGGCAGGGCCTGGGACGTGGTGGGGTCGATGGCCTGGAGGTACGTGGTGGACCCGCCCCCGTAGCCGCCGTTGGCCGCGGTCCAGATGCTGCCGAACGCCGCGGTGGCGAAGGCCGGGGAGCCGATGCCGCTGTTGTTGCACCCGGCGAATGCGCCGTTGACGATGGCTGTGCCCGTTGCCACCGAGCAGGTGCCCAGGTCCACGGTGCCCCACGCCACGCCGGTCGCGGTGCCCTGCGTGGGCGGCACGTACGGCACCGTGGAGGTCTGGGCGGCAGCCAGCGCGGGGACCGCCCCCAGGGCGGCCAGGGCGAGGACGGTGCGACGACGGATCACGGTGGGCTCCTCGGGCGGGGATTCGTCCCGAAGTGAACCAGAGAGCGACCGCTCAGGCGGTAACGGACTTCCTCACGCCGGCCACGTCGAGGTCGGCGCCAAGCACCTGGTAACCGCGATCGATGCGCGCCAGCACCACCATTGCCTCGCCCGATCCGTCCGGCCCGCTGATGAAGGCATCCACCGTCACCTGGCCAGGGCCCTTCCCCGCGGGCGGTGGCGAGGGGATGTTCACCCGCACGGGCGCGCCGATCATGTCGGCCACCTCGCGGCTGTTCATCAGGAACTCCTCGGCCAACGGTCCGGGGCGCGTCTTCCTCCGGCGCTCGGCCACCCACAGCACCACCACGGCCATGATGAACAGGTAGGCCATGATGCCGGCGGCGATGCCTTCCGCATTGGCCAACCCCGTGCGCGCCAGCACCAGCGCCACGATGGCGTACACGGCGAACAGGATGACTCCCAGGATGACGATGGCGCGCGCAAGGCCACCGGCCAGAAGACGGCGCATCATGCGTCGCCTCCCTGCCACGCCTCGGCCAGGCGGCCCAGCGTGGCGCGGTAGCGGGCCACCGACTCATCCCGGCCCAGCAGCTCCAGGCTCTCGTAGATGCCCGTGGACACCGTCTGCCCCGTGATGGCGATGCGCTGGGGCTCCAGAAACTCTCGCGCGCTCACGCCCTGGATGTGCAGCTGGTCGCTCAGCGCATCCTTGATGGCGTCGGACGTGAACTCGTCCAGCACCTCGATGCGGCCGAGCCCGCCGCCGATGCACTGGATGGACGTCTTCACGTCCTGCTCCAGCGACGCCAGGGCCTCGGGCTCGAACTCAAGCGGCCGGTACAGCCAGCCCGCCAGCCGGTCGTACTCCGACAGGCGGCTGAGCTTGCGCTGCACCATGGGCGCCGTGCGCCGCGCGATATCGGGCGCATCCGCCGCCTTGTCGTCGAAGTAGCCCGTTGCCTGGAGCCACCCCACCAGCGCATCGGCGAACTCATCCGGGTCCATGGTGCGCAGGTAGCGGCCACTCATGACCTCGAGCTTCTTCATGTCGAACACGGCGGGGCTCTTGCTCACCCGCGACACGTCGAACTTCTCGATCAGCTCGTCCATGGTGAACGTGGTGGTCTTGTCGTCGTAGCTCCACCCCAGCAGCACCAGGGCGTTGCGCACCGGCTGCGGCAGGAAGCCGTCGGCCTCGAGTTCCTCCACCGACGCCGCACCGTGACGCTTGCTGAGGCGCTTCTTGTCGGTGCCCAGGATGAGCGGCACGTGGGCGTACTGCGGCGGCTCGCCCCCCAGCGCGCGGATGACCAGCATCTGCTTGGGCGTGTTGCTGATGTGGTCCTCGCCGCGGATCACCCGGGTGATGCCCATGAGCATGTCGTCCACGGCGGCGGCCAGGTTGTAGGTGGGCGAGCCGTCGGAACGCGCCACCACGAAGTCCTCGATCTGCGCGTGGTCGAAGGTGACCGTGCCGCGGATCATGTCGTCGATCACGGTCTCGCCGGGCAGAGGCACGGCGAACCGCCACACCGGCGTGCGCCCCTCGGCCTCGAACGCGGCGATCTCGTCCGGCGTGTGGTCGCGCCTGCCGCGCACCACGGGAGCCTGCTTGTTGGCCCGGGCCTCGGCGCGCATGGCATCCAGTTCCTCGGCCGTCTCCCACGCGGCGTACACCGCGCCGGCCGCCTTCAGCTTCTCGATGCACTCGCGGTAGATGTCGTCCCGCTCGCTCTGGCGGAACGGCCCCTCGTCCCAGTCGAGGCCCATCCACTGCATCACGCGCAGGATCTCGGCCTCGCTCTCGGGGGTGGAGCGCTCGCGGTCGGTGTCCTCCAGGCGCAGGATGAACGTGCCCCCGGCATGCCGCGCGGCCAGCCAGTTGAACAGCGCGGTGCGGGCACCCCCCACGTGCAGCGATCCGGTCGGGCTCGGCGCGAAGCGCACGCGGAGCGGGCGGTCATCATCGGTATCCATGTGATGCACGCGCGGCAGGATAGCGACGCATAGGATGGGCGCCATGAGATTCGGAGCGCACGTATCCAGCAGCGGCGGCATCAGCAACGCCATCGACCGGGGCCAGGCCATCGGGTGCGAGAGCATCCAGGTGTTCACGCACAACCCGCGCACCTGGAAGCCCATCAACCACAAGCCCGAGGAGATCGCAGCGTTCCGCGAGAAGGCCGCCGAGACGGGCATGGGACCGATGGTGAGCCATGGCCTCTACCTCATGAACCTGGGGGCGCCCGACAAGGAGGTGCCCACCGGGCCGCCGGCCAAGGGCAAGACGCGCAACATCTACCGCTCGTCCATCGAGAGCCTGCAGCAGCACCTGGAGATCGGCGAGGCCCTGGGGCTGGAGGGCATCGTGCTGCACGTGGGCTCCAGCAAGGGCAGCACCACGGACGAGGCCATCGCGCGCATCGGGGCCGGCATCGCCGAGGCGCTGGACGCCGTGCCCGGCACCTGCTCCATCTACCTCGAGAACACCGCGGGCGCGGGCGACACCATCGGCCGCACCTTCGAGCAGCTGCGCCAGGTGGCCGACGCCGCGGGGCACCCCGACCGCGTGGGCTTCTGCCTGGACACCCAGCACATGTTCGCGTCGGGCTTCCCCATCCACGAGGAGGGGGGCATCGACCGCGTGCTGGCCGACTTCGACGACGTCGTGGGGCTGGATCGCCTCAAGTGCCTGCACCTGAATGACAGCAAGACGGAGTTCGGGAGCAACCGCGACCGCCACGAGAACATCGGCGAGGGGCTCATCGGCGAGGACGGCTTTCGCCGCATCCTGGGGCACCCCGCCCTCCAGGGCCTCCCGGTGATCCTGGAGGTGCCCGGCGAGGAGGGCGAGGGCCCGGATGCCGTCAACATGGAGCGTGCCCGGCGCCTCCACCAAGAGGGCCTGGCGCTCAGGGGATGAAGACGCACACCGGCTAGGCTGCCGGGCGCATGCGGGTGTAGCTCAACGGTAGAGCAGGAGCCTTCCAAGCTTCTGATGGCGGTTCGATTCCGCTCACCCGCTCTCAGGGGATGGCGAGCACGATCGCCGCGATGATGGCCCCCGCCGCGCAGATGACGGGGATGGCCACCGCGGCCACCACGCCGGTGAACGTGCCTCCGGGCCCGGGCTTCATAGACCCAGCGTAGCGGGCTGCAACGGTGCAACACTGGGGGCCGATGGCAGCCCCTGACCTCTCACGGCGCGAGCGCGTGCTGCGCCGCTGGATCATCGCCCTCGCGGCCACCAGCGGCGTCATGCTCATCCTGGCGCTGGCGGTGGTGCTCTACTGGCTGCGCTTCGTGCTGCCCACCGAGCCCGATCCCTTCACGCGCGGCCCCTGGGTGGCGCAGGTGTCGGCCACCTCCGCTCGCATCGCCTGGCAGGTGGACCCCGCACAGGACGTGGACGTGCGCGTCACCACGCCAGGCGGGCGCACCATCGCCGCCCGGGACGGGGTGCTGCGGGGACTGTCCCCCGGCACGCGCTACGGCTGGGTGGCCACTACGGGGCAGGGCGCTCGGGCGTTCGGCTCGGTCACCACCCCTCCGCTCTCGGCAGCGAACCCGGTGCGGTTCATCATCCTGGGTGACTACGGCGTGGGCGGCGAGGACCAGTACGCCGTGGCACGCGTGTCGGCCGCCCAGGGGCCCGCGTTCACGGTGTCAACCGGCGACAACGTGTACCTGGCCGCCGCGCCCGTGCTGTTCGACCAGACCATCTTCCGCCCCATGCGGCCGCTGCTCGCGCAAGGCCCCATGCTGGGCGTGGTGGGTGACCACGACACCCTGTGGGAGGGCGGCAAGCCGCTGGCGGAGGTGCTGGGGTGGCCCGGCAACGGCGACCGCTCGGTGCAGCGCTACGGCCGCCTGGCGTTCATCACCCTGGGGGTGGAGGGGAATGCCGCGGACCTGCCGTTCCTGCGCCGCGCCCTGGACCGCACCCGTGACGCCGCCGCGCGCTGGGTGCTGATCCACCGCCCGGTGGAGGCCGGCAACCCGGTGCTGCCCGTCATCCGCCAGGCGGGCGCCGCCGCGGTGCTGAGCGGGCACAACCACCGGTATGAGCGGCGCACGGTGGACGGCGTGCTGTGCCTCACCGTGGGCACCGGGGGCGCGCCCCGGTCGGATGGCGACGAGTTCACCCCCGAGAGCGCCGACGCCACGGTGAGCATCGCCGAGTTCGGATCGCTTCGCGCCGACTACGCCGCGGGCTCAATGGACTACGCGTTCATCAGCGCCGCGGGGCGGGTGCTGGACCGGTTCCGCACGCCGGCCGCCGGGTGACCTACCGCCGCGTCATCCTGGCCGTTCTGGGCCTGGCCGATGCCGTGGCCCGCCTGTGGCTTGGCCTGCCCGAGGCCTTCGGGGTGCTGATGCTGGTGGCCGTGGTGGGCGTGCCCCTCTCCGCGGCGTTCCTGGCGGCGGACTGCATCCCGCTGAGGCGTGGCCACGCCGTCGCATCGGGCGTGGCACTGGTGGGGTTGCCCATGGCCCTGCTCATCCCCGTGTGGGGATGGATCGCGGCGCTGGTGGTGGTGGCCGCCCAGGCGGTGGCCTGGGTCACCTCCCGCCGCTAGGCGTCCTGCACCTCGATGCGCAGCGTGGCCGGCACGTCGGGCCCGCACCGTCCCATCACCAGCCCCGGCTCGCGGAACGCGCCGGTGACCGACCCCTTGGGCGGGATGCGGAACGGCCCCACCCAGTGCGGAACGTCCTCGCGGTTGCGGATGGTCACCTGCTGGCCAACCCGCAGGCGCAGGGCGGTGTCGCCCTCGTCGGTGAGCCAGGACGGCGCGCCCTGCACCTGCCAGTGGCCGCCCCGGTCGAGCACCTGGATGGTGACCGGCTGCGGCGGGGGGTCCATGGACCCCCACGCCGCCGCGCCCGCCAGGCCGCCTGCAACCACCAGGCCGCACGCGGCAATGGCGACCCGCCGCCGGTTCACATCACATCTCCATGATGGGGGCGCTCACCATCACCCGGCCCGCCTTCTGGAAGGTGAGGGTGATCCGAATGCGCTTCCCGGCAACGAGGTTGCCCGTGAGCCCCATGATCATCAGGTGGAAGCTGCCCATCTTCAGCACCCGGGTACCGTTGCGCGGGATGGCGATGCTCTTCTGCTGCACCATCTTCATCTGGCCGTCCACCATCATGCTGCGGTGTAGCTCGGTCTTCATGGCGAAGGACTTCGGCACCGATGCCCGCAGCAGCCGGTCGGGCATGCCCTTGCTGCGGATGTTCATGTAGGCCGCCGTGTTGGCGGAGCCCGGGGGCACCATGCGCACCACGGCCTTCGACACGGTGATGTTGGCCTTGGTCGCCTTACCCGCCTTGGCCATCGTCGACGGCGTCGGTGATGTGCTGGCAGGCATGTCACCGTGGGCCACGGCGGTTGCCGCGCCCCCCGCCGTCGTGGCGGCGATGGCGATCGTGGTGATTGCCCTGCGTGTGATGGTCGTCATGTGTTCGTGTCCTCCTCGAGGATCGTCGAGAGGTCCTGCGAGATATCGCGCCGCGGCATGGCGAACGGCCACTCCACGAGCAGGCGGCCCTGGTCGTCCACCACGTAGGTGAACGCGCTGTGCACCACGTCGTATCCACCGCTCTTGGAGGGGGTGATCGAGTGGGACGCGCCGAACGCCTTCTCGGCGTCCGCCAGTGCCGCGGCATCGGTGGTGCGGTACGCACGCCACGACTCGAAGAAATGGCCCACATAGGAGCGCATCACCTTCGCCGTGTCGCGCTTGGGATCCACGGTCACCATCGCCACCTCCACCCGCGTCCTCTGCTCGACGGGCAGGCGCTTCAGCGCGCCCCGCACGTCGGACAGCGTGGTCGGGCAGATGTCGGGGCAGGAAGCGAAGCCGAAGTACACCACCAGCAGGTTCCCCGGCTTCGCCCGCATGGGCACGGACTTCCCCTTGCCCACCGGCCCCACGTCGGGCAGCGATACGCCACCCACCTGGGGCACCGGGTCACGGGTGAAGCCCGTGAGTCCGGTGGCCTGCTGGCCGGCGCCCCCGCCGCCGCAGCCCGCCAGGAGCAATGCCCCCGCGAGGACTGCCGCAGCAGTGATGAGGGTCCTGCTCATCGCGGGCCCCGGGCCCGGAAGCGGAAGGTGCCCGCCTCGGAGTGCCCGTCTTCTGCCTGGACCTTCCAGAGCACCTTGTACGCGCCCGGCACGGGCTTCCTCGTCCGTACCACCACGCGCGCGGCGTTGCGGCGGTCGAGGCGTGCCCATACCACGTGGTTCACGCCCTTCCGATCCAGCACCCTCACGCTGGTCACGCGCAGGAGCCGATCCTTGAACGTGATGACCACCTTCGCCGGCAACGCCTTCACCACGGAGCCGGCCTTCGGCGACGTGGAGCGCAGCCCCGAGTGGGCAATCGCCGCGGGTGCGGCGATGAGCGCCACGGCGGATGCCGTGAGCACGATGTCTCGCAACCTCAATTGATGGGTCCTTCCGTTACTGATGTCGCCAGCCACCCGGACGGGGGCCGGCAGGAGATCAGGCGGGGAGCGGGGGACCTCGTGAGGGGGTCGCGCGCAGGAAGCGCGCGCGGGGTGCGCGGGATGCGCACGACGGACGTACGCATGCCACCACGCCGGAGCGACGCGGGCGCCGGGGCGCGGGCGACAGCACGGCACGGGCAACTGCGGACAGCACGGCCAGGGCGCGCTCGCCCCAGGCCACCAGGGCTACCAGCACGATTGCCGCCACCACGTGGGCCACGGCCGACCCCGGGGTGAGGAGCGGCTCGGCATGGTGGGCCGCGATGCCGAAGGCCCAGGGCGCGGTGACCATGCCGACGTGCATGGCCATCTGGCTCAGCACCACGAGCAGGGCGGTCGCTCCCATGCCGCGGGCCACGAAGGGGGCGCGGCGGGTGCCGATGACGGCGGCCAGGGCGATGAGCATGGCCCACAGGGCGGGCGCCACCGGGAGCAGCGCCAGGTCGCCCATGGCCACCATGTGCGCGGCGATGGCCGAGGCGATGCCGGCCGCCGCGATGGACGCGCGGCGCACGGCGTGTGCCCGGGGTGCCGAGATGGCCGTCATACGGTTCCCACCCTAGCCCCGGCGCGGGGCGCGCGGTACATGACAGGTATCCTCGCCCGCATGACACGACTCCTCGCCATCGCCGCCGCCGCGGCCCTCATCACCGCACCGGTGCTGGCCGGCTGCGGATCATCGGATTCCACGTCCACGTCGGCTGCCACGGCCGCCGCCGACAGCGCGGCCGCGGGCAAGTCATGGTCGTCCCCGCCACCCATGGCCATCGACGAGAAGGCCGCCTACACCGCCGTGATGCGCACGTCGGAGGGCAACATCAGCATCGCCCTCGATCCCAAGCAGGCCCCGAAGACCGTGAACAACTTCGTGTTCCTGGCGAAGGAGGGCTTCTACGACGGCCTCACCTTCCACCGGGTCATCCCCGACTTCGTGATCCAGGGCGGCGACCCCGACGGCAACGGCACCGGAGGCCCGGGCTACTCGTTCGCCGATGAACTGCCCAAGGCCGGCGCCTACAAGCTCGGATCCGTGGCCATGGCCAACGCGGGCCCCGACACCAACGGCTCGCAGTTCTTCATCATCACCGGCCAGCAGGGCGTGCAGCTGCCGCCCAACTACTCGCTGTTCGGGCAGGTGACCAAGGGACTGGACGTGGCCGAGAAGATCTCCACCCTGGCGGCGCCCGGCACCGAGACACCGGATCCCCCGGTGACCATCGAGAAGGTGACCATCACGGAGACGCCGGCCACGTGAGCCTGCTCGCCGGGTTCGAGCGATCGACGATCGCGGTGACCGGCACCCACATCGCAGTGGCGGTGGCGGGCTCCGGCCCGCCGCTGCTGATGCTGCATGGCTTCCCCCAGACCATGGCCATGTGGCATGCCGTGGCGCCTCTGCTGGCCGAGCACTTCACCGTGGTGTGCGCCGACCTGCGCGGCTACGGCGCCAGCGGCAGGCCGGAGGCCGGGTCCGACCACGCCGGCTACTCCAAGCGCGCGATGGCGCAGGACCAGGTGGAGGTGATGACCGCCCTGGGGTTCGAGCGCTTCGCCGTGGCGGGGCACGACCGCGGCGGGCGGGTGGCGCGCAGGCTGTGCCTGGACCACCCGGATCGGGTGACGGCTGCTGCAGTGCTGGACATCGTGCCCACCGCCACGGTCTTCGCCACCACCGACCAGGCGCTGGCCACGGCCTACTACCACTGGTTCTTCCTCATCCAGCCCGATGGCCTGCCCGAGCGCATGATCGGGGCCGACGCACGGTGGTGGCTGGGAGAGACCCTGCGCCGATGGGCCGCGCCCGGCTTCGTGTTCCACCCCGATGCGCTGGCGGAGTACGAGGCAGCATTCGACGACCCGGCCACCATCCACGCCCAGTGCGAGGACTACCGGGCCGCCTCCTCCATCGACCTGGAGCACGACGCCGCCGATGCCGGGGCGCGCATTGGGTGCCCCCTGATGGTGCTGTGGGGCGAGAAGGGCGCCATGCACCGGATCTACGACGTGCGGGCCACCTGGGCCGACCAGGGCGTGGACGTGCGCGGCCGGGCCATCGACTCGGGCCACTTCCTGGCCGAGGAGGCGCCGGAGGCCACCGCACGGGAACTGCTGGGGTTGCTGCCGGGCTAGGCGGTGGCCGGCCGCAGGCGCGCCCGGCGCCCGCGTGCGGCGCGGGCGGGCGCAGCGGCGTCCATGAGCACCCGCGTGAGGTCGTCCTCGGCAACGGCCGCCCGGGCCTCGGCGTCCATCACGCGCTGGCGCAGCATCTGCACCTCGCCCCTGCTCCTCGCGAGGGCCGACTCGGTGGCCGCCAGGGCGGCGCGCAGGGCATCAGCCTCCGCCTCGGCCTCGGCAACGCGACGCGGGTCGGCCCCGGCCTCGGCCCCGGCGGGCATCACGGCCACCAGGCCGGCGCGCAGGAGATCGGCCACCCGCACCGCACGGCGTCCCTGCGGATCGATGACCATGGGCAGGCTTCCGCGCTCCACGCGGCGCTCCAGCGACTTGCGCGAGCAGCCGGCAAGGGCGGCGGCGGCGGTGAGACTGACGAGGCGATCTACATCCACGCCCCGGATTTCGGCGCGCCCGCGCCGGACCCTGCCGGCGGGCCTATGCGCTGGCGGCCTCGGACCCGGCCGCGCGCAGCACGATGCGGCCGTCCACCTCGTCCAACTCACCGCGCACGATGCACATGCCCAGCGCGCGCAGCACGCGGTCAGGCCCGGGCGGATCCACGCCCGGATCCATCTCGGCCAGCCGCGCGGCCACGGCCGCCCACAGCACGCTGCGGTGGATGCCGCCGGGCGCCGATGCCACCTCGATGACGGCCAGCTCCACGAGGTCGGGTGTGGTGGTCCTGATCATGGACGGGCCACGCTACGCACGCGCCGAGCGCTTCGGAACCCCTATTTCCAAGGGATTCCCAGGCGCACACCCTCAATCTCAGGTTGAGGGTGGGGACAGCCCCGGCCCGGGGACTGCCCCCGGGCCGGGACTGTCCCCCGTGATGCACGAGGGGCGCCGGCGGGGGCGCGCGGGGGCCCCGGCCCGCTCCGCCGCCAGTTCCACCAGCCAGCGTGACCCCTCGTCCACCACCGTCACAAGCATCGAGCCGTCGGCGGCGCGTGAAATGCGGCCGGCCACCGCGCCATGGGAATTGCGAATGGTGATGTCGGGACCGTCGGTCACGCGGTCACGGTATCGCGGGGTGGCAGGGGTAGGCTCAGTACATGGTGCGGATCCTCATCACCGACGACCACGCCGTGCTGCGGTCGGGGCTCAGGCTATTGCTGGAGCGCGAGGACGACATCCAGGTGGTGGACGAGGCCACCACCGCCGAGGAGGCCCTTGCGCGCGTGGCCGACGGCCCCGTGGACCTGGTCCTGCTGGACCTGGAGATGCCCGGCATCGGGGGGCTGG
>JADHKZ010000026.1 GCA_016780995.1 Thermoleophilia bacterium | reverse complement strand
CCGGCCGCGGCCGCCACCGCCACCCCATCGTCCACCACCGTCTGCACGGCGTCGTTGGCCACCAGGCTCTGCGGCCCCACCAGGCTGATGTTCGCCACGGCCGGCTCCCCTGACCGGTGGCTTGCCACCACCCAGTCGAGCCCGGCAAGCAGTGTGGCGGTGTTGCCGTTGCCCGCGCAGTCCACGACGCGCACCGGAACCAGCCATGCACCGGGGGCCACGCCCGTCACGGCACCGCCGATCACCCCCGACACCCGCGTGCCGTGGCCGTGGCAGTCCTCCGTGCCGCGGCCATCACCCACCGACGAGAACCCGGGCAGCAAGCGACCCGTGAACTGCTGCTGGGCGCTGCGGATACCGCTGTCCACCACGTACACGCGTGCGCCTGTGCCGACGCCGTCGGTGATGATACGCCCGTCCAGGGGCAGCCCACGCTGGTCGATGCGGTCGAGGCCCCACAGGCCAGTGGACGTGACCAGGCGAACGGCTTCCGATGACGGGCGGAACGGACGTGCGGGCTCCACCCGCACCACGCGCGGTGCCCTGCGCAGGCGCCGCACATCTCCCGGGCGCAGGCGCGCCGCAAACCCCGTGACGGCATGGCGGTACACCCGGACGATCCGCACCCCGCGTCGACGCTCAGCTCGAACAAGAGCGGTGGTCGCGGCCAGGCCGTCCACCTGCACCACATGGGTGGTCGCCTTCACGGCACCCAACGATGGCGCGCCCGCCATCAGAAGCGCCGCGAGGACCACGATGACCGGGTACCCCTGCATGGCTGCCACGCTATTCCCGCGCGCCCGGGCGGGCGCCATCCGAAAGACCGGTTCCCGAGGGCCCTCCCCCGTCACATCGGGGAGGTTCCGAATGGGGGACCGAGCACGAGGGCTAGCCTCGCCGGGTGGCCTCCCCAGCATCCCTCAGGCGCGCCCTGGGCACGCGCGACGCCGTGATCATCGGCATGGGCTCCATGATCGGCGCCGGTGTGTTCACGGCCATCGGGCCCGCGGCGGCCGCGGCGGGCGACTGGCTGCTGCTGGGCCTGGCGCTGGCGGGCCTGGTGGCGCTGTGCAACGCAATGTCCTCGGCGTGGCTGGCGGCGCTCTACCCCGAGTCGGGCGGCACGTACGTGTACGGCCGCAGGCGCCTGGGGCACTTCTGGGGGTTCATCGCCGGCTGGGCGTTCGTGGTGGGCAAGCTGGCCAGCTGCGCCGCCATGGCGTTCACCATCGGGGTATACCTGTGGCCAGCCCAGGCGCGCGCGCTGGCCATCGCCGCGGTGGTCGTGCTGGTGGCCGTCAACTATGCCGGCATCCAGCGCACGGCGGCGGCCACGCGCGTGATCCTCGTCATATCGCTGCTGGCCCTGGCCGTGACCGTGGTGGCCCTGCTGGGGGGCGACACGCAGGCCCCCGCCGCGGCCACCGGCATCGGCAGGGCGGCGGGCATCCCCGAAGCCGCGGCCTTCTTCTTCTTCGCCTTCGCCGGCTACGCGCGCATCGCCACCTTGGGCGAGGAGGTGCGCGATCCCGCGCGCACCATCCCACGGGCCATCCCCCTGGCGCTGGGTCTGGTGCTGGTGGTGTACCTGGTGGTGTCGGTGGCCGCGCTGTGGTCGGCGGGGCCCGCGCTGCTGGCGGCGTCGCCCGCGCCGCTGGCCGCCGCGGTGGACGCCGGATCGCTGTCGGCCCTGGCGCCGGTGGTGCGGGCCGGCGCGGCGATCGCGTCGGTGGGCGTGCTGCTGGCGCTGATCGCGGGGATAAGCCGCACGGGCCTGGCAATGTCGCGCGGCGGCGACCTGCCGACGTGGCTTTCGGCCGTGCACCCGCGCTTCCGCACGCCGTACCGGGCCGAGGTGGCCGTGGGCGCAGTGGTGATCGCGGTGGTGGCGCTGGGAGACCTGCGCGGTGCCATCGCGTTCAGTTCGTTCGCCGTGCTGGCGTACTACGCGGTGGCCAACGCCTCGGCGCTTACCCTCCCCCGCCGCCACGCGCGCGGCGCCATGGTGCTGCCCGCACTGGGGCTGCTGGGCTGCGTCGCTCTGGCGGCGTCACTGCCGTGGCGGTCGGTGGCGCAGGGAGCGGTGGTGCTGGCGGCGGGGGCCCTGGTGTTCGCGGTGCACGCGGTGGCGCGCCGCTGACCTACGCCGCGTGGGCGACCGGGCCCACCACGCCCCCGCGCATGGCCTCGGCGTCACACAGGCGCCGGCGTGCCTCGCGGAAGCTGATGAGCGACACCATGTCGGGGTCATCGGTGAGCAGCACGGCATCGGTCACGCATTCGCCGAGCGTGCGCTCCACGTACGCCGCGCTGAATACGTGGTCGAACTCCTCCACCAGTGCCCGGGCGGCCATCTCGAACTGCCGTGCGCGGCCCTCGAGCGAGCCGGAGTTCCGGTCGCGCGCCGCCGAGGCCATCATGGCCAGCGAGCAGGTGGAGGGACGGGCGTCGGGGAGCGGCGTCATGGGCCGGGCAAGTTACCTACCGCGGCACTCCCTGCGTCACTGGCCATACGGGGTGTGTCACCCCCATGCCTGCACGTTGCGTGAAATGGTTTCGGCGCTGCCACGCCGGTCCCACGACGGGCATGCGAGGCGGTAGGAATCAACCCACATGGTCGTTCCCGGATCACGCGTCATCGACCAGCTGCTTCCCGCGCAGGCGTCCGGAGGTGATCCCCGCATCTCGCGTGATCCGATCCCGTGGAGGCCGCTGCCTCCGCCGTGGCACATGACCCGCCGTCGCCCGTGGCTGCCCCGGCGCCACCTCAACCGGCCGCGCAGCCTGAGGGCGGCGATGCGCTAGGAGCCCGATGCCGAGCGGCCTGCCGCTTCGATGCGCAGCAGCATGGCCGCGGAGGGCGTGACGGCACCGGTGGCATAGGTGCTGAGGCGCGATGCCGACGTGCCCACCGCCCGGGCGAATTCGGCGCGCGGCATGCCCGACCTACGGATGGCGCGCGTCACCTTGGCGGCCACCTGCGCCCGCTCCGCCGCTTCGGCATCGCTGCGCGCGCGGGCCACGACGAGCCGGAAGAACGCTGCTGCGTCCGGCTCGGCGGCGGGTGCCGCGCAGTAGTCATCCACCGCGCGGGCCACGGGACCCCACGGGCGACGCCGTACCTCCGCGATGACCGGCTGCCAATCGGCCACCAGGCCGCGCTCCATCGCCGTGACCAGCGCCTCATATGGCCACGTGGTCACCGGATCCGCGGGTGAGACGTCGACGTTCCGGAACGCCAGTGGCATCAGGCCGCGCCCCCGAGCCGCAACGACAGTTCCCCCAGCGCGGCGCTCACGTCACCCCAGTCATGCCAGCGCTCATCGAGGCCCCGGTACCTGGGCAGCTCGCGCGTGACCCGGGGGTCCACCGGCTGGGGGTTGGCCAGGCGCAGCACCAGGGCGGTGAGCACGGAGCCATGCTCACCCGATCGATCGTCGTAGTAGTCGTCCATGCCCGCCAGCACCTCGCTGGCGCGGTCCAGGCCCATGCGATCGGCCAATGCCACCACGTCCAGGTAGTCGCGCACGGCGTTGCGCTGCACCACCAGGTAGGCCTTCACGCGCAGCATCTCATCGAGGGTCGGAGCCGTCACCGTGCCCGACGACCCCAGGTCCACGTCGATCGTCTCCAGCGGGCGGGTGCGGCGCATCTGCCGAAGACCCGCCTCTACCCCGCCCAGCGATCCCATGATGGTCATGGGTGGCCGCGAGGCGCGCACCGACGTGGCCCACCCGTCAGTCGCCTCCACGGCGTCGAGCACCTGGGCGTACCGCTCCTGCAGGTCGGGCAGCACGTGACCGTGGTCAAACGACTCGCGATGCCCCGCGTGCAGCGCGGCGGCGGCACCGCCCACCAGCACGGCGTCAGGCACCTGCCGCTGCAGGCGCGCTGCGGAATCGAGCACCTTCCGGAGGGTGGTTCCCCTGCGGGGCGGGCGGGGTACGTTCGACATGGAGAGGGAATATCACATCCGATAATTCCCTTCCAGCACGGCGCCTAGCCCTCCCGCCGGGGCACGCCCACCAGGAACAGCTCCACCAGCCGCCGCGGCGCGTTGGTGAGCATGGGGAACAGGAACGCCCGCGCGGGCATGCGCACCGAGCGCTTGCCCTTCTCCACCGCCTTCACGGTATTGCGCGCCACCTTCACCACGTCGGCGTCGGCCAGCAGCAGCAGCTTGTAGAAGCGACGGAACGACGCCCGGGTGGGCGGGTACGACAGCACCGAGTCGGCCATGTCGGTGGGGGTGATGAGGCCGGTCTCCACCACGGTGAGCCCGATGGGCAGGCCCTTCATCTCCAGGCGCACGCCGGCGGTCATGTGCGTGACGAATGCCTTGGTGCCGCCGTACACCGAGATGCCCGGGAACGTGCCGGTGCCCGCCAGCGACGACACTTGCACCACGTGCCCTCCCCCACGGGCGATCATGCCGGGCAGCACCTGGCGGGTCAGCTCCGCCACGCTGATGGCATTCAGCTGCACCATGCGCTGGATATCGGCCATGGGCATGTCGGTGAACGCGCCGGTGAGGTCGATGCCGGCGTTGTTCACCAGCACGTCCACCGGGCCGTGATCGGCCTCGATGCGGCCGATGAGGCCGTCCACCACGGCGGGGTCGGCCAGGTCGGCGGGCAGCGCCACCCCGCCCGTGCGCTCGGCCACCTGGGCCAGCGCGTCGGCGCTGCGCGCCACCAGGGTCACCCGCGCGCCCTTGGCCGCGAACTCATCCGCCAGCGCCGCGCCCACGCCGCGCGATGCGCCGGTGATCACCACATGCTTTCCGTCGAGGTCCATCGCCTGCCTCCGGGGAGTTTCCGGACACGCTACCTCCGGTACAGCGGCCGTTCGGCGCCGAATGGCTGCTGGTCCGGGCGTAGCCTTTCCCCACGAAGGCGATCCCCGGGAGGCATGACATGACCACCACGGAAGCCGGCACCGCCCAGGAGACGGTCTATGTGGACCGCTTCTGCAACGGCATCATCGGGCCAAGCGCCCAGGTGGTGGGCACGGTGCGAAGCGGCGGGCACATCGTGGCCAACACCGCGCCGGGCTGCTGGGGCCCCATGATCACCCCGGCCATCCAGGGCGGGCACGAGGTCACCCTTCCGGTGGCGGTGGAGGGCGCGGAGCCCGGCGACGGCATCGCCATCCGCATCCGCGGCATTGAGGTGACCTCCGCGGCCACGGCGTCGGGCAACGACCAGATGATGGAGGGGCGGTTCAACGGGGACCCCTACTGCGCCAAGGTGTGCCCGCAGTGCGGGCGCGCGGATGAGCCCACCGTGGTGGAGGGCATCGGCCCCGACAGCGTGCGCTGCGCCGACTGCGGCGCGCCTGCCGCGCCGTTCACCTTCACCAACGGCTACACCATGGCGTTCGACGACACCCGTCAGCTGGGCGTGACCGTCCACAAGGACCAGGCCGAGCACTACGCCCACGACGCCGCGCGCTACGCGGCGCTGCCCGGCAACTCGGTGCAGAACCCCATCCTGCTGTTCGCGCCGGGCGACCTGGTGGGAGTGATCTCGCGCATGCGCCCGTTCATGGGCCAGCTGGGCACCATGCCCGCCATCGACCTGCCCGACTCCCACAACGCGGGCGACTTCGGCAACTTCCTGGTGGGCGCGCCCCACAGCCATGCCGTCACCGCCGAGCAGTTGGCGGCGCGCACCGATGGCCACATGGACATCGACGTGGTGCGCGAGGGAGCCATCCTGGTGTGCCCGGTGAAGATCCCGGGCGGCGGGGTGTACATGGGCGACATGCACGCCCTGCAGGGCGACGGCGAGATCGCGGGGCACACGGCCGACGTGGCAGGCACCGTCACCCTTCAGGTGGAGGTGCGCAAGGGCCTGGGCATCGACGGTCCCGTCATCTTCCCGGTGGCCGACGACCTGCCGTTCCTGGCGCAGCCCATCACCCCGGCAGAGCGCGCCAAGGCCGAGGCCCTGGCCAGGGAGAGCGGCGCCCCGGCGCTCGAGCGCAGCCTGCCCATCTCCGTGGTGGGCACCGGTCCCGACCTCAACTCGGCCATCGAGAACGGCCTGGGCCGTGCCGCCACCCTGCTGGGCATGGAGGTGCCGGAGGTCATGAACCGGGCCACCATCTCGGGCGGCATCGAGATCGGCCGCGCGCCGGGCGTGATCCAGGTCACCTTCCGGGCGCCCATCGGGGCGCTGGAGAAGGCCGGCCTCGCCGACCTGGCCATCGAGCAGTACGGGGAGCCGGCCTAGCCTCCGGCCACGGGCACGACCACCGCCAGCTCCTCGCCACCGAGGAGCGGGTGGTCGTGGCCCACGATCGCGCCGCGCACGCTGATGGCGGCCGACGCAAGCGACCCCGGCGACATCCCCAGGTCGGACTCCAGCGCCGCGATGGCGTCGGCCACGCTGGCGCCGTCGGGCACCTGCAGGGGCCGCCGGGTGCTGCCGCCCGCCGCGAGGGTGGCGCTGATGCGGGCGGTCACGAGCAGCGGGCCTGCTCCCCATGATCCTCGCGCAACCGCGCCAGGGCTGCGGACCCCGGCGGGAACGCCACCGGGGCGGCGTAGTCCACCCGGCGGCCGCCCAGCATGCGGTGCTGGTTCATCCACCACCCCGGATCACCAAGCGTGCTGAACGCGAGGCGCGCCACGCCCGGTTCGTCGGACGGAGCGGTGATCGGGGGCTCCTGCGAGTCGACCGGGTTGATGGTGAAGATGCCGCTGTCACCGATGGCGCCTCCCCCCACCGCGTTCGCCACGATCGTGTACGCCTGCGCCGTCTTGGCGATGGCGTACCACATGCACATCGTGTTGGCGGGGTAGTCGTGAGCGAAGAGGCCTGCGGCGTCATGCAGCGGGGCGCCGTACGAGCCGTCCCACCAGGTGGGGATGGCGATGATGTCGGCGCGGCGCACGGCGAGCACCGCTGCCGCCTCGGGGAACCGGGCGTCCTCGCACAGCAGCAGGCCGATCCGGCCAATCGCGGCGTCGAAGACGGGGAGGTCGTCACCGGCCGTGGCCCACGCCGAGTGCACCGGGTCGAGATGGGCCTGGCGGTACGCGCCCACGACGCGGCCATCAGGGGCCACGAGGACGGCCCGATGGAAGAGGTCCCCGCCGTCCCGCTCGACATGGCTGGCCACCACGTGCGCGCCGAGTCGCTCGGCGATTGCGCAGGCCTCCGCCTGCGACGGACCCTCAGCCGGCTCTGCATGCGCAACGGCTGCATCGGCGTGCGCGGGTGGCCCCGTGAACGTGAACGCGGGGAGCACCACGAGGTCCACGCCGCCCGCCAGGGGGTCGACTGCGGCCTGCACGGCAGCGGCGCACGCGGTGCGCTGTCCAGGCTCCTGTCGCACCTGCACGGCCGCCGCGCGCACGCGGTGCGCCTGCGTGGAGGCGCGTGCGTCGGTCGGCGACCGGAACAGCGCGAGGTCACCGTAGAGGTCCGGGCGGCGCCACTGGAGGGTCCGCTTCTGGGGGTTGTCGAAGAGGTTCGGGTCGATCTGCGCGTACAGGATGCGACCGGGATTGCCTGCCGTCGTGTTGGCATCGGTGCAGGGTGCATGCGCCACCCTCTCGCCCGTCGCCTGCCAGATGCTGGCGGCGCCGCCGTAGAACACCGACTCCCCGGTGAGGGGGTTGGTCTCGAGGTTGTTCCGATCGGCCGCCACCATGGCGAGCCCGTTCCAGGCGCTGAGCTGCTGCACGGCCGCGATGGTGGAGTGGTTGCCCGGGGCCTGCACCCCGGGGCGCTCCAGCACACGGTCAGACGCGCAGATGTACGCGATGATGTCGGCACCGGTGATCGCCGGGATACGGGCGGGCTCCCAGTACGTATCGTCGTAACAGATGACCATGCAGATGCGGCCGAGCTCCGTGTGGAAGACCGGGTATCCGGTATCGCCCGGGGCGAACCACAATTGGTCGGTCGGGTTGAGTCCGTTCTTCCGGTACTTGCCGATGTATCCGTGGGGACCGATCAGCACGCCGGCGTTGTAGGCCAGCGTGGTGTCCGGATCGACCTCCGCGATGCCGATCGCCACGTGGCACCCGAACTCCCGCGTCACCTCGGCGATGGCGTCCGTGGCCTTGCCCGGCACGGTGTCGAGAAACGGCTCGAACTGCTGGCGATCGCGATAGATGTAGCCGGACACGGCGGCCTCGGGCATGACGATGAGGCGTGCACCTGCAGACGCCGCCTCGCGCGCCACCGCGGCGGCCCGGGCGATGTTGGGCTCGAGCTCTCCGAAGACCGGGTTGAACTCCACGGCGGCGACGGTGAACGGCTCGGTGGTCATGCCTGCTCCAATCCGGCGGCCAGGTTGGGCCACCACTCGTCGATCGGCGGGGTGCGCGTGCCGGTCCACGGGGCGGGAACCGAGTACACGCGCTCCACGACTGCGTGGGCACTGCCGGCATAGGCGGCGCGCACGCGCCCGAACCGGTCCCAGGCGCGATCGCGGTCCGGCGATACCGCGATGCCGGCCGCCTCGAGGAGATGCATGGCGTCATCCCACTGCGCGCGGGTGATACCCGGATCGCCAGGCGCCTCCTCCCGCGCCGCACGCGGCACCGGCGCGGCATCCAGGGCGATGCTCTTCATCACCTTGGCGCAGCCGTCATCGTCCGACATCACCTCCGCCACCGCGGCAGCCGCGGCGAATGCGGGCGGCGCCACGCCCTTCCGGCCAGCCCGGAAGAGATGCGCCGCCTGGAGGGCAAGGAGGGTCGCGGAGCCCTCCGCGGCCACGCGAACGGTGGCCGCGTCGCGGTCGCCCCCCTGCACGCACGTCGTGTGCAGCACCGCGGCATCTGTGACGGCGATGAGCGTGACAGCCCACGAGCGCTGGGGGATGGGCGTGCGCATGTGGTTGAGCAGTGGATTCGCCGTCTGGACCGTGCGGATGGTGGTCATCCAGTCACGCAGGGCCCCAGGGTCGTAGCCCAGCGGTGTATCCGCGTAGCCCAGAAGGCGGGCCCTGCACAGGATCTCCGGCCCCCACGCCGGTTCACCCGCGACCGCCGCGAGCTCCGCCACCACGCGCTCGCGGTCGGCGAACGCCCCGTACAGGCCCAGTAGGTACCCGATGAGCACGGCCACGAGGGCGAGGCCCACCAGCGCGGCCAGGAGCCCCAGGACCACCTGCGGGGCAGAGGGATCACCCACGAAGCCGAGCGTTGTCAGCGTGGCGCCGGCCTGGTACAGGGCATCACCGGTCGAGCCGCCGAACGCCCATATGACCAGCGCGAAGGCGGCCAGGTACGCGAGGACGAAGGTCATCAGCAGGTAGACCAACGCCACGGGGGCCACGTACGACAGCACATGGTCGCGGCCCGCGAAGTCGCGGCGACGCATGGCGAACCACCGCACCGTGACGTTGGCGGCGCGGTCCGCGTAGTGGACGAGCCGCGATCGCGTGGCCCTCGGCACGAGCAGGCTTGCCATCACGGCCCGGGTGGTGACCACCAGCATCACGACCCCGACCACCAAGGCCACCCAGTGCAGCATGACGGAGAACGCGGACCCGCTGGTCATCGCCCGGTCCCCGCAGCTGGACCAGGCCATTCGGGCGCGGGCCACCCCCGCTCCACGGTGACCACCCGCAGGCCCGTCACCACCACGACGCAGGCGACCACTGCGACGGCGAACGAGACGTAGTCGGAAAGGAACCAGAAGACCACGGCGCCGATGAACAGCGCGCTCGCGAGCCAGCCGGTGCTGCTCTCGATCACCGAACTGCGCTGCGCGGACATCGCGTCGAGGATGATGCCTCCTGCGGATGCCGTGAGAACCCCGAGCAGGAGCACCGACGGAACAGGCACGTCGAGGTCGAGTGCCCGCTGGCACCCGATGGTGATGAGCAGCCCCAGGGCCAGGCCCTGAACGAATACGAACACGGGCACGCGCGTGGTGAGCCTGCTGTAGAGGAGCGCGCCGATGAGCGCGGCCCCGAGCACGGCCGGGATGTACACCCAGTTGGCGATGGCGACGGGGCGGGTGTTCAGCAGCACGTCCCGCACCATTCCCCCGCCCCGCCCCACCACGATCCCGGCGAACAGCGTGCCATAGATCTGCGCGCCCCGACGGCGGGCGATGGCAGCTCCCACGGCACCCATCACGCACATGGCCAGCACGTCCAGCCACTCCGGGAGCGCACTGGCCTGGACCCCCACGCCCGCAGCCCTACTGGCGGCTGGTGCTGCCGTCGGTGAAGAAGAAGTCGCCCTTCGGCAGCTTGTCCACCGACTTCTGGGGCAGGGTGAGGTTGGTGCGCAGTACGTCGTCCGGCTGCGCGGCGATGAACTGCGACATGTCGATCTTCTGGAACACGCCGGCGTTCAGGCCGATCACCATCTTGGCCATCCTCTTCCCGACGTTCTCGATCGAGTGGCCGTAGCCCTGCGGGATGTACGCCACCTGGCCCCTCTTGATGGTCTCCTGCCGGTAGCGGCCCTTGGCCCCGAACAGCGTCACGCGCACCTCGCCCTCCACGATGTACTGCCACTCATCCGCGTTGGGGTGCCAGTGCAGCTCACGCATACCGCCCGGATCGATCTCGAAGTACACGCCGGTCATGGTCTGCTGGATGGGGAACTGAGACGAGTCCACCTTCCACTCGCGCCCTCCCGGGCACACCAGCTCGGGCTCCTGGGCCAGCAGCTGGTAGCGATGCGGCAGCGCGCTCGGGCGGATGCCGCCGTGAGGGCTCGCCGCGGGCTCGGGCGGGTGCTCGCCGTAGCCGAAGTAGATCTCTCCCTTGGGCAGGCTCTTGAGCGCCGACTCGGGCACGCGCAGGCTCCTGGCCAGGATATCCCTGGGCAGCTGGGCCATCCAGTCGCTGATGGAGAAGGTGCCGTACTCGGTGAAGTAGCCGTTGTCGAAGATGAGCAGGAAGTGGCAGGGCTCATCGCCCAGGGCCTCCAGCACGTGCGGATGCCCACGCGGGAAGAACCAGCAATCGCCCGGGGCGAAGTCGTCGGTGCCCTGGTTGCCGTGCGGGTCGACGATGGTGGTGCGCACGCGACCGGACAGCACGAAGCCCCACTCGGCCGCCGTGGCGTGCCAGTGCAGCTCGCGCATCACCCCGGGCTCCAGGCGCATCGATACGCCGGCGATGCCCTTGGAGATGGGCAGCTCGGCGACCGTGACTTCCTTGCCGTAGCTGCCCTCGCCGTCCTGCTTGCCCTTCGACTTCTCGAGGTCGAATGTGAACTGCGGGATCTCATCGGTGGACATGAGCGGGTCGGGAACGTTGTTCGACCAGCTGGTGCTGCCACCGGGGCTGAATTCGGGGAGGTCAGGGCCCATAAAAATCACCCTACACCGCGCACTCTGCCCGTCGAGGGGCTACGGCGGCGCGCCACCGCCCCGGTATCCGTAGTGTGCGCGCATCAGCGACGACACCGCCTTCACCGCCCTGGGCCTGGGGCCCGACCTCACCGCCACCCTCGCGGGGCTGGGATACGAGGAGCCCACGCCCATCCAGCAGGAGGCCATCCCGCCGCTGCTCCAGGGCCGGGACCTCCTGGGCAACGCCGCCACGGGCACCGGCAAGACCGCCGCCTTCGCCCTGCCCATCCTCGAGCGCATGCAGGGTCTTGGCACGGCCCGCGCGCCGCGGGCGCTCATCCTGGCCCCCACGCGCGAGCTGGCCATGCAGGTGTCGGAGGCCGTGCACTCCTACGGGCGCGGCATGGGTGCCCGCACCCTGCCCATCTACGGCGGGCAGCCGATCTACCGCCAGGTGAAGGCGCTGGAGCGCGGCGTGGACGTGGTGGTGGCCACGCCCGGACGCGCCCGCGACCACATCGCGCGCGGCACGCTGGACCTGGATGACGTGCAGGTGGTGGTGCTGGACGAGGCCGACGAGATGCTGGACATGGGCTTCGCCGAGGACATCAACGAGATCCTGGGGGCGCTGCCCGACGGCCACCAGACGGTGCTGTTCTCGGCCACCATGCCGCCGCGCATCCGCGCCATCGCCGACAGCCATCTCACCGACCCGGTGCGCGTGGCCATCGACGACGCCCCCGCCACCGGCGACGCTCCCCGCGTACGACAGGCGGCCTACGTGGTGCAGCGGTCGTACAAGCCGGCGGCGCTGGTGCGCCTGCTGGACGCCGAGGCGCCCACGGCGGCCATCGTGTTCTGCCGCACGCGCGTGGAGGTGGAGCAACTGGTGGAGACCCTCA
Organism: Thermoleophilia bacterium; assembly: GCA_016780995.1. Classification (GTDB taxonomy): domain Bacteria; phylum Actinomycetota; class Thermoleophilia; order Miltoncostaeales; family Miltoncostaeaceae; genus SYFI01. The sequence goes on along the minus strand of JADHKZ010000026.1, from coordinate 8,761 downwards.
ACGGCCGCGGGTACCGCGCCGAGGGGCTGCACGGCGGCCTCACCCAGGAGCAGCGCGACCGGGTGATGGGCCGCCTGCGCTCGGGCGCCGACGACCTGATCGTGGCCACCGACGTGGCCGCGCGCGGGCTCGACGTGGACCAGCTCACCCACGTGTTCAACTACGACGTGCCATCCGCCCCGTCGGCGTACGTGCACCGCATCGGCCGCGTGGGGCGTGCCGGGCGCGAGGGCGTGGCCATCACCCTGGCCGAGCCGCGCGAGCACCGCATGCTGCGCAACATCGAGCGGGCCACCGGCCAGAAGGTGCCCCAGCAGTCACTGCCCACGGTTGCCGACCTGCGCAACCGCCAGATGGAGCTCACCACCGCCACCCTTCGCGAGGAACTGGTGCAGGGCGACGTGGAGCAGTTCCGGGTGCTGGTGGAGGCGCTGGGGGATGAGTTCGACACCCTCGACATCGCCGCCGCCGCGGTGAAGCTGGCCCACCAGGCCACGCGCGGGGGCGATGACGACGAGCAGGAGATCCCCGAGGTGCGCATGCGCGACACCAGGCCACCCGCCGGAGAGCGCCACGGTGGCGGCAAGGGGGGCGCCCCGGCGCGCCGCGGTCACAAGGGGCCGCACCGCCCGGCGCCCGAGGGCATGACCCGCATCTTCGTGGGCGCCGGGCGCATCGCCGGCGTGCGCCCTCAGGACCTGGTGGGCGCCATCGCCAACGAGGCCAAGATCCGCGGCAAGGAGATCGGCGCCATCCAGATCGCCGACCGGTTCTCGCTGGTGGACGTGCCCGAGCGCGACGCCGACCGGGTCATCGCCGCGCTGCGCGCCGGCAGCATCAAGGGGCGCAAGGCCACCGTGCGCCGGGAGCGCCCCCGGCCGTAGGGGCACGGAAACCGCTTCCCTAGGGTCGCACCCCGCGTATGCGCACGTCATGCGAGGTCATGCGCACGCCCAGCCGCCGCGCGGCCTGCCGAAGCGCCCGCTCCAGGTCGTCGTCCACGAACGGCACGGTCTCGCCGGAGTCGTCATCCACCAGGTGGTGGTGGCCTTCGTCCGGGAGGACGATCTCGTAGCGCACGCCGCCATCCGGCCCCAGTTCGCGACGGAGCAGGCCCAGGCGGTGCGCCTGCTCCACCACGCGGTAGACCGATGCCTGCGATCCGGCACCGCCCTGCCGACGGACTGCTCGCACCAGGTCCTGCACGCACACCGGGCAGATCGCATCGCGGGCGATCACGCCAAGCGCCGTGGCGCGCGCTGCGCCCATCCGAAGCCCCTCGGCCGCAAAGCGTTCGTGCGCGCGATCCAGCCAGCGATCGGCCGTGTCGCCCGGGGCGGCGGATCCCATCAGCAGGCGCCCGGCCGGGAGTCAGCGACACGGCGCGAGCGCGGCATGATGGCGTGCGTCATGTGGCGAGCTCCGCCACGCTCACTCCTCCCCCCGCATCGCCCACGGCCACCCGTCGCCCGTCGGGCGACCAGGCCAGCGCGGTGGCCGCCGCCGGCAGATCCACCTCCACCCCGCTGGCGCGCGGATCACGCATGTCCCATACCGCCAGCGTTCCCCCGTCGGTCACGGCAGCCATGGCGCGGCCGGCGGGCGCGAAGGCCACATCAACCAAGGGGGTGCCATCGACGTCGAGCACCACGGGCTCTGTGCCCGCGGGCCCGGCGCCCGAGCAGTCCCACACGATCACCTCGGGTCCGCCGCCCGTGGCAAGGTGCCGGCCCACGGAATCCCATGACAGTTCCTGCACCTTGCGCGGGTAGCCCCACATCTGCAGGTCCTTGCCGCTCTTCATGATCCAGAAGTGCACCGTGGAGTCCTGGTCGCCGGTGGCCACGTGCCGCCCGTCCGGGCTCCATGCCAGGCGCAGGGACGACCCCTTCCACCGGAACCTGCGCGGCGTGCCGTCTGCATGACGTGGCGACCACGACGTGAGTCCGCCGTAGTGGCTCACGGCGATTGCGCGGCCACGGGGATGCCACGCCATGTCGGTAAGGGTGCTCTCGTGGTCGTCGAACCGGTGGGCGATGCCATCGTCGTCCAGCACGACCAGGGCGCGACCCGCGATGCCTGCGAGTACCGCGCCGTCGGGACGCCACGCAACGCGCTGCACCCAGTCGATGGGCGACACCTCGTGCACGCGGGCCGCGTGCGCACCGGACGCCGACCACACGCGGATGGCCCCGTCCAGGCCCCCGCTGGCCACCAGGTCCGCATCGCGCGGGCGCCATGCCACCGAGGTGGTCCCGCCATCATGGCCCTCCAGGACGCTGATGGCGTCTGGGCTCCCGCCGGGCGCGATGATGACCACGGGCCCGTCGCCGAGGCCCGCCGCCAGCTTGGTCCCGTCTGGCGACCACGAGAGGTCGGCGGGCAGCCCCGGCAGGCCATCCACCCGGTCGACACTGCCGAGCAACGACTGCATGGTGGGATCGCTCATGCCCGGCATGCGGCGAAGCCCCGCTCCAGGGCCTCCCTGTCCAGGTCGCGCCCGATGAACACCAACGTGCTCCTGCGTTCGTCACCATCCCACGGAGCACCGTACGTGCCGTCCATGAGCATGTGCACGCCCTGGAATACGTAGCGGCGTGGCTCGCCCGCGATGCTCAGAACGCCCTTGCTGCGGAAGATGTCCACTCCCTTCTCCTGCAAGAGCGTTCCGAGCCACTCCTTGAGCCTGTCCTCGTCCAGGTCCCCCGGGGCGGTGAGGCCCACCGAGGTCACTGACTCGTCATGCTCGTGGTCGGGAGCGAACTCCCTCGCTGCGGCCGGCTCTGTGGGGGCGATGCCGCGACGAAACCTCATGCGGAACTCATCGGGGCCATGCTGCGTGAAGATCGCCACCGGTCCCGACGAATGCACGGCGATGCTCGCGCCCTGATCCCCGACATCCAGCCGGGCAGTGTGGCCAGGCACCATCACGCCGCCGCTGGCGATGGCCGTAGGCCCATCGGTGAAGACCGGCGTCGCCACGCCGAGCACCTCGTCCAGCGCAGCCGGCGAGGCGTCGCTGACCGACAGTGCGAGGAGGTCGATGGCCTCGTCGGGGCCGGTGTCGAGGTCGATGACCAGGTCCTCATCGCCCGCGCCGAAGACACCTGCCCACTCAAAGGGATATGTGGGCTGGAGGAATGCCGGGTCCACCTCGAGCGCGTGCTCGAGGCTGAAGCCGCCGATGGCCAGGATGGCGTCGATGTCGACCTCGCCGTGGGTGGTCCGGTGGACCGTGGCTACGGCATTCATGGTGCCCAGCATGCCCTCCAGCCGGTCCACGTCGGGCGGGTCCACAAGATCGGTCTTGTTGACCAGGATGACGTCGGCGAAGGCCACCTGCTCTGCCACCTCGGGTGCGTCGTCCACGTGCTGCCACACGTGCTTGGCATCCACCACCGTGACGATGCCATCGAGCCGCAGCCGCTCGGCCAGCTCGTCATCCATGAAGAACGTCTGCGCCACCGGCCCGGGGTCGGCCAGCCCGGTGGTCTCGATGAGGATGTGGTCGAACCTCTCGCGCCTTCGCATGAGAGTGGAGAGGATCCGGATGAGGTCACCGCGCACCGTGCAGCAGATGCAGCCGTTGTTCATCTCGAAGATCTCCTCGTCGGCGTTCACCACGAGGTCGTTGTCCACGCCGATCTCACCGAACTCGTTCTCGATCACGGCGATGCGCTTTCCGTGCTCCTCGGTGAGGATGCGGTTGAGCAGGGTTGTCTTGCCCGAGCCCAGGAACCCCGTGAGAACGGTGACCGGCACGCGGTCGTCTGTGGTCATTCCAATACCTCCCGTGGAGTGGTTGTTGCCAGCGTGCTTCGCAGCGCGGCGATGCCCATGCACGCGCCGAAGCCCACGCACGCGCACAGGGCGATGGTTGCGCCGGTGGACACACCGGCGTGGTACGAGATGAGGACGCCGGCCACGCTGGCCCCCACGCCGATGAGCATGGCCACGAGCATGGTGGTGCGAAAACGGCGGGTCACGAGGAACGCCCCGGCCGCGGGCACGATGAGCAGCCCGGTGGTGAGCAGCACGCCCACGGCCTGGATTCCGGCCACGATGGTGGGGGCCAGCAGCAGAAGGAGGCCCAGCCGCACGCGGTCCGGTCGCAACCCGAACGACCGGGCGTAGCCGGGGTCGACGGCCGTCACCTCGAGCTCGCGGCGGAACACCAGCAGGGCGAGCAGGACCACGCCCGTGATGATGCCCAGCACCGCCAGGTCGCCATCCCCCACGCCAAGGATGTTCCCGAAGAGGATGTGCGTGAAGTCACGGAAGCTGTTGGTGGTGGACAGCATCATCACGCCAAGGGCGAACATGCCCGTGAAGGCCACGCCGATGGCGGCGTCCTCCTGAACGCGCCCCCCGCGGGTGATGGCGGCGATCATGAGCACGGTCACCACGGCGGCCACCAGCGCACCGCCCAGCAGGCTGGCACCCAGTAGGAAGGCGATCACGATGCCCGGCAGCATGGTGTGGGCCAGGGCGTCACCCAGGAACGACATGCGGCGCGCGACCACGTGCGTGCCCACCGCCGCGCAGGAGATGGACACCAGCACCGCAGCCAGCAGGCCGGTGCGCATGAACTCGTAGGACAAGGGCTCCGTGAGCCAGTTCATGGAGCCGCCGCCAGCGCCTGCAGGGTGGCGCCGTCGCGCATCGGGATGATCACGTGGCCGGCGCCCCGCGCCTCGTCCACGTGGTGGGTGGTCATCAGCACCGCGGCACCCTGGTCCAGCGCCTCGTCGATCACGCGGGTGATTGCCTGCCTGTGGTCCTCGTCGAGCGCGGTCAGCGGCTCATCAAGAAGCAGCAGTTCAGATTCCTGCGCCAACGCCCGCGCCAGCAGGGCACGCTGCCGCTGTCCACCCGACAGGGCATCCACGGGCCGGTCCGCAAGGGCCTCCAGGCCGGTACGGACTAGGGCATGGCCGACGGCCTGCTCGTCCGCGGGCCGCGGGCGGCCCAGCCAGCCCATGTGCACATCCCGACCCTGCATCACCATCTCGCGCACGGAGATGGGGAAGGTCCACGCCACCTCGGGCACCTGCGGCAGGTAGGCGGTGCGGTGGTGGCACGCGCCCACCGCATTGCCGAATACACGCACCTCGCCGGCAGCGGTCCGTGCGATACCCGCGATGGCCTTGAGCACCGAGGACTTCCCGCACCCGTTGGGCCCCACCAGCACGCCGCACTGACCACGCTCCAGCCTCACGCCGAAGCCGCGCACAGCGGTGATGTTGCCGGGGTAGCGCACCATCAGGTCCTGCACCTCGAGGGCAGGCGCACCGGGCACCGGATCACGGTGGCCACGGCCCCCATAGGGGAGCCGCGGCCCATGGGCGGCCTGCGCCGTCACGACCCGGACAGCCCCGAGGTGATGCTCTTCGTGTTGCTGCGCATCATGCCGACATAGGTGGCCCCCTCCGAGCCCTCCTCGCCAAGGGCATCGGTGTACAGCGGGGGCGCCACCTGCACGCCTGCCTCCTGTGCGAGGCGGTCGATCACGTTGCTGCCGCCGATGTTCTCCACGAAGATCGCCTTCACGCCGTCCTTGCGGATGTCGGCGGCCAGGTTGGCGATCTGCTTGGCCGAGGGGTCAGCGGACTCGGTGGTCACGCTTCCCAGCGCCGTCTCCACGTCGAACCCGTAGCGCTTGGCGAAGTACCCCAGCGAGTCGTGATTGGTGATGATGATCCGCTCGTCGCGGGGCAGCGACGACACCGACTGCGCGATCTCCTTGTCCAGGGCCGCCAGCTCGGCGTCGTAGCGCTTCGCGTTGGCGCGGATCTCTGCGGCGCACTCGGGGTTTGCCTTCACCAGGGCGTTCCGCACATTGGCCACGGCCTTGCGCATGTTGCGCGGGTCCTGCCATGCGTGCGGGTCCACCTCGTGCGCATCCCCGCCAGCGGCCTTCTCCCCGCCCCCGTGGCCGTGGTCATCCTCACCGCCGTGGCCGTGGTCATCCTCACCGCCGTGGCCGTCGTCATCCTCACCGCCGTGGCCGTCGTCGTGGTCACCCTCGATCGGGTTGACGCCCGCCATGGCAACCACCTTGGTGCCCTTCGATCCCGACGACGCGTACAGGTCGGCGAGCCATGGCTCGAAGCCCAGCCCATTGGAGATCACCACGTCGGCGCCCTTGAGAGCAGTGGCATCCTTGGGCGTGGGCTCGAAAACGTGTGCGTCGCCGTCGCGACCCACCAGGGCGGTGGTGGTCACGCACCGACCGCCGACGTTCCGCACCACATCGTCCAGGATGCTGAAGGTCACCACCGCCCGTGTCGCGTCCGGCGCGGGCGCCGTGGTGGATGAGGCCGAGTCACTGCCGCATCCCGCGGCCAGTAGGCCAGCGGCCGCCACCAATCCCGCGGCGGCCATGGCCATCGCCCAACCGTTCGTCGATCTCCGCACTGTCATGTCACTCCTCGTTGGTTTCGTCCAGCTGGGCGAGCGCCGTGTACACGTGGGCCTCAGTCACGTCGGCTGCCGGCAGGAAGATGCGGGCGGTCCGAGGCTCGCGGCCGTCCTCGAGCAGGGCGATGACCGTCTCCACATCAGGGCAGTCCGGGTCGTCGCAGGCGAGTTCGGTCACCAGAACGGTCACCTCGGGCGGCAGCTCGAGGGCCTCGCGGCACCACGCACGCACGCGTGCGCGCTCCGGCGACGAACCCCGAGGACGCCCGTCGCTCAGCATCTGTCTGGCGCCGCGACGGCGACTGCGATGAGGCTTCCTCTGTGCATGGTTCGAACGTAGCACATAATGATAATGAGACTCATTATCTTTACGTGCGCTGCTCCACGGCCTGGGGCGCACCATGGGTCGCCTGCCAGCGACCGTCCTGTACGGGCTACTGGGCGCGGGCCTACTGGCAAAGGAGGAGAAGCTCTGCCGCGCGCGCGTGCCGGCGTGCGCCCTAGGACCTGGCTACGCGGCCACGGCCTCCACGAACAGCTCCCACGCCATCACGTCGGGGTCGTCGCCCAGCCGGTAGTAGGTGCGGGCGTGGTCGGCCAGTTCGGGGGAGTCGAAGAACACCACCTCCATGCGCTCAAGCCGGAACCCCGCCTCGCGCAGCACCGCGCGCAGGCGCAGGGGGCTGTAGAAGATCTGCGTGATCCCCTGCTGCTCCTCCGCGAACCGGCACTCCTCCAGGTTCACCTGGTCGAGCATGCGGCGGTCGGGCTGCAGGTAGCCGAACTCCACCGGGGTGAAGATGGTGGGGAAGAACCCGGCCAGCAGCCCGCCCGCGGGCAGCGCCTCGCGGAAGCGCCGCAGCAGGGCGCGGTTCTCCTCGTCCAGGTCCGACAGCACCGAGTTGATGGTGACGACGCAGTCGCCCTGCACCCCGCATCCGTCCACCGCGATGTCGGCCCCCACGTAGCCGATGCGCGGGTCGTGGGTGCGGCGCGCCGCGACCTCCACCACGCCCGGGAAGTCCACGCCGGTCACCGACTCCACGTCCGGTGCGCGCTGGGCGATGGCCTGCTGCAGGGCCACGTTCGACCCGCAGCCGGCCACGATCACCCGGCGGCACCCCCGGCGCGTGATGGCCTCCACGCACGGGGCGATGACGCCCTCGTCCTGCGAGATGCTGAACACGCCCTCGTAGTCGCGGTCGGCGTGCTCGCCCTCCCAGTACGCGCGGCGCTCGTCCTGCGACATGCCGTCGCCCCCGCTGATGGGCCACTTGGCCATCTCACATCCTCCGTGAACGCACGGCGGAAGCGTACCGGCGGTGTCAGTGCACGTGCGCGTGCCCGCCCGCCACGTGGTCGGCGGGAAGCCGCGACGCCAGGTATGCCGCGATGGCCGTGGTGAGCGGGGCGGCCAGCACCAGGCCGATCGACCCCACCAGCGTGGCCACCACCTCCACGGCCACGGCCTCGGACGTGACCGCCGACGTGAACGAGGCGTCGGCCAGGCCGAACACCAGGAGCACCGGCAGGGCGGCACCGGCATAGGCCAGCACCAGAGTGTTCACGGTGGCCGCCACGTGGTCGTGCCCCACCGCCATCCCGCGCTGGAACAACTCGCGGCCGCCGAGGCGCGGGTTGGCCGCGCGCAGGGCCATCACCGTGGATGCCTGGCTCACCGTCAGGTCGTCCAGCACGCCCAGGGTGGCGATGACCACGCCGGCGATCAGCAGGTCGCGCAGCGAGAGGTCGGTGGCGAACGCCCGCAGGTACGACGCCTCCTCCGACGAGAAGCCGGTCAGGTGCGCCAGCCCGGCCATCAGCATCACCAGCAGCAGGGTCACCACCAGGGCAACGGTGGTGCCCAGGATGGCCGCCACCGACCGGGGCGAGACGCCGTGGGCCACCGGGATGGTCACCAGCATCACCGCGAGCGCCCCCACCAGGGCCACGGCCACGGGCGGCTGGCCGCCGAGGATGGCCGGGATGATGAAGCCGATCACCACCAGCAGGCTGATGGACAGGCCGATCAGCGCGCGCAGGCCCTTCCACCGCGCCGCCACGATCACCAGCAGCCCGAAGGCGACGGCCAGCACCAGCAACGGCGTGCCCCGCTCAAAGTCGTTGAACGAGTAGCGGTCCACCTGCACGCCGCCGAGGCCCTCGGGCGGCAGGGCCTCCGAGCGCACCACCCGCACCTTGTCGCCCACGTCGATGGGCAGGCCCGCCACGTCGAACCCCTGCGTGGTGCCGGCGTCGGGCCCCTCGGCCACGCGCACGGTCACCCGGCGGCACTCCCCCGCCTCCACCCCGGGCGCCGCGGGGCACGGTCGGGCCTCCA
>JADHKZ010000025.1 GCA_016780995.1 Thermoleophilia bacterium | reverse complement strand
GACCACCAACGACACCGGCGAGCAGCTGCTGTGCAGTTTCTGTGGCAAGTCGCAGCGCCAGGTGAAGAAGCTCATCGCCGGCCCCGGCGTGTACATCTGCGATGAGTGCATCGACCTCTGCAACGAGATCATCGATGAGGAGGCCGTGCAGGCACCCACGCCGCTCGAGGCCGAGACCCTCCCGCGCCCGCGCGAGATCTATGGGGTGCTGAACGACTACGTGGTGGGCCAGGAGGAGGCCAAGCGCACCCTCTCGGTGGCGGTGTACAACCACTACAAGCGCATCCAGATGATGCAGGGCGGCGACGGCGAGGTGGAGCTCCACAAGAGCAACATCCTGCTGCTGGGCCCCACCGGCTGCGGCAAGACGCTGCTGGCGCAGACCCTGGCGCGCATCCTCAACGTGCCGTTCGCCATCGCCGACGCGACGGCGCTCACCGAGGCCGGCTACGTGGGCGAGGACGTGGAGAACATCCTCCTCAAGCTCATCCAGGCCGCCGACTTCGACATCAAGCGCGCCGAGACGGGGATCATCTACATCGACGAGGTCGACAAGATCGCCCGCAAGAGCGACAACCCGTCGATCACGCGCGACGTGTCGGGCGAGGGCGTGCAGCAGGCGCTCCTCAAGATCCTGGAGGGCACGGTGGCGTCGGTGCCTCCGCAGGGCGGGCGCAAGCACCCGCACCAGGAGTTCCTCACCATCGACACCACCAACATCCTCTTCATCTGCGGTGGCGCGTTCGCGGGCCTCGACAAGGTCATCGACCGGCGCATCGGCAAGAAGGGGGTGGGATTCGCGGCCAACCTGCGCGAGGCCAGCACGGCCATGGACCCGCACGACCTCTTCGCGGAGTCGCTGCCCGAGGACCTGGTGCAGTTCGGCCTCATCCCCGAGTTCATCGGCCGCCTGCCGGTGGTCACGGCGGTGCACCAGCTCACGCGCGACGACCTGGTCACCATCCTCACCGAGCCCAAGAACGCGCTCACCCGCCAGTACCACCGGTTCTTCGACTACGACGAGGCCGAGCTGGTGTTCAGCGAGGACTCGCTCTACGCCATCGCCGACCGCGCGCTTGAGCGCGAGACCGGCGCCCGCGGCCTGCGCTCCATCATCGAGGCCGCCCTCATGGACGTGATGTTCGAGCTGCCCTCGCGCGAGGACGTGCGCAAGTGCGTGGTCACCCGCGACACCATCGAGAAGGGCCTGCCGCCCACGCTGGTCACCGAGGCCGCGCACTCCGATGACGAGGAGCACCCGCCCCTCGCCGAGGCCGGGGAGTCGGCGTAGCCGCCGAGGGCGCAGGCGAGTGGCCGGCACGCCTCGACCCGCATGAGGTCGAGGCGCGCTGGGTGGCGGCCTGGGACGAATCGGGGCGCCTGCGGGGCGACCCGTCCAGCCCGCGCCCGCCCTATGTGATCGCCGTGCCGCCGCCCAACGTGACGGGCGCGCTGCACATGGGCCACGCGCTCAACGGCACCATCCAGGACGTGCTCATCCGCCGGCACCGCATGGCGGGGTACGAGACCGAGTGGGTCACCGGCACCGACCACGCCGGCATCGCCACCCAGGCCGTGGTGGAGAAGGACCTGGCCAAGGAGGGCATCCGGCGCACCGACATGACCCGCGAGGAGTTCCTCGAGAAGGTGTGGGCATGGAAGGCCGAGTACGGCGGGCGCATCATCGAGCAGTTCACGCGCCTGGGCTGCACCATGGATTACTCGCGCGAGCGATTCACCATGGACGACGGCTACGCCACGGCCGTGCTGCGGGTGTTCGTGGACCTGTATGAGAAGGGCTACGTCTACCGCGACACCTACCTGGTCAACTGGGACCCGGGCCTGGGGTCGGCCATCTCGGACCTCGAGGTGGAGAACCGCGAGGTCACCGACACGCTGGTGCAGATCGCCTATCCGCTGTCGGATGGCTCGGGCGAGGTGGTCGTGGCCACGGTGCGTCCCGAGACCATGCTGGGCGACACCGCGGTGGCGGTGAACCCCGACGACGATCGCTACCGCGACCTGGTGGGGAAGACGGTCACGCTGCCGTTGTCCGGGCGCGAGGTGCCCATCATCGGCGACAGCCACGTGGATCCCGCGTTCGGCACCGGCGCGCTGAAGGTCACCCCCGCGCACGACCCCAACGACTTCGAGATCATGCGCCGCCACGGCCTGGAGGCCGTGCAGGTGATCGGCGAGGATGGGTGCATCACCGATGCCGCGCCGGAGGCCTACCGGGGCCTGCCCGTGGCGCAGGCGCAGGAGCGGGTGATCGCCGACCTGCAGGAGCAGGGGCTCATCCGCGGCACCGAGGACTACCTGCACACCGTGCCGTTCTCGCACCGGTCGGGCGCCCGCGTGGAGCCGCTGCTCTCGCTGCAGTGGTTCTGCGACATGGAGGCGCTCGCCAGGCCCGCCATCGAGGCCGAGGAGAAGGGGCACGTGCGGTTCACGCCGCCCACGTGGGGCCGGGTGTACCGCGACTGGCTCACCGACATCCGCCCGTGGTGCCTGTCGCGCCAGCTGTGGTGGGGCCACCAGCTGCCGGTGTGGTACCGCGGTGATGAGGTCTACGTGGGCATGGACGCGCCCGAGGGCGAGGGCTGGGAGCGCGACCCCGACGTGCTGGACACCTGGTTCTCGTCGGCGCTGTGGCCGTTCGCCACGCTGGGCTGGCCGGACCGCACGGTGGAGCTGTCGCGGTTCTATCCCACCAGCGTGCTCTCCACCGCCCGGGAGATCATCTTCCTGTGGGTGGCCCGCATGGTGATGATGGGCCTCGAGTACATGGGCCAAGTGCCGTTCCGCGACGTGTACATCCACTCGGTGGTGCAGGCGCCGGACGGCCGCCGCATGAGCAAGAGCCTGGGCACGGGCATCGACCCGCTGGACGTGGTGGAGCGCGAGGGCGCGGACGCCCTGCGGTTCGGCCTGCTCATGATCACCTCCACGCAGGACGTGAGGTTCAGCGAGGACCGCATCCGCCAGGGCCGGCAGCTGGTCACCAAGCTGTGGAACGCCACGCGCCTGGTGGTGGAGCGCGGCGGCCGTGCAGGCCAGGCCCCGCAGCCCCAGGTGCTGGGCGACCGCTGGATCGCATCGGTAATCGGCGGGGCCATCGAGCAGTCCGACCAACTGGTGGAGGGCTTCGAGTTCAGCCAGTTCGCCGACGGCCTGTACCACCTGGTGTTCGACGACCTTTGCGACTGGTACCTGGAGCTGCTCAAGGCCGGCCTGGCCACCCCCGAGTTCGCGGGCGCCGCGCTGGAGCTGGTGCTGGCGCTCGCCCACCCGGTGATCCCGTTCACCACGGAGGAGTGCTGGAACCGACTGCCGGGATCGGACGGGCTGCTGCTCACGCACGACCCCGCCGTGGCGCCCGGGCCCCGCGACCCCGAGGCCGAGCAGGCCATCGCCGCCCTGCGCGAGGCCGTGCAGGCCATCCGGTCGGTGCGTTCGGAGCAGGGCATCTCGCCTCGCGAGCAGTTGGTGGTGCGCGTGGCGGCGGATGACGATGCGGCCCTGCCCGAGGACGCCCTGGCCGCCATCGCAAACGTGCAGCTGGGCGACCCGGGCGATGACGCCCTGGTGGTCCCCATGGCGCGCGGTCGGATCCTGATGAAGGCGCCCGAGGTGGATGCCGGTGCCGAGCGCGCCCGCCTGCAGGCGGCGCTGGAGGCGGCTCGGTCCGAGCTGGCGCGCGCCGAGAAGCAGCTGTCGAACGAGAAGTTCACCAGCAGGGCGCCCGCCCACCTGGTGGACGCCGAGCGCGAGAAGGCCCGGCGGTTCGCCGCCGAGGCCGACGAGCTCAGCGCCCGGCTCGACGCCCTGGGCTGACGCCGGTGGATCCCGCGGCCGCCCGGAGCTGGATCGCGGGACTGGACCTCTTCGGGATGAGGTTCGGGCTGGATCGCATGCAGGCCCTCATGGCGGCGCTTGGTGAGCCATGCGGGGGCCGTCCCGCCGTGCACGTGGTGGGAACCAACGGGAAGACGTCGGTCACGCGCATGGCCGCGGCCTTCCTCACCCGGTCCGGCCTGCGTACGGGCGCGTACACGTCGCCGCACGTGGTGGGGTGGGAGGAGCGCATCGCGCTGGACGGCGTGGCCATCCCGCCGCGGGAGTTCGCGGCCGCGGCCACGCGCGTGCACGATGCCGTGCCGGGAGTCCCCGGCGGGGCCATCACGCAGTTCGAGGCGCTCACGGCGATGGCGTTCGATGCCTTCGCGCAGGCCGGTGCCGACGCCATGGTGGTGGAGGCCGGGCTTGGCGGCAGGCTGGATGCCACCAACGTCATCCATGCGCCCGTGGTGGCGCTCACGAGCGTGGACCTGGATCACACCGAGCTCCTCGGTGCCGACGTGCGGTCGATCGCGGGCGAGAAGTTGGGCGTGGCGCCCCACGGGTTCACCGGGCTGGTGGTGGGTCAGCAGGACCCCGCCAGCGCGCCCGGGGTGGACGCCGCCATCGCCGCACGATCCATGTCGGGTTGGCGCGTGGGGCAGGAGATCACGGTGCAATCCGGAAACGGTGAGGCCATGACCATCCGCACCCCGAACGGCGCCCTGCAGCTGCCGATGGAGATGCCGGCGCCGTGGCAGCGCGCCAACCTGGCGCTCGCCGTGGGCGCTGCCGAGCGCGTGCTGGGGCGGGGGCTCGACCCGCAGGCGGTCATGGCCGCCCTCGAGGGCATGTCCAATCCGGGCCGCCTGCAGGTGGTGCCGGGTGAGCCCGTGGTGGTCCTGGACGGCGCCCACAACCCGGCCGGCGCCCGCGCGCTGGCCGAGGCGCTGCCGGTGCTGCTCTGCGACGTCAAGCCCGTGGCGGTGATCGGCTTGATGGCCGACAAGGACGCCGGGGGAATCCTGGATGCCCTTGCGCCGGTGATCCGGTCGGCGCACGTCACCCGGGCATCATCCGGGCGCGCGGTGCTGCCGGAGCCCATCGCGCGCATGCTCCGCGACCGCGGGGTGCCCGCCGACGTGGTGCCCGGACCCGCACGGGCGCTCGAGAGGGCGCGCCACGACGCCGGCCCGGGCGGCGCCGTGCTCGTGGCGGGCTCACTGCACCTGCTCTCCGATCTCGCCCCCGTGGCAATGGGGGAGTCCGGTACACTCGCCGCCGCTCCGGGCACGGATGATGGCCTCGCCACCGTGTGGCGGCTCGACGACTTCAGGAAGTGAACCCTGAACGCCCTGTCTGACTTCTTCGGGTCCACATCGTGGACCGTCATGCTCATCATCATCCAGGTGTTCGCCGTGGCGCTGTGGCTGGCGCTGGCGTACTGGGTGTACCAGGACTCCCGGCGCCGCTTCGAGAACGCCGGCGCCATCACCGGGTCCACGGCCATCGCCATCATCATCCCCTTCCTGGGGCCGCTCATCTACCTGTTCATCCGCCCGCCGGAGTACCTCACCGACGCCCATGACCGCGAGCTCGAGACGCTTGCGCTGGAGGCCCAGGTGGAGGGACTCCGGTGCCCCGAGTGCGAGGCCGTGGTGGGTCCCAAGTTCCTGGTGTGCCCCATGTGCACGGCGCCGCTGCGCGAGCCCTGCCGCCGCTGCTCCGAGCCGCTCGACCCCGCGTGGAGGGCGTGCCCCTACTGCGCCACCCCCACGCCCAACCCCAACAGCAGCTTTTCCGAGGAGACCCGCATCTCATGACCGAACGCACCTTCGTGATGGTGAAGCCCGACGCCGTGGCCCGGGGGCTCTCGGGCGAGATCCTCGCCCGCTTCGAGCGCCGCGGGTTCCGCATCCTGGGCCTCAAGAAGTGCGTGATGGCGCGCGACGCGGCCGAGGAGCACTACGTCGAGCACCGCGACAAGCCGTTCTTCGCCGAGCTGGTGGAGTTCATCACCTCGGGCCCCGTGGTGATGATGTGCATCGAGGGCGAGGGTGCCATCGGTGCGTGCCGCACCATGATGGGCGCCACCAACCCGCAGGACGCGGCCCCGGGCACCATCCGCGGCGACTACGCCCTCGACCTGGGGCAGAACGTGATCCACGGCTCCGACAGCACGGAGTCGGCGGCGCGCGAGCTGGGCATCCACTTCTCCGACTCGGAGATCATCGGCTGATCATCCTCGCGTCGCGCTCGCCGCAGCGGCGCGGCCTGCTGGCATCGCTGGGCCTGGACGTGACCGTGGTGGCGTCCGGCGAGGAGGAGCAGAGCGATCCGGGCCTGCCCGCGGGCGAGCGCGTGATGGCGCACGCCCGCGGCAAGGCCCGCGACGTGGTGGCACGCGCGGGGGTCCCGGATGGCGGGGCGGTGCTTGCCGCCGACACCGAGGTGGTGCTGGACGGCCGCGCGCTGGGCAAGCCCGCAGACGCCACGGAGGCCCGCGCCATGTTGCAGGCGCTGTCGGGCCGCGCGCACCAGGTGATGACCGGCGTGGTGCTGGTCACCGCGGTGGGGCGGCAGGAGGTGCTGGAAACGGCCGAGGTACGCTTCCGGCCCATCTCCCCCGGGGTGATGGACTGGTACATCGCGCGCGGCGAGTGGCACGGCCGCGCGGGCGCATACGCCATCCAGGGCGCCGGGGCGGCGCTGGTGGAGGGCATCACGGGCGATCCGGCCTGCGTGATCGGCCTGCCGGTGGCCGCCGTGGCGCAGATGCTGGCCACGGAGGGCCTGTTCCCCCCCGGGTAGTGCAACAGGGCGTGCATCGCGACCTCGTGGATTCACGCTCGTAGCGGGGTGGGATACCCTTCGTGGACGGTGCCGACGGGCGCCGCGTACTGCAGTGCGATCGGCACCGGAGGCCCCCGATCGGCGTGATGAGCTACCTGGGCGGGTTCGGCGGCCGCGACATGGCCGTGGACCTGGGCACGGCCAACACCCTCGTGTATGTGAAGGGGCGCGGCATCGTGCTGTCGGAGCCGTCGGTGGTGGCCATCGACCAGCGCACGGGTGACGTGCATGCCGTCGGGATCGAGGCCAAGCGCATGCTGGGCCGCACCCCGGGCAACATCACGGCTATCCGGCCCCTCAAGGACGGCGTGATCGCCGACTTCGACGTGACCGAGACGATGCTGCGGCACTTCATCCAGAAGGTGCACCAGAACAGGTGGGCGCACCCGCGTGTGGTGGTGTGCGTGCCCTCGGGCGTCACCGGCGTGGAGAAGCGCGCGGTGGAGGAGGCCACGCTGTCGGCCGGGGCGCGCCAGGCGTACCTGATCGAGGAGCCCATGGCGGCGGCCATCGGCGCGGGCCTGCCCGTGGGCGAGCCCACCGGCAACATGATCGTGGACATCGGCGGCGGCACCACCGAGGTGGCCGTCATCTCACTGGGCGGCATCGTGGTGGCCCAGTCCATCCGCGTGGGCGGTGACGAGCTCGACGAGGCCATCGTCAATTACGTCAAGCGCGAGGAGAAGTTGATGATCGGCACCCAGACCGCCGAGGAGGTGAAGCTGGAGATCGGCTCCGCGTTCACCCTGAAGGACGAGATGGAAGCCGAGATCCGCGGGCGCGACATGATCAGCGGCCTCCCCAAGACCGTGGTGCTGTCGTCGGAGCAGGTGCGCGAGGCGCTGGAGGAGCCGGTGAGCCAGGTGGTGGACGCCGTCAAGGCCACCCTCGACCGCACCCCGCCCGAGCTGGCATCCGACATCATGGACCGGGGCATCGTGCTGGCGGGCGGCGGGTCGCTGCTGGCCGGGCTGGAGGATCGCCTGCGCGCCGAGACCGAGATGCCCATCCACGTGGCCGACAGCCCGCTCACCTGCGTGGCCGTGGGATCCGGCCGGGCGCTGGAGGAGTTCGAGGTGATGCGCAGGTCCTCGCAGGGCTCCCGGCGGGGGCGCAGGACCCGCTACTGATGGAGAGCGGAGATTCCCCGATCGCCGCGCAATGACCTCGACCGGCGCCGCACGCTGATCCGCCGCAGTGTGATCGGCGGCCTCGTGGTGGTGTGCCTCATCCTCTTCACCGCGTACTTCCGGGAGGACGGCAACGGCCCCGCGCACGGCACGCAGCAGCTGGCCGGCAGCGTGGTGGCACCGCTGCAGTCCATCGGCAGCCGCGCCGTGCAGCCGTTCCGCGACGGCTGGGACTGGGTGACCGGCCTGGTGGACGCACGTGGCGAGAACGAGCGGCTGCGCGAGGAGAACGCAGCCCTCAGGGCCCAGGTGCTGGCCGGTACCGACCAGGCCGCCGAGGTGGCGCGCCTGCGTGCGCTCCTGCGCATGGTGGATGACACCCCCACGGGATACCGGCCGGTGCTGGCATCGATCGTGGGCCGGTCTCCCACCAACTGGTACTCCCGCGCCCGCATCGATGCCGGTACCAACGACGGCGTGGTGGTGAACAGCCCCGTGGTGGCCGCGGCCACGCCGGGGTCATCCCTTGTGGGGGTCATCACCTCGGCCTCCATCGGCAGCAGCGTGGTCACCTTCATCACCGACTCGTCCACCCGCGTGGGCGCGACGGTGGATGGCTCGGGCGGCGCGCTGGGCGTGCTGCGTCCCACCGTGGGCGGCCAGATGATGATGGACGGCGTGCCCCGCGAGTTCCGCGTGCGTGACGGCGCGGTGGTGCGCACCGCCGGCTTCGTGGCGGACATGCGCCTGCCCTCGGTGTTCCCGCGCGGCATCCCGATCGGCCAGGTGGCCGGTGCCGGCTCGCAGCCGGTGGACACCTTCCAGACCATCCAGGTGACCCCCTTCGCCGACGTGCGCGCGCTGTCCACCGTGGCGGTGCTCACCCCGCAGTCGGCCGCCGCCAAGCGCCGCGCCGAGGGCTGACGCCGCGATGGCCGATCCGGTGACCGGCGAGTTCGAGCCCGTCCGCCCGCTGCGCGTGGGCCGCATCCGCAGCCTGCCCGCGCGCCCTGCCCACCTGGGCCGCGTGGCCATCATGGCGGCCGTCGTGGTGCTGCTGCAGATCACCCTCATGCCGTACCTCTCGGTGTCCGACGGCATCCCCGACCTTTGCGTGGCGCTTGTGGTGCTGGTGGCGGTGTTCCGCGGACCCTTCGTGGGGGCCGTGCTCGGGTTCTCGTGCGGGCTGCTGGTGGAGCTCACGACGCCTGTAGGCACCCTGGGCGTGCTGGCGTTGCTGTTCCTGGCCGCCGGCTACTGGTGCGGCCGGTTCGTCGACCGTCCCGAGGCCGAAAGCCTGGGCCTGCCGGTGGTGCTGGTGATCGCAGCATGCGCGTTCGTGCAGGTGGGCTACGCCGCGTTCCAGCTGCTGCTGGGCACCGAGATCGTCGCATCGGCGGTGGCCGTGCAGATCATCGCGCCCACCATCATCCTCACGGCGCTCCTGTCGTTCCCGCTGCTGCTCGTCGTGCGGCGACTGCTTGGGGCCCCCATGGACGTGGAACCGGGAATGCTTCGGTCGTGAGCACGCTCACGCCGCTACCGCCCGACCTTCCGCCCGGGGACGATCTGCCGCCGCGCCGGCGCCCACGCCGCCCGTCCCGGCGCGTGCTGCGCATGACGTCGTTCATGGTGATCGTGCTCACGCTGATGGGGGTGCTGGTGGCGCGCCTGTGGTTCCTGCAGGTGATCGGCGGTGGCGAGTACCAGGAGCGCGCCGAGGCCAACCGCCTGCGCACGGTGGTCACCGAGGCCCCGCGCGGCGCCATCACCGATCGCACGGGCGCGCCGCTGGTGACCAGCCGTGAGGTGCTCAACCTCGTGGCCGACCCCCAGCAGCTCGCGGGCCCCAAGGGGACGGCCGTGCTGCGTCGCCTGTCGGTGGCCCTGGGGCATCCGCCTGGCTTCTTGGCCGCGAAGGTTCGGAAGGCACAGGAGGCCCGCCCATTCGAGCCGGTGGTGCTGGAGAAGGAGACCAGCCCGGCGCTGCAGGCGTATGTGCAGGAGCGCGGCGGGCAGTTGCCGGGCATCCGCCTGAAGGCGGCCTACGTGCGCGACTACCCGCAGGGCGCCCTCGCCGCGCACGCCCTGGGGTACGTGGGGCCCATTCCTGCCGAGTCGGCCGACCGGTACCGCGAGCGCGGCTACCAGGGCAACGAGACCGTGGGACGCGCCGGCATCGAGGCCGAGTACGAGCAGTACCTGCGCGGCATCGCCGGGCGGGAGCAGCTGGAGGTGGACGCCCGCGGCGAGGTGGTGGGACGCGGCATCCTCTCGCAGACCCCGCCCCGCCCCGGTCAGGCCCTGCGGCTGTCGATCGACCTCAAGACCCAGAAGGCCCTCGAGGCGGCGCTGCGCGCGGAGGTGGTGGGGTCGGGCACCTCCACCGGCGCGGCGGGGGTGGCCATCGACCCGCGCACCGGCGCCGTGCTGGCCCTGGCGTCGTACCCCACCTTCCGCCCGGACCTCTTCCAGTCGGGGTCCCCGCGGGACGTGCAGCGCACCCTCAACAGTCCCAGCCGGCCCCTGCTCGACCGGGCCATCGCGGGCGAGTACCCCGCCGCCTCCACGTACAAGGTCATCTCCGCAGCAGCGGCGCTGGAGTCGGGCTTCTACACCCCGGGCGAGACCATCAGGTCGCCGGGCAACGTCACGCTGTACAAGACCCGCTTCCAGGGCTTCCGCAACATCGACCACGGCATCATCGCGCTGCCCGAGGCGCTCGAGGTGTCCAGCGACACCTTCTTCTACGAACTGGCGGACCGGTCGTACCGGCGCCAGGGCTGGCCGCTCCAGGTGTGGTCGCGCAACTTCGGCCTGGGGCGCCCCACGGGCCTCGACCTGACCGAGGGCGAGAGCCGGGGGCTGGTGCCGGACCTGGCCTACAAGCGGCGCACCTGCGACCGGGCGGTGGACCCCATCAACTGCTCGTGGCGCCCGGGTGACTCGATCAACATGTCCATCGGCCAGGGCAACGTGCTGGTGACGCCCATCCAGATGGCGGTGGCCTACGCCGCCATCGCCAACGGGGGCACGGTGGTCACGCCCACCCTGGGCCGCGCAGTGGTGGACGCCGACGGCCGCGTGCTGCGCGACCTGGTGGGCGCGCGGGCATCGCGCCCGCTGGGCCTGTCGAAGGACAACCTGGACCTCATCCGTGGCGGCCTGGAGCGGGCGGCCAACGCCAACGGCGGCACGGCCACTCCCGTGTTCGGTGGGCTGCCCCGGCCGTTCCGCGTGGCGGGCAAGACG
The DNA here is from genome assembly GCA_016780995.1 of Thermoleophilia bacterium. Lineage (GTDB taxonomy): Bacteria > Actinomycetota > Thermoleophilia > Miltoncostaeales > Miltoncostaeaceae > SYFI01. The sequence continues at coordinate 9,906 of JADHKZ010000025.1, read as the reverse complement.
GGTACCGCCGAGAATCCCAGCGGCATCGACCACGCATGGTGGGTGGGCTACGCCCCGGCGGATGACCCCAGCATCGTGGTGGCGATCCTCGTGGAGCGCGGCGGCACGGGCGCCAACACCGCCGCCCCGGTGGCCTGCGCCACCATCGGGGCCTACCTCGGATTCGGCCCCAACCGCTGCGGCACCGGGGCCAAGGCCAACTGATGGCCACCTTCCCGGGCCAGGTGGAGGGCGGGTCGGCGCGCACCCGCGCCCAGTCGGCCCTGGCGGGGATCGACTGGTGGCTGCTCGGCGCAGCACTCGGGGTGTCGGCCTTTGGCATCTACATCGTGCGGGTTGCCACCGAGGGTGACATCCCATCCGACCCCGGCTACTTCTTCACGCGCCAGGTCGCATACGTGCTGATCGGCCTGGTGGCCCTGTTCTTCGCCATGCGCCTCGACCTCGAGTGGCTCTCGCGGTACGTGTGGACCCTCTACGCGGTCCTCCTCGCAGCGGTCGGGATCGTGCTGGTGCTCGGGTCCACCGCGCGCGGGTCCACGAGCTGGATCGAGCTCGGGCCCCTGCGCCTGCAGCCCTCGGAACTGGGCAAGGTGGTGATGGCGTTCGTCATCGCCGTCGTCCTGGTGGAGCGCATCAAGTCGATGGAGCCCGCGCGCCTGTCGCTCATGGTCGCCGGCCTCACCGCAATCCCCGCCGGCATGGTGTTCCTGCAGCCGGACCTGGGGACGGCGCTGGTCTATGCGGCCATCGCCCTGGCCATGCTGTGGGTGGCGGGCCAGCCCATCACGCACTTCATCGTGGTGGCCGTGGTGGTGGGCACCGTGGCCGTGTCGGTGCTCTACCTGTTGCCCGCAGTGGGCGTGAACGTGCTTCAGCCGTACCAGATCGACCGCCTCACGGCGTTCGTCAACTCGGGCAGCGACCGGTCGGAGACCGGTTACCAGTTGGAGCAGAGCAAGGTGGCCATCGGGTCGGGGGGCGCGTTCGGCAAGGGGCCTGAGGGGGCCACCCAGACGATCAACGACTTCCTGCCCGAACACCACACCGACTTCGTGTTCGCGGTGGTGGCGGAGACGTTCGGGTTCCTCGGAGCCGGACTGCTCATCGCGCTCTACTTCCTGATCATCTGGCGGGCCATGGTGATCATGCGACGAGCCCCCACCGAACTGGAGCGCCTGATGGCGGCGGGCATCACTGCCATGCTGGCGTTCCAGGTGTTCGTTAACATCGGGATGAACGTGGGAATCATGCCCATCACCGGAATCCCGCTGCCGTTCATGTCGTACGGCGGGAGCCATACCCTGACCAACCTGGTCGCCATCGGCATCCTGCTGCGCATTGGGCGCCGCGGTGCTGAGCAGGGCGCGCGGGTAGCCTGACCATGGGCGCCATCACCACCCTCGCCAAGCGCGCCAACACCTTCGCCAAGGACACGCGCAAGCACCACGAGGAGGCCTTGGACGGCGGCACCATCGCCATCCTCCCGGGCCACCCGGTCATCACCACCCAGCTGTCGGACATGCTGGGCATACCCGCCGGCGACCGTCCGTCCGCCGACCTGCTGGTGATCCCGCTGGGGATGGCCGACGACGCCCGCGCCGCCGCGCTGGAGGCCGCGGCCCGTGCCCGCCAGGACCGGCGCACGCTGGTGGTGGTCATCGCCCCGGCGTCACGCAGGGGCGCGCGCGAGGCCCAGGTGCTGTCGGAGCCCGACGTGACCATCGGCGACCTTACCTTCGCCCCCGACGTCGAGTCTGAGGAGTCGCAACGGGTCATCTCCGACGCCATCGTGCGCGCGCTGGGGGTGCACAAGGTGGCGGCCGCCCGCAGGTACCCGTCGCTGCGCGACGCGGTGCGCCGCGACATCGTGGCCGCGGCCGCCCGGGAGTCCGCGGTGGCCGGGGCGCTCAACTGGTTCAGCGGGGCATCCGCGGCGCAGCTGCGCATGGTGGTCCGCACGGGGTCGGCCGAGGGGCATCAGCTGGATGCCCGCAGGCTCCCCGAGATCGCCGCTGCCGTGGGCAGCGGACTCGTCATCGCCGGCGTCGCCCGCGGCGCGTCACTCGTCGTCCCCGCTCCGCGGTGGATGGTGCGTGGCGCCGTCGCCTGGGCATCGACCGTCGCACTCGCAGCAGCCACCGATCGCATCGCGCAGCAGATGGGCGAGGGACATCTCCCCGCCGATCCGCGCGGCGCCGTCCGGTCGCTGCTCCATCGCGTCCGCAAGGGGCGCAAGGAGAAGAACTGATCAAGCAGATCCTGGTTTCCGTGGATCGCGCCGAGACCCGCGTGGCCATCATCGAGGATGGCCGCGTGGCGGAGGTGCAGATCGAACGGCGCGGCAAGGGCTCCGTGGTGGGCCACATCTGGAAGGGCCGGGTGGAGTCCGTGCTGGCAGGGATGGAGGCCTCGTTCATCGAGGTGGGCATCGGCAAGAACGGCTTCCTGCACGTGGACGACGTGGTGGCCGTGGGCGTGCCCAAGCGCAAGCGCCTCATCGCCGACCTGCTCAAGAAGGGCGATGAGGTCATCGTGCAGGCCGTCAAGGACCCCATGGGCACCAAGGGCGCGCGGCTCACCATGCAGCTGTCGCTGGCCGGCCGGTTCCTGGTGTACGTGCCATTCGGCGATGGCATCGGCATCAGCAAGCGCCTCGATGACGACGAGCGCCACCGGCTGCGCGACATCTGCAAGCGCCTGCCGGCCGACGGCGGGGGCATCATCGTGCGCACGGCCGCGGCCGGCGCATCGGCCACCGAGCTCGCGCGCGACCTGGCGTCGCTCACGCTGCTGTGGAAGGCCATCCGCGAGCGCTCGGACAAGGTGAAGAGCCCGTCGCTGCTCTACAGCGAGGCCGACTCGTCGCTCAAGGTCATCCGCGACATGCTCAACGAGACCGTGGACGAGGTGCTGGTGGACGATGCCCGCCAGCACGAGCGCATCCAGGGGTTCCTGCGCCGCACCTCGCCCGAGCTGGCCGACCGGGTCAAGCTGTACCAGGGCGACGCGCCGCTCATGGAGGCCCATGGCGTGGAGACGGCCATTCGCAGCACCCTCAGCCGCCGTGTGCCCCTGGCGTCGGGTGGCTCGCTGGTGATCGACGACACCGAGGCCATGACGGTGATCGACGTGAACTCCGGGAAGAACGTGGGGCGGGGCAACACCCAGCTGGAGGCCACCATCACGCGCACCAACCTCGAGGCCGCCGAGGAGGTGGTGCGCCAACTCAGGCTGCGTGACATCGGCGGCATCATCGTCATCGACTTCATCGACATGGATGACGCCAAGAACCGCCGCGCGGTCACCAAGGCCCTCAACGACGCGCTGGCCGGCGACCGCACCCGCACGTTCGTGGTGGACATCTCGCCGCTGGGCCTGGTGCAGATGACCCGCCAGAACATCAGCGATGGCGCACGCGAGATCATGACGAAGGCCTGCCCCACGTGCGGCGGCCAGGGATTCGTGGTCAGCGCCGAGACGCACGCCATCGACGCCGAGCGCCAGATCCGCCTGCTCCTGTCCAGGGGTACGCACGAGTCGCCGGTGGCGGTGGCCGTGCATCCCGAGGTGGCCGAGTACCTGAAGGCCGATGGCAACGCCGCGCTGTCCGACATCGAGGAGGACCTGGGCGTGTCCATCGCGCTCGAGGCCGATGGCTCCATGGCGCCCGGCAGCGCACGCATCGCCGGGGCATCATCGGGATCCGGATCCGGGCGCTCGCGCCCCCGGTCGCGGTCGCGCGCCAAGGCAGAGGCAACCGCCGAATAGGGGTACGCCGCAGCATCTGGCGCGTGCCGGGGGGTTTCGCTACTGTCCCCGATCGCGTCCGGAGCCGGGCGCACCGTCGTACGTGGAGAGAAACGTGGCCGATTACGCCGTCATCGCCCTTGGGGGCAAGCAGTACAGGGTTCGCGAGGGCGAGACCATCGTCGTCGACCGCGTGGCCGCCGAGCCGGGCGACAGCATCTCGCCGAAGGTGCTCGCCGTGGGCGGCGCCGACGGCATCAGCGACGGCGGCAGCGTGACCGCCGAGGTCGAGGAGCACGTGCTGGGCCCCAAGATCACGGTGTTCACCTACCGCGCCAAGAAGGACAGCAAGCGCAAGATGGGCCACCGCTCGCGCCTGTCGCGCGTGCGCATCACGGGAATCGGGGGCTAGGAATGGCGCATAAGAAGGGTGGCGGGTCCAGCCGCAACGGCCGCGACTCCAACTCCAAGCGACTCGGCGTGAAGGTGTTCGCCGGCCAGGTGGTGCCCGCGGGCTCCATCATCGTGCGCCAGCGCGGGACCGTGTTCAAGCCGGGCAATGGCGCCGGCCTGGGTCGCGACCACACCATCTTCGCCACCGTCACCGGACGGGTGGAGTTCACCGACGGCCGCCAGGGCCGCCGCGTGACCGTGCACCCCGTGGAGGCCCCGGCGGCCTGAGCCGGGTCGGGGCCCAGGGGCCCCGCGCCGTGTCCTTCACCGATCGGGCCAAGATCCACGTCCAGGGTGGACGGGGTGGCCAGGGCTGCCTCTCGTTCCGCCGCGAGGCGCACACGCCGAAGGGTGGCCCCGATGGGGGCAACGGCGGGCGCGGCGGCGACGTGCTGCTCGTGGCCGATGACCAGGTGACCGACCTCACGACCTTCCGCACCCGGGTTCACCACAAGGCCCAGGTGGGCGGGGCGGGGGAGGGCCGCAACCGCCATGGCCGCAACGGCGAGCCGCTGCAGGTGCACGTGCCGCCGGGCACGCGCGTGCTGCGCGACGGCCATGAGGTGGCCATGCTCATCCACCCGGGCGACTCGGTGCCCGTGGCCCGCGGCGGCGCGGGCGGCGTGGGCAACCGCGCCTTCCGGTCCTCCACGCACCGCACCCCCCGCGAGACCATCCCGGGCGAGGACGGCGAGGAGGCCTGGATCGTCCTCGAGATGCGGTTGCCGGTGGACGTGGCCATCATCGGGCTGCCCAACGCGGGCAAGACCGCGCTGCTGAACGCCCTCACGGGTGCCGGGGCCACCGTGGCGCCATACCCGCACACCACCGACGAGCCCGCGCTGGGCCCGCTTGAGGATGACTACGGCGTGATCCACCTGGTGGCCGACCTGCCGGGGGTGGCCGCCGACGGCACCGAGCGCCGCGGGGCCGCGCTGGGCCAGCTGGAACGCGCCTCGGTGGTGCTGCACTGCCTCGACTCCTCCGACCCCGAGGATCCCGCGGTACGCCTGGCCCGGGTGCGCGAGTGCGTGGCCCGCTTCATGCCGCAGGGCGCGCGCGAGGTGGTGGTGGCCACCAAGTGCGACCTGGCGCCGGCACCGGCGCAGGCCGACGCCGCGACCTCCGTCGAGACGGGGGAGGGGATCGCGGGCCTGCGCGCCGAACTCATCGGGTGGCTCTCATGAGCGACGTCATCGTCATCAAGATCGGGTCGTCCACCCTGGTGGATGCAGACGGCGCCCTGCGGGAGCGCGTGCTCGAGCGGCGCGTGGCCGAGGTGGCGGCCCTGCGGGCGGCCGGCATGCACCCCGTGCTGGTGTCCAGCGGCGCCATCGCCTGCGGTCTCGGCACGCTGGGCTTCACCGACAGGCCCGACGCCCTGCCCGACCTGCAGGCGGCATCCGCGGTGGGGCAGGGGGTGCTCTTCTCCCGGTACATCATCGAGTTCGGGCGGCATGGGGTGGTGCCGGGGCAGGTGCTGCTCACGTCTGCCGACCTCGAGCATCGGGCGTCGTACCTGAACGCCCGCAACACCCTGGAGCGCCTGGTGGCGCTCGGCGCGGTGCCGGTGATCAACGAGAACGACACCACCGCCACGGATGAGCTCACGTTCGGCGACAACGACGTGCTGGCCGCGCAGGTGGCGATCCTCCTGCGCGCCCGGCTCCTGATGCTGCTCACCGACCGCGACGGGCTGTACGCCCCGGGGGCCGATGGCCCGGTGCGCATCGACGAGGTCCCGCCAGGCACGGCACCCGACGACATCGCGCTCGCCGAACTGGCCGGGTCGGGCCGGGGGCGTGGCGGCATCGCCAGCAAGCTCGCGGCGGCAGCCATGGCCACGGGCAGCGGGGTCGCCTGCGTGATCGCCAGCGGGGAGGACGACGGGGTCATCCCCGCGGCCGCGACGGGGCAGGCGGTGGGAACCCGGTTCGCCCCGTCGGGCAGGTCGGAGGGCGCGTTCAAGATGTGGCTGCGCCACGCCAAGCCGGCCCAGGGACGCGTGGTGGTGGATGCCGGCGCGGTGCGGGCGCTCATCGACCAGGGCACGTCGCTGCTGCCCGTGGGCGTGGTGTCGTGCGACGGCGCCTTCAGCGCCGGCGAGGCGGTGCTGGTGGTGGGCCCCGACGGCCGCGAGGTGGGCAAGGGCATCAGCGACCTCTCCTCCGACGAGATCCGCGCGGTGCGGGGCATGCGCTCGGAGGAGGCCCTGGGCCTGCTGTCGGGCGGGTCCGCCGAGGTGATCCACCGCGATCGCTTCGCGCCCGCGGTGCGATAGCGTGACCGTCTGATGGCCACCACCCGCGCATCCCTGGACGAGCGCCTGCACCAGGCCCGCGCCGCCGGCCGGGTGCTGGCGCGCATGGCGCCGGGCGAGAAGTCCGATGCCCTGGAGGCCGTGGCGCGGGCCGTGCTGGGGCGCTCGGCCGAGATCCTTGCCATGAACGCCGAGGACATCGCGGCCGCCCGCCAGGCGGGCGCGCCCACCGCCACGGTGGACCGGCTCTTCCTCGACGAGGCGCGGTTGGAGGCCATGGCCGAGGGCATCCGTGCGGTCGCCGCGCTCCCCGACCCCGTGGGCGTGGTCACCGGGGGCTGGCGCGTGCCCAACGGGCTTGAGATCGTGGAGACGCGTGTGCCCCTGGGCGTGATCGGCGTCATCTACGAGGGGCGTCCCAACGTCACCACCGATGCCACGGCCCTGGCCCTGAAGAGCGGCAACGCCATCGTGCTCCGGGGCAGCCGCGTGGCCGAGCGCTCCAACGTCGTGCTGGGCGACGTGGTGGCATCGGCCCTGGCAGCGCAGGGCCTGCCCGACGGCGCCGTCACCATGCTGGGCACCGATCGCGACGAGATGCTGGCGCTCATCCAGGCGGAGGGGAAGGTGGACCTTGTCATCCCGCGTGGCGGCGAGGAGCTCAAGGCCTACCTCCAGCAAAACGCCCGCGTGCCGGTCATCTATGCCGCGTCCGGCAACTGCCACGTGTACGTGGATTCGGATGCCGACCTGGACGATGCACTGGCCATCGCCGTCAACGCCAAGGTGCAGCGCCCAGGCGTGTGCAACGCGTGCGAGACGCTGCTGGTGCACCGCGACGTGGCGGCGGAGTTCCTGCCCCGCGTGGCCGACGCGCTGCTGGCCGAGGGCGTGGAGTTGCGGGTGTCGCACGAGGCCCGCCAGCTGCTCTCGGCGCTTGATGGCGACGTGGTCGACGCCACCGACGCCGACTTCGCCACCGAGTTCCTGGACCTCATCATCTCGGTGGGCATCGTGGGGTCGGTGGACGAGGCGGTGGACCACGTGAACCGCTTCGGCTCCGGGCATAGCGAGTCCATCGTCACGCGCTCCCTGGGGGCCGCGCGGGCGTTCCAGCAGGGCGTGGACTCGGCGGTGGTGTACGTGAACGCCTCCACCCGCTTCACCGACGGCGGCGAGTTCGGCATGGGTGCCGAGATCGGCATCTCCACCCAGAAGCTGCACGCCCGCGGACCCATCGGCCTGGCCGACCTCACCACCGTGAAGTACCTGGTCACCGGCTCCGGCCACATCCGCTGACGCATGCGCATCGGGGTGCTTGGCGGCAGCTTCGACCCGCCGCACGAGGGGCATCTGGCGCTGGCCCGCGCGGCCGCCGCTCAACTGGGACTGGACCGCGTGCTGCTGGTGCCGGCGTGGGCCCCGCCGCACAAGCCCGGCGGCCCCACCATCCCGGCCGATCGGCGCCTTGCCATGGCGCGCGCCGCCGTGCAGGGCGATCCCCTCATCCACGTGAGCACCATCGAGATCGATCGCGCCGGCACCTCGTACACCGCCGAGACGCTGGAGCAGCTGGCCGCCGACAACCCGGGCGCCGAGTTGTGGTTCATCATGGGCGCCGACCAGCTGGAGGGCTTCGCGGGATGGAGCCGCCCCGATCGCATCGTCCAGCTGGCACGCCTGGCCGTGGCCTGGCGTCCCGGGGCCGGCGACCCGGCCATGGAGCAGCTGTCAGGTCCCGTTGCCGCAGGGCGCATCGACGTGGTGGACATGCCCGAGGTATCCATCTCATCCACCGAGGTGCGCGACAGGCTTGCCCGCGGCGACGACGTGTCGGGCATGGTGCCGGCCGCGGTGGCCACCCTCCTGGCGCCTGCCACGTCGTCTTGATGGCTTCCGCGCCCCCGAGTAGCCTCACCCCATCGTCCTGATCGACCAGGGAGACATCGCGGACACCAGGGAACTCGCGCTCGCAGCAGCGGCCATCGCCTACGACAAGAAGGCGGAGGACATCCTGCTGCTCGACATGCGCGGACTGGTGGACTACACCGACTTCCTGGTCATCTGCACCGGGCGCACGCCGCGGCAGACCAAGTCGATCGCCGACGAGCTGCGCATTCGGCTGAAGAAGGATCTGGGGGTCACCCCGCGGCGGGTGGAGGGCGACAAGGAGGGCGACTGGATCCTGCTGGATGCCCTCGACGTGGTGGTGCACGTGTTCACGCCCGAGGCGCGCGAGTTCTACCGCCTGGACCGCCTGTGGCGCGAGGCACCGCAGGAGGAGTTCGCGCCCTCCGCCGCCTAGCGGCCCACGCCTGTCTATACTGGGCGCCGCACCCGGGGGATTAGCTCAGCTGGGAGAGCGCTACGCTGGCAGCGTAGAGGTCACCGGTTCGATCCCGGTATCCTCCACTCATGAAGGCCCCGCACAGCGGGGTCTTTTCATTTGCCCCGCACGAAGTCCGCGAGGCGCGGGAACACCTGCCGGGCCTCGGGGAACAGCGTGCGCGCCATGGGGAAGTCGTGTACCGCGCCGTCCACCTCGACCAGCTCGCAGGGCGTGCCCGCAGCGGCGCAGGCATCCGCCCAGTCGCGGATCTCCCACAGCATCAGTTCCGCGCCGCCCACCGTGATGATCATGGGAGGCAGCCCCTCCGGGCGCCCGAAGGCGGGGGAGATGCCGGGGTCACGCGGGTCGGAATCGCCCACGTAGGAACGGGCGTAGCGGGCGAGGGCCTCGGTGCCCAGCATCACGTCGCGGTCCTCGTGTGCCCGCAGACCGGGGTGGGACATGGTGACGTCCAGCCACGGGGAGCTCAGCACCATCCGGCGGGGCATGGGCCGCCCGGAGTCGCGCAGCCGGAATGCGGTGGCCAGCGCCAGCCCGCCACCCGAGCTGTCGCCCGCCAGCACCCAGTCGCCCTGCATCTGTGCGCACACCGCGAGCACCTGGTCGAGGGCCACCGGGTAGGCGGCCTCGGGCGCCCGCGCGTAGCGCACCATCAGTCCCGCCATGCCGGTGGCATCGCACATCGCGCACAGCCACTCCCAGTGCCCGGGGCCGGGCCCGAACACGTAGCCGCCGCCGTGCAGGAACACGATCGTGCCCATCGGCCGCCTGTCCGGGGCGATCCAGGTGCAGCGTGCGCCGCCGATGTCCAGGTCGGCCACATCGCGGCCCCCGGCCAGCCCGGCGGGGATGTCGCGGGCATCGAACACCCGCAGGTCCTCGACCGGTGCGGGGGCTCCGCGGTACCTGCGGCGCATGGCCGGCAGGAGCCATGGCGCCATCTGCATCTGGATCCTCGCGGGGAACGTCCTCGTTTGTGATCCGGGATTCCGAAAAGTATCAATTGCGTAAGATTGTGTCGCTTGCCCATGCGACCTAGTGCTTGGGAATCCGAGATGGGGAACTCGTTGGAACAGCCGAGGACGGTGGAGCA
>JADHKZ010000024.1 GCA_016780995.1 Thermoleophilia bacterium | reverse complement strand
CACGACGGTCCACCACGTGCTCCACCAGGCCGTCGATGTCGAGGTCGTCGCCCTCCGACTGGAAGCGCATCTTGCGCATGCGCTCGGGGCGCATGAGCTGGAAGTTCCTGCGGATCTGCGTGACCACGCCGCCGTACTCGTGGAACACCGCGGCCACGAACGCCGGCACCTCGCGGGTGGCGCGCGTCTCGCGCAGCGTGCACCACGACGGCCGGTAGTCCTCGATGCGGTGGTCCCACTCGTCGTACAGGAAGACCTGCTCGCCCAGGTCCTCCTCGACCTGCTCCTCGCCCTGCGCCACATCGGGGCCGGCGCCCTCGGGGGTCATGCCGCCCGCGGAGTCGGGTGTCTCCTCGCCCTCGGAGTCGCTGCCGCGACCGCTCTCCTCCATCTCGGCGTCGGTCTCAGCCTTCTGGGCGGCGGCGTCCTCGTCCATCTGGCCCTCGGACACCTGCTGGGCCTGCATCACCTTGTCGGCGGCCTCCATCGACTCCGCCTCGGCGTCCTCGCCCTTGTCCCCTTCCTTGTCCTTGTCGCCCTCCACGCCCTCGGCCTCGATCTGGTTCTGGGCGGTGCTCTCGGGCTGGACCAGTTCCTCCATGACCGGCGGCACGAAGGGCGGCATCTCCATGGGCTCGTACTCGTCGAGCGGGTTGAAGTCCACGTCGCCGGTGTCCTGCTCGCCCTCGCCGTCCTCGGGCTTGGTGGGCTGCTGCTGCTTGGCCTGCTCCGAGAACGGGTCGGTGATGCCCCGGCGCCCGGCCTGCATCACGTCGTCGATCAAGGCGTAGATGCGGGCGGTCACGCGCGCGGTGTCGCCCACCGTGGCGTCGGGCGACTCCACCTCGGCCATGAGCCCGATGGCGCCCTCGCTGGCCTCGCGCACATGGGCGGTCATGCCGTCGAACGGCGGCTCGCCGTCCATGGTGGCAACCATCATGGCGTCGATCACCTGCCCCACCTCGGGGAGGTCAGCCGGGGAGGTGCCCATCTCCTCGCGCCGCAGCAGCGTCTGCTCCTGGATGAGGTCCATGTCGCGCCGGATGCCCGGGTAGCGGCTGCGGATGAGGGCCTCGATGCGCTGGCCCTCCACGATGTTGAAGATGTCGCGCGCCAGCGCCGGCGACGGGAACAGCTTGTAGAACTTGGTCAGGTCGCTCTCGCGGCGCCACTCGGCCTCGGTGGAGGCGGTGGGGAATGGGCTCTCCCGTGTGCTCATGCCGCTCCCAGTCCGTACTTGGCGTCCAGCTCCGCCACCGTCTCGGGGATCTCCCCCAGGTCGAAGCGGTAGGTGCCGAACTCGATGCGCGCCGCGCCATGCGCCGCCGCCACCTTGTAGGCCACGAAGTTGCGGTCCTCGTCCTCAAAGAACCTCATGTCGGCGGGCAGGATGATGTGGTCGGGGCCGAAGCGGTCCACCGAGTCCATCTCGTCGATGCCGCGCACCGCCACGTCGCGGCCCGACAGCGCGGTGGCGTACAGCTTGAGCACGCGGGCCACCTGGCGCAGCGCCAGGCCCTCGCGCAGCTCCTCCAGCACGTCCAGCGAGTACTTGGATCCCATGCGGAAGTAGCCGCGGCCCACTTCCTTGTTCTTCTCCAGCACGTCCAGGCCCCGGCGCGTCCACTCGGCCGCGCCGTCGTGCGACACCCGCTCGCCGTTGAGCAGGTCGAGCAGCGTGTTGGCGGCCTCCAGCGCGGCCTCGGGGTCGGCGGCGGCCACAAGGCGCACCTCGCGCATGTAGCAGTCGCGATGCTTGGGCCGGAGGCGCGCCAGGATGGGCGGCAGCGCGGCGGCCAGCTCCTGCGCGTGCTTGCGGCGGCGCTCGTCGCGCCGGTCGCGCGCCGCCAGCAGCGACTTGAGCTCGGTGGCGCGCTGCTGCTTGGGCTCGATCTCCCGCAGCTGGCGCTCCAGGTCCTCCAACTCGCTGGCGAACGCCCGGGTCTCGTCGTCATCCGGCGGGCCCAGCGTGGCCTCGGTGACGATCTCCACGTACGCCTCGGCGATGGTGGGGTCGGGCGCGTGGTAGAGGTCGGGCAGCTGCTTGGCCACCTCCACGCCCGACTTCCAGCCCACGTCCGCGATGGCGCGCACCTGGTCGAGGTAGTGCTCTATCGCAGCGTCGTCCTGCTCCACGAACAGCCGCGGCAGTTGGCGTGCCACCTCCACGCCAAGCTGGTACTTCAGGTCGGAGATCTCCTGCACCAGGCGCAGGTAGTCGTCGCGCCGCTCCTCGGGCACGGCGGCCAGCATGTCGCGCCCGACATACATGCCGACGTTGCCGGCACCGCCTCCGCCCTGGGTGGACACGGCCCCGCCCCTAGAACTGCGTGTTGACGAGCTCGAGGATGGAGCGCTGCATCTCGAGGTCATCCGTGATGGGTCGGCAGATGGTGGCCTCGCAGGCCGCCACCGGCTCCACGCCCCCCTGGATGAGCTGGCCGGCGTACACCAGCAGGCGCGTGGACACGCCCTCCTCCAGCCCGTGGGTGCGCAGGTTGCGCACCTTCTCGGCCACCTTCACCAGCCGCTCGGCCACGTCGCCGTCCACCCCGGACTCCTGCTTCACGATCTCCTCTTCCAGATCGGCGGCGGGGTAGTCGAACTCCAGCGCCACGAACCGCTGCTTGGTGGAGTGCTTGAGGTCCTTCAGCACCGACTGGTAGCCCGGGTTGTACGAGATGACCAGCTGGAAGTCGAGCGGGGCCTGCACCACCTCGCCCTTCTTCTCCAGCGGAAGGATGCGGCGGTCGTCGGTGAGCGGGTGGATGACCACCGTGGTGTCCTTGCGGGCCTCCACGATCTCGTCGAGGTAGGCGATGCCGCCGGCCTTGACGGCCGTGGTGAGCGGGCCGTCCTGCCACACGGTCTCGTCACCGCGCAGCGTGTACTTGCCCACCAGGTCACTCGCCGTGAGGTCCTCGTGGCAGCCCACGGTCACCAGCGTGCGGCCCAGCTTCCAGCTCATGTGCTCCACGAACCGCGTCTTCCCGCAGCCCGTGGGGCCCTTCAGCATCACCGGGAGGTGCGCCTCGTAGGCGGCCGTGAACAGCTCCACCTCGTTGCCGACCGGGAGGTAGTACGGCTCCTCCTCCAGGCGGAAGTCCTCCATTTTCTGGGTCTCGACCGCCATGCGTTCGGCACTCCTTCTGTTTGAGTGATTCGTTGCGAAGTGGCCGGAAAGCCTACAGCCCCGCGGGGGCCCGGCCCACCCCCTGCGTCCCGGTGCTACTCGGCCGGCGCCTCGTCCCCCTCCAGCGGCCACACGGGGGGAAGGTCAAGCTCCCACTCGCCGCCCTCGGGGTAGTTCTTGGCGTACCACGACTTGAAGTTGGGGATGGTGAAGCCCACCACGGCGCGGGTGCCCGGGTCCACGCGCACCAGGATCTCGCGCTCCTCGTCGTACACCGTGGCCGCCGGCACGGGGGCGCCGAACACCGCGGTGAAGGTGTCGGCCGCCGGGTCGTAGTTGTGCAACGACTCCGAGGCGTTGCGGATGGCGTTCTCCTCGGCGTAGTTGGGGCCCTCGTCCTGCGTGTCCTCGGCCATGTCCCGTGCCCTCCCATGCAGCGGATCGACCTGCCCGGAAAACAGGGCAGGTCGGCTAATGTACCGCCTCCCTTACGGTTCGATGCCGCGGTGCGGCGGGAGGTCAGCAGCACATGCGAGGAGTCGACGCGACCCTCGAGGTCCTCAAGCGCAATGGCGTGGACGCCATCTTCGGCATCCCCGGGGGCCCGCTCATCCCGCTTTTCGACGCGCTGTTCGACGACTCGGACATCCGCCTGTTCCTCACGCGCCACGAGCAGGGCGCCGGCCACATGGCCGAGGGCTACGCCAAGGCCTCGGGCAACATCGCCGTGTGCACCGGCACCTCGGGCCCCGGCGCCACTAACCTGGTCACCCCCATCGCCGACGCCTACATGGACTCCGTGCCCATGCTTGCGCTCACCGGCCAGGTGGGGTCCACGCGCGTGGGCACCGACGCCTTCCAGGAGGCCGACATCGTCGGCATCACCCTGCCCGTGGTGAAGCACTCGTGGCTGGTAAAGGACGCCCACGAGCTCCCCACCGTGCTGGAGGAGGCCATCCACGTGGCCACCACCGGGCGCCCCGGCCCCGTGCTGGTGGACGTGTGCGTGGACCAGTGGGCCGTGGAGGTGGACGACTACACCGGGCCACGCCCGCCGCACATGCCGGGCTACGCGCCCCCCGGCGGCGCGGGGCACCCCCGCCAGCTGCAGGCCGCCGCGCGCGCCATCGCCGAGTCGAAGAAGCCCATGCTCTACGCCGGCGGCGGCATCATCGCCAGCAACGCGGCTGATGAGCTCACCCGCATGGCCGAGGTGGCGCAGATCCCGGTCACCACCACCCTCATGGGCCTGGGCGGCTTCCCCGCCTCCAACGACCTCTACGTGGGCATGCCCGGCATGCACGGCATCGCCGCCAGCACCTTCGCCATGCAGGAGAGCGACCTCATCCTGGCCGTGGGCGTGCGGTTCGACGAGCGCGTGCTGTCCACGGTGATGAAGGAGTGGGCGCCCAACGCCAAGATCATCCACATCGACGTGGACCCCGCGGAGATCGGCAAGAACCGCGCCGCACACATCGGCATCGCGGGCGAAGCCAAGGCCGTGCTGGCCGCCCTGGCCGACACCTACGTGCAGCAGGAGGCCCGCCACGACGACGCCTCGCGCTCGGAGTGGCTCCGCCGAATCCACGCGTGGCTGGCCGAATACCCCTACACCGTGGACGACGACGAGCCCGGGGTCATCGCCCCGCAGAGCGTCATCCAGTCGGTGTACGACATCACCGGTGGCGACGCCATCGTGGCCACAGAGGTGGGCCAGCACCAGATGTGGGCCGCGCAGTTCTACCCCTTCGAGCAGCCGCGCAAGTGGATCACCTCGGGCGGCCTGGGCACCATGGGCTTCGGCCTGCCGGCGGCCCTGGGCGCGCAGGTGGCGTTCCCCGACCAGCTGGTGGTGGACATCGCCGGCGACGGCTCGTTCGAGATGACCCTGCAGGAGCTCTCCACCGCGCAGACCTACGGCCTGCCGGTGAAGATCGTCATCCTCAACAACGGCTTCCTGGGCATGGTGCGCCAGTGGCAGGAGCTGTTCTGGGACAAGCGGTACTCCAACACCAGCTTCGGTGAGTTCCAGCCCGACTTCGCCGCCCTGGCCGGTGCCTACGGCATCCCCGGGATGCGCATCGAGGACCCCGACGAGCTGGACGACGCCCTGCGCGAGACGCTCAGCACCGACGGCCCTGCGCTCATCGACATCCAGGTCAACCGCGACTCCAAGGTGTTCCCCATGGTGCCGCAGGGCAAGGGCCCCGACGCCATGCTGGTCACCGACCCGACGAAGTAGCCGCGAGCAACGTCCTCGTCATACTGGGGCACCCGCAACGGGAGAGCCTCTGCGGTGCCATTGCCGACGCCTACGCCCAGGGCGCGCGCGATGCGGGCCACGAGGTGCGGCTCCTGGCCCTGGGCGACCTGGACTTCGACCCCATTCGCCGCACGGGATACGGCAAGGCCCCCGAGCTGGAGCCCGACCTCGTGCGCGCACAGCAGGACATCGCCTGGTGCGACCACATGGCGTGGGTCTATCCCAACTGGTGGGGCACCATGCCGGCGCTGATGAAGGGCTTCATCGACCGGGCCATCCTCCCGGGCTTCGCCTTCAAGTACCACGAGGGCAAGCTGCTGTGGGAGAAGCTCCTGAAGGGGCGCAGCGCCCGCCTGCTGGTGACCATGGACACGCCGTCGCTGTGGTACCGCTGGGTGGTGGGGCGCCCCGGCCACAACCAGATGCGCCACTCGGTTCTGGGGTTCTGTGGGGTGAAACCGGTTCGCGTGTCGCAGTTCGGCGTGGTGAAGAAGTCGTCACCCACCACGCGCGAGGCATGGCTGAGGCGTGCCACGGACCTGGGGGCTGCGGCACCCTGATCCCGGGGGCGACCGTACTCACGCCAGATCCGGGTAAACGGATGGACAATGTATTCGAAGCCGCAGTTCACCAGTAACCCACGGGAACGAGCAGGCGTGAGCACCGCGTCAAACCAGGAAGCCGGAATGGCAATCGGCTCGCTGGCCCGTCGCACCGGCGTGCCGGTTGACACCCTGCGCGCATGGGAGCGCCGCTACGGCGTGCTTCGACCCACCCGCACCGAGGGGGGCCAGCGCCGATACGGTAATGAGGACGTTGAACGCGTGCTGTGGCTGGCCGCGCGTGTGGCCGAGGGCCAGCGGATCTCGGATGCCGTGGCCGCGCTCAACGCCCTGGAGCACGAGGGCGACGCCGAGGCAGCGACCACAGGCCCCACCGACGCGCTCGCAGCACGCCTTTCGGCTGCTGCCCGGCAGGGAGACGGTCCGAGGGTGGAACTCGAGCTCGACCGCGCATTCGCGGCACTCCCGCTGGTACAAGCGATGGAGCTGGTGATCTTCCCGGCGCTCGCCGAGCTGGGCCGCCGCTGGGCGGAGGGCGAGGCAGTGGTGGTGGCCGAGCACCTGCTGAGCGCGGCCACGGAGCGGCGCCTGGCATCGCGGCTGTCGGCGGCACGCAGGCCGCGTGGCCCCATCGCCATCGTGGCCTGCCCATCGGGCGAGCGCCACGCGGTGGGGGCCCTGTGCCTGGCGGTGCTCATGGCGCAGGACGGCTGGCGTATCAGCTTCCTGGGCGCCGACACGCCGCTGGGCGAGGCCGACTCCGTCGCCCATGCCCGTCGCGCCCGTGCCTGCGTGGCGGTATGCACCGTCCCGGGGTCGGCCACCACCGCCGCCGGCGAGATCGCCGAACTGCCCAACGCCCGGCTGTGGGTGCTGGCAGGCCCCGACGCACCCGACCCGCATGCGCACCAGCTGCCCGTGTGGGGCCCGTCCCTCGGGGCCGCGCGCGAGGCGGCCGCCGAGCGCGCCGCCGAGGACCCACACGGCGCGTGATCCTCGCGGTCCGTCCGTCGGGCCTCATCAGGGGACAACGGCTGTACCTCCTCGAGCGCCCGGGGCCCGACGTGCTGGTGCACTCCCTGGGGCGGGGGATCGTGAACGACCCCTTCCTCGCCCATCCGCTGCCGCCCGCGTTGGATGCTCCCGGCCTCGCCGGGGCCGCGAGTGACCTGCAGCACGAGCTGGCCAGGGATACCGACCGGCGCAGCCGCATGCTCGGGAGCGACGACCTCGTCGACGTGGTGGCGGACGAGTTCGCGGGGTGGGCCGCCGGGGCGGGCGTTCAGCTGGTGGCCAGGCGGAACTCCGCCAAGACCGCGGCGGCGCTATCGGCACTCCTGCGGATGAGCCCCGATCGGCGCGTGGCGGAGGCGCAGGCGCGACTGCGGCCGTGCGATGTGTCCGTGACCGACGCCGACCTGCCCGAGGGCCGCACCGGCGCGGCATGGCATGTGGCGATCCCCGGGGAGCGCCTGAACGTGGTGGTGCGCCCCCACGATGGCGATGAGGCGGCGCGGCGCCTCATCGCCATCGTGGGACCTCCGGACTAGCGGCTACCTGCCCCGCACGGTGAGCCGGATGCCGCGCCACGGGTTGACGGCGTAGCCCGGGACGGTCTGCGGGGTGGCGCCCACCGCCGACAGCCACATCTGGTAGGCCGTGGCCGTGACCACGCCGCCGTGCCAGCGGCGCCACACGATCTTCGGGTTCTCATCCGGCGGCGGCGGGGAGATGGTGTCGGTGGTCTCCACCACGTTGCCGCCCTGGTCCAGCGTGCCCCACGGGGAGCGCGTGACGGCCTGCCCCACCGAGCTCACGTTGCCCACGTAGATCTTGGCCAGGCCGCCGAACGGCGTGATGGTGCACTGGGCTGCCGTGAACTGCGACGGGCACCAGTCGGGCGCCACTCCGGGAACGGCCTCGAATGACGCCAGGGGCTGATTGCCCGCGTTGGTCACGTCGCCGTTGGCGTCCAGCTGCGTGGCATTGGGCTGCTGCCCCTGCGCGCACCCCTGAGTGTCAACCGCGCAGTTGACGTACAGGCCCGGGTTGGTGGGGTAGTCCCAGTACGAGAACTTGCCGCCGCCCTTGGGGTCGAAGTAGGCCGCCTTGATCCACTCGTCCTGGCTCGACACCGCGAAGCCCGACGTGAGGTTGCGCGTGGCCTTGCGGTTGCGCATGGTGTACATGCCGGTCTCGGTGGTGGTGGACAGCCGCACGGTGTACGTGGTGCGGGCCAATCGCGCGCCCGTGGACGTGGTGATGACCCTGGTCCGCTTGGACAGGATCTTCCCGTTCTGGATGGAGTTCGCCAGGCGGGCGCCTCGCGAGAAGTCACCCTGGTTGTAGGGCTTGTTTGCCCAGGCCGGGGACGACACGTAGTAGCGCTGGCCGCGCGGGGCTCGCATGTTCTTGTTGATGGACCCGTACTTGGGCCACACGCGCGAGCTCTGGGCGATGTCCCACAGGTGGTGCGGGTTGCGGCCCAGGGGATCCACCGTGTTGAGGAACGTCACGTACTGCGCGGTGGTGAGTTCCGTCTCCGCGATGCGGAACGGGTAGCCCACGCCGCCCACCTTCATGCACGAGGTGGCCGACACCGCCTGCACCGCGGGGTCGGCATTGGCGTTGATGCTTGCGCGCACCGCGGGGAACGCCGCCACGCACGACGCGCGGTCCTGGTAGACGTCGTTGTAGAAGGGGATGATCCACGCGGGGCGGTTGCCCGGCGACGACACCGTGACGGTGCTGAGCGAGATGACGCCCGGCTTGGACGGCGGGGGCGGCGGGATCTCGCTCACCGTGCTGGGCAGGAAGTTGGCGGTGTAGAGGAACCCGGCCGCGTCGGACGTGATGCCGATGGGGCGCTTGCCCGTCTGCGCGATGACCTTCGACTGGCCGCCCGGCGTGATGCGCGACACGCTGCTGGAGCCGTCGTTGGTGGTGTACACGTTGCCGTAGGGATCCACCGTGATGCCGATGGGACGACGACTGGTGCGACCGTAGATGCTGGATGCCCCGCCCGGCGTGATCTTCGACACGTTCCGCGAGTTCCAGTTGGCCGTGTAGATGTTGCCCTCGGCGTCGATGGCGATGGCCTGCGGCCAGCCACCCGTGGTGCCGAACACCGACGAGGTGCCATCCGGCGTGATCCTGGTGACGTTGTCCGCGCCCTCGTTGGCCGTGTACACGTTCCCGGCCTTGTCGAGCACGATCCCCAGGGGACGCGACCCGGTGCTGCCGAGCACCGATGACACGCCCGCGGGCGTGATCTTGGTCACCGTGCTGTCGAGGTAGTTCGTGGTGTACACGTTGCCCGCCGCGTCCACCGCCACGTCGATGGGCTGGCGGCCGGTGGTGCCCAGCACCGAAGACACGCCTGCCGACGTGATCTTGGTGACCGTGTTGGCACCCAGGTTGCTGGTGTACACGTTGCCGGCGGAGTCGAGCGCGATGCCGCGGGGGGTCTGGCCCGTGGCACCGAGGGTGGTGGCCTTGCCCGCCGGGCTCACCATGGTGACGCTGTTGGCGCGCGAGTTGGCCGTATACACGTTGCCCATGGCGTCGACGGCGATGCCATCGGGGCCGGCCCCGGTCTTGGCCAGCAGCGACGACCCGCGCACGGACGGCGCGGCGGTGGCGGCCTGGGCGGCCACGCCGGTGACGGCGATGCCGCAGGCGAGTGCGGCCAGCGCGGCGCGGCGCCTGGCCGTGGGAACGGTGGTACGGGTCATGGTTTCCTGGCTTCCGTCGGATGCAAAGGTCACTGCCGCCACGCTAGGAGATACCGGGTGGCACCGGTGTGGGGCAACCCCTACTCGTCGACGACGAACTTGTGCGAGTAGTAGATGTCGCCCTCGTGCCCCAGCTTCATGCGGCGCAGGGTGGCGGCCACGCGGGTGCCCACCTCCACGGCGTCGGGGTCAACGCCCATCACGGGAGCGGGCATGTTGACGCCCTCGTCCATCTGGATGTGGCCCACCACGTAGGGCTCCTGGCCCAGGAACTCACGCGGCGGGTAGTACACCACCGTGTAGTTGGTGAGCTCGCCGGTGCCCTTCAGTTCGAACTCCTGCATGGAGTCGCCACCGCAGTGGTAGCAGTGGTTGCGCTCCCACCAGGGGCTGAGCTCGCCGCACGCATCGCACTTCATGGCGAACAGGTGCAGCTTGGGCGGGCCCAGCCGCGAGAACTCGATTGCGGAGACGGTCACGGGATCAGCCCTCGCGCTGGTAGATGTGGATGGCGCCGACCGAACCCGGGCCGCCGCGGCAGGCCGAGATGCCGATCTCGGCGTCCTTGCGCAGCATGCCCTCGGGGGCGGTGCCGCGCAGCTGCTCGATCACGTCCACGGCCTGGGTGGCACCGGTGGCGCCCAGCGGGTGCCCCTTGCACAGCAGGCCGCCCGACGGGTTGACGGCCACCTTGCCGTCCAGCCACGTGGAACCGTCCTCGGCGCCCTTCCAGCCCTTGCCGCGCTCGGCGAAGCCCAGGCCCTCGATGCCCAGGGGCTCCTGGATGGCGAACGAGTTGTAGATCTCGGCCACGTCGATGTCGTCGGCGCTCAGGCCCGCCATCTCGTAGGCGCGGGCCGCGGGACGGGCGAACAGGTTGTAGGCGTCGTCGAGGGTGTCGCTGGCCTGGTACCAGGTGCCCGACCCCATGGAGGTGGCGGTCACGAATACCTGCGGGCGGTCGGGCTGGCTCTCCAGGATCTCCGGGCGGCACAGCACCAGGGCCGACGCGGCGTCGGTCATGGGGCACACCTCGTACAGCTTGAGCGGGTCGGCCACCTTGGCGCTCTTCATCACCTCGTCCACGGTGCACTCGAAGCGCAGGTGGGCCGAGGGGTTGCGGGCGCCGTAGTAGTGGTTCTTGACCGACGTGTGGGCCAGGTCCTCCTCGCTCACGCCGTAGGTCTGCATGTACTTGCGGGCTGTCAGCGCGGTACCCGACGGGAAGGTGAGGCCCGAGAAGTACTCCTCCTTGCTGTCGGCGGCCTGGGCGATGATGGACGTGCCCTCCACCGTGGCGAGGTCGTTCATCTTCTCGCAGCCCAGCACCATGACGGTGTCGTAGAGCCCGGATGCGATGGCCACGCAGCCCAGGTGCAGGGCCCATGCGCCGGTGCCGCAGGCGGCCTCCACGCGCACGGCGCCGGCCGGCACCACGCCCAGGTGGTGGGCAACCATGAGGCCGGTGGAGTTCTCGTAGTTGAAGCCCACCGAGCCCACGTTGCCCACGTAGAGCATCTGGATGTCCTGCGGGGACACCCCGGCGTCGTTCATGGCCTTGCGACCGGCCTCGACCGCCAGGTCCTTGAGCGACTTGTCGTGCTGGATCTTGTGCGGGGTCTTGCCGATCCCCAGGACGCCGACCTTCATGCTCGTCTCCACTCCCTCGCCTAGTGGGGCTGCTGCTGGCGCCCCTCGGTCCAGCGGTAGTACGTGCCGACGGCGATCTGCTCGCCAGCGTCAATCATCTCACGCGTGCCGATGGACTTGGGCTTCTTGGTGACGGTGACCTCCTGCGCCACCGACTCGCCGCCGCCGTAGGCAAGCGCCATGAGCGTGCTGCCCTTGCGCGATGCGTCGAGCCCCAGGCACAGGGCCAGGCCCACCGATGCGGCGCCCACGTTGCCGATGTCGCCCACGAACTGCGTGGCCTCGAGCTGCTTGGGCTGGGCACCGATCTTGGCCAGCCCGCGCAGCACCTGCGGGTGCGGCTGGCTGGGGCAGATGCTGGTGTACTTGCCCGTGGGGCGCTCGGTGAGCTTCTCCAGGCCCGCGGCCGCGGCCGACGTGGCCTTGGCGTAGGCGTCGAATAGCACCTCCATGCGAAAGCGCGGCTCCATCTCGCGCCCCAGCATCCACACGTCGTACACCTCCACCGACTCCCGCGACTGCGGCCCCAGCTCGGCGATGCCCTCGGCCTTCTTGCCGGGGTCGATCACGAATGCGGTGGCCGCGCCGGCCGACAGCACGTCGGCCACGCGGTCGCGGTAGCTCACCAGGTGATCGGTGGCCACCACGAGGGTGGGTCCCACGTCGAGGGTCTGCGCGATGCGGAATGCGTCGAGCAGGCCCGTGGCGTTGGGGCCCAGGTCGATGTTGACGGCGCCGTCGTCCAGGCGCAGGGCCCGGCCGAGGGTCTGCGACAGCTTGCGCAGCCCGAAGGGCGGGGCCTGGGTGGCCGTGATGACCGCCCCAAGCCCCCTCTCGCCCTTCAGCGCCTGGCGCGCCGCCTCGTAGGCCATGGTGAGGGTGTCCTCATCAAGGCCCGGGGTGGCGAGCCCGCGCGACCGGGGCCTGCCCGGTCGCCCGTAGAACTTCTGGATCTCACCGAGCGGAGCCCGGTACTGGGGTACGTAGGCCCCGTAGCTGGTGAGTACCGCCATGCCTAGCGCTTCACCTTCACGCCGGCTTCCTCGCGGTCCCAGGTGTCCGCCGTGATGCCCTCGTCACGCAGCTTGTTCTTCTGCACGCGCTCGGTGGGCGTCTTGGGCAGGGCGTCCACGAACCGGATGTAGCGCGGCACCATGAAGTACGGCATGCGCTCGGCCATGAACTCGGTGAGCTCCACCATGTCGGGCTTCTCGCCCTCGGCGATGCACACGATCATGATCTCGTCCTCGCTCGAGGCACCCTCGCCGGCCTTCACGCCGATGGCGGCGGCCTCCTTCACGTTGGGGTGCTCCGAGACCTGGCGCTCCACCTCCATGGACGACACGTTCTCGCCGCGGCGGCGGATGTAGTCCTTCACGCGGTCCATGAAGTAGATGTAGCCGTTCTCGTCCATGCGGCCCAGGTCGCCGGTGTGGAGCTTCAGGTTCTTGAAGTCCTCGGCGGTCTTCTCGGGCATGCCGTAATAGGCACGCATCACGATGTTCGGGATCTTCATGTCCACCACGATCTCACCCGGGGTGTCGGCCGGGAGCGGACGGTCGGTGCCCGGCTCCACCACGAACACCTCGTAGCCGGGGTTGGCCACGCCGATCGAGCCCGGCACCGGCGGCTGGGTCGGGTCCATGTAGGTGGCCATGCCGGTCTCGGTGAGGCCGTAGCCCTCGATGAACTTCACGCCGAAGCGGTCCTGGAAGTCGTAGTAGATGTCCTTCGGGGTGGGCGCGGCGAACACCGTGTGCACCTTGTGCGCCTTGTCCAGGTCCGACGGCGGGATGTTCCAGATGAAGTACGACACCGCGCCGATGGAGTTGAAGATGGTGGCCTCGGCGTCGATGACCTGCTGCCAGAACTGGCTCGACGAGAAGCGCTCCACGTAGGCGATGCGGGCACCGGCCACCAGCGCCGGGTAGCCCGAGAGCACCTGCGCGTTGCTGTGGAACAGCGGCAGGCACGAGAAGAAGGTGTCGTCGGCGAGCTCCTCCTGCGAGCGGCCGGCGGTCTTGCTGACCACCTCCAGCAGGCCGCGCGCCGAGAAGTAGTCGGCGGCGTTCTGCTTGATGACGCCCTTCGAGCGGCCCGTGGTGCCCGAGGTGAACATGATGCGGGCGTCATCCACCCACGAGTACTCCACGTCGGGCTCGCTGTCCGGCGCCTCCATGAGGGCCTCGAGCGGCTCCCACTTGAACGACGGGTCCGGGCCCTCCTGCGCACCCGTCTTCATCACGATGACGTGCTCCAGCATGGGGAGCTCCTTCGCGATGAAGTCCAGGCGGTCCAGGAAGACGTCCGAGATGAACAGCTTCTTGGCCTCGACCAGGTTGATGGTCCAGGACAGGAAGTCGCCCTTGTAGGCGGTGTTGATGGACGACATCACGGCGCCGGCCTTGAGGATTCCGTACCAGACCGGCAGGAACTCCTCGCAGTTGGGCAGCATCACGCTGACCGACTCGCCCTTCTCCACGCCACGGGCGAGGAGGGCGTTGGCGATGCGGTTGGAGCGGGCGTTCACCTCGCCGTAGCTCACCCACGGGTTGCCCGCGAACTTCAGGTAGTCGCGGTCGGGGTGGGCCTCCGCCTTGTCGCGCAGCACCTTGGCGAGGATCCAGTTGGTGGGATCCTCCTTGGCGTACCAGTCACTCCACTCGGCCATGGCCGTCTCTCCTCGTCAGCTCTGCTCGGGTAGCCGCGGTCAGCCCGCGGGGGTGAACTTGGGCATGGTGATCTCGTCGGTGACGTCGTCGAAGACGATCTTCACCTTCATGCCGATCTTGACGTCGTCGGGGTCCAGCGACGGGTAACCGTCCTCGTCCTTCACGAGGATGGTCATCATGCGCGGGCCCTCGTCCAGGTCGACCAGCGCCACGATGTGCGGCGGGTCGCCCTTGTAGGCCTTGCTCGGCCCGATGAAGTGGGTCGAGTAGGTGTACACCGTGCCGTTGCCCGAGGCATCCATCCAGCTGGTCTCGCTGAGGGTGCCCGGGGCGTACTTGCGCGGGTACCAGAACGGCTTGCCGGCGTCATCGCACGGCAGGATGAACCGGTGCTCCTTCATGGCCTCCCAGAACGTGGCGTCCTCGGGGCGCAGGTCGGGCAGCGGCTTCGTGTAGGCGGGCTTCTCTGACATCTCTCTGGTTTCTCCTGGTCCTGGTCTCGGTCGTGAGCGCTGCTAGGCCGCCGACGGCGGCTCGCTGGAAAGCACCAGCGCGCTCGTGGCCGCGAGGATGCCGCCCGAGCCGTTCGTGATCGCGAGCTTGGCGTCGGGCACCTGGTGGTTGCCGCCGTTGAACTCGGTCTTGGCCGAGTCGTCGGCCTCGCCGCGCAGCTGAAGCACGGCCTCCACGATGTGGTGCATGGCGCCCAGGTGCGCCTGGCGGATGAGCCCGCCATGGGTGTTCATGGGGAGCTTGCCGCCCAGCTTGGCGTTGCCCTCCAGCACCCAGTCACCCGCCTCGCCGGGGCCGCAGATGCCGAAGCCCTCCAGCGCGATGAGCGGGGTGAACGAGAACGAGTCGTAGATCTCGGCCACGTCGAGGTCCTGCGGCGTGATGCCGGCCACCTCCATGGCACGGCGGCCGGCGCGGCCGAGGCCGTCGCGGACGGAGGCCACCGACTCGGCCTCGGAGATGTACTGGTGCGAGAAGCCCTCGCCGATGCCGGTGATGTACACGGGCTTCTTCTTCATGCTCTTGGCACGGGCCTCGGTGGTGACGATGAACGCCGCGGCGCCGTCGCTCACCAGCGAGCAGTCCATGGCGTGGAACGGGGTGGCGATCCACCGGTCGTTCATGACGTCCTCCACGCTGACCACGTCACGGAGCATGGCGTTCCACTTGAGGGCGGCGTGCTCGGACTGCGTGGCCACGACGGCCGCGAGGGCCTCCTGAGGGATGTCGTGCTCGTACATGTAGCGCTGGGCCAGCAGGCCGTACCCACCGATGGTGGTGAGGCCGAACGGGGCCTCGTAGGCGCCGTGGCTCATCTCGCGGGCCATGGCGATCATGCCCGAGGACGAGATGCCCGAGCGGGTGTTGTCACCGCGCACGCAGAGCACCACCTCGGCCAGGCCGGCGTCGATGGCCATGGCGGCCTGCACGGCCATGAGCGGCGCGGTGGCGCCACCCACGGCGACCGACGCGAAGTAGCCGGGCTTCATGCCCATGTAGTCGGCCAGCGTGGTCGAGTGCATCAGCGTGGACTCCACGAAGGAGAACGCGGTGACGATGCCGTCGACGTCGCTCAGCGCGATGCCGGCGTCGTCGAGGGTGGTGCGGGTCACCTCGGTGAGCAGCTCGAACGAGCCGCGATCGCTGATGATGCCCTGCTCGGTCTCACCGACACCTGCGATGCAGATGCCCTTGCCGAGCATGCGGCGTGCTTCCTTGACGTCGGGCGTTCCCTCTGCCATTCCGTTTGTCCTCCACGGGAATCGTCTGCCATCCGGGCGCGACGATGACGGCCACCGAACCCTCGGGTATCGGGACCGCCTCGGCAGCGACCGGATGCATGGTCGCGCGACCCCCTAGGTGGGCCGCCGTCTTACCGGTTGGGCAACTTACCGGCCGGGCGGCGGGTTTGCCGGAGAACGGTCGATTGCCGCGGCGCCCCTGAGGGGCAGGCCGGCGCGGAGTTCGGCAAGCCCCTCGGCGCACACGCCGTAGGACAGCCACGGGCACCCCTCGCACAGGGCGGCCAGGTCGTCCGGGGCCACCCGACCGCGCACGCGCGCGCGCAGGTCGTCCCAGTCCATCTCCTGCCCCTGCTCCACGCCCAGCACCTGGGCCACGCGCTCGTCCTGGCGCACCACCGACTGGCCGTATCGCATGCAACCACCCACCGAGAGCGACGGGCAGGCGCGGCACACGGCGTCCGACCCCACCCGCACGCGCACGCGGATTCCCGGCTCGTCACGCAGCCGGGCCACGATGCCGGCCAGCGACGCCACGAAGCCCTCCGAGTAGCCCATCCCCCGGAAGCCGTGCACGCACAGCGAGTGGTGCGCGCTCAGCTCCACCGGGCGACTCACGCCTCGGCGGGGTCCAGCCTGGGGGGTCCTGCCGCCACGAGGGCGTCGGCCACGGCCTCGGTGAGGAACTGCACGCGTGCCCACAGCAGGGCGGCCTCGCGCGCACGGGCGGTCTCGGGCGCGCGCTCCCACAGCGGGGCGGCCACCTCGGACCCCGACAGCCCCTCGGGGGTGGTGCGGGCCACGGCGTCGTCCACCAGTTCGCGGTTGCGCAGCAGGTGCTCCGACTGCCACTCCACCACCCGCTTGGCAAACTGCGGCCCGTCTTCGCCGCCCGGCCGGCACGTGGACCCCACGCCCTCGGCGAACAGGCGCCCCAGGGCGCGAAGCTCCACCTCGCGGTGGTCGTCGTTGGGGTCGGCGGCGCGGCCGCGCTGCTCGGCGCGCGACTCCTCATCGAGCTTGAGCGCCTCCAGGCGCTCCTCGCCGGCGGCCATCCACCTGTCCATCTCGGCGGCGAATCCGTCCGGCACGGCGGTCCAATTGGCCTGGATGGCAGCGGCCAGGTGCCGCAGCCACGCGCGGGCCGATGCCTGGCGGGCGCGGTCCAGCCGCTCCTCGGGAGTGGGGAGCGCGCCCCCACCCTCCGCGGCCATGAACTCCTGGATGAGGGCCTTGGAGCCCTCCTCCTTCATGCGCTCGTCCAGGGCGGGACGGTTCTCCACCATCCACGACACCAATGTGGCGCCCAGCAGGGGGTCGCTGTTGTCTTGGCTATCAGGCACGCGGCGACGCTACCATTCACCCACGGACCCGGTAACCGAGATCGGTGACAAGGAGAAGTGGTGGCCGACGACCCGTACTACAACAAGGAAACCGACACGTACCGCGTGATCCACAAGGGTCACGACAACGCCTCGGCGGTGACCAACACCGAGGGCGTGACGGTCTTCTTCGACCCGGACAACCACGACGTCCTGGGTTTCTCCATCGCGAACTTCTCCAAGTACTACGAGGACCACGTCACGCCCGAGGGCGAGTTCGAGGTGGTGCTGCCGGCGCGCGTGCCGGCCAACCTCGAGGAGGAGATGGACTTCGACGAGGAGACCATCACCAGCAACGTGAGGATCGCCGAGATCTACTGATCCGCAGGCCCCGGAGCCAACAGGTCGGCCACGCCGGGGATCACCTCGGGGGCCGGCCTGGGGATCACCAGCTTGGCGTAGCGGTCGTAGCGGGTGCGGGTGGTGCCCACGATCGCAACCTTGGCCCCCCGCTTCAGCGGCACCGACGGCAGCATCGCCATGGGGTCGGTGCGCAGCTGCGTGTCGAGGATGAGGAACAGGTCGCACCACGCGGCCATGTCCCAGGCGCGTATGATGGCGTCCTCCACCAGCGGCTCACCCCACAGGGTGCCCGTGGGCCGCAGCGGGTAGTTGCAGCCCTCGCGGGTGCAGCGGGGCACGCCGTCGGCGGCGGCATCCAGCAGGCCCTGCACCTCCGACAGCGCGTAGACGTCGTCGCACCGGGTGCAGCGGCATGAGAGCACGTTGGCGTGCACCTCGATCACCTCGCCCCCGCCGGCGCGACCATGCAGGTGGTCCACCGCCTGGGTGATGATGGCGTGGATCACGCCTGCCTGCTGCAGGCGGGCCAGGGCCTCGTGGGTTGGCGTCACCTCGCGCCGTGATGCCTCCAGCGCACGCGGCAGCCAGTTGTCCCAGAAGCGGGCAGGCTCGGCCAGCAGCACCTCCAGGCTGGCCGCCTCGCCCCAGGCGCTGCCCGCGGCCTTGGCCTCGGTGTCCTCGGTGGCGCCCAGGCGCACGCCGGTCATGGCCACGCAGCGCTCGGCCTGGCCCAGCAGGTCGGCCAGCCGGCGGATGTCGTCATCCAGGTCGTCGGCCACGGGCGAAGCCTACGCGACGGTGATGGGAGCGGGCGGCTCGAGGCCGCGAAGGGCGCGGATTCCCACCGTGCCCACCCAGATGGCGGCCAGCCCGCTCGCGATTGCCAGGGCCAGGAGTGCAACCGTGAGGCCCACGATGTCGGCCAGCACCCCGATGGCCAGCAGCGGCAGGGAGAACCCGCCCAGGTAGCAGGCCACGTAGTACGCGGACAGCAACTTGCCCCGATGCTCGATCGGGGCAATCTCGGTGGTCAGGTCGACCCCGCCCTTCATGATCAGGCCGCACGCAGCCCCGGTAACGGCCACGCTCACCAGCAGCAGGCTGATCGATGCCAGCGGCGCGGCCGCCACCACGCCGAAGAAGGCCACGCCACCCACCGCCAGCCCGATGAGGATCGCGCGGCGCGGGGCCATGTTCGGCACGAACGCCTGGCTGATGGCTCCGCTCACCAGCACCAGGAAGCCCGACGCGCCCACCAGGGCGTAGTTGGTCACGTCGAGCTCGCGCACGATGAACACCGGCACCAGCGACAGCGCCACGCCGTCGAAGAGGCTCAGGATCATCCCCGACGGCACCAGCACCCGCCAGAACACCGACCGCTCGCGCTGCGGCACCTCCAGCGAAAGCCGGATGGGGCGGCGGTTCCGCTGCAGCACGGTCTCGGGCAGGTACACCACGATGGCCGCGGCAATGGCCAGCAGCACCAGGTGGGCGGCGAAGGGAAGCCGGAAGGGGTCGGGCGCGTACTGGATCAGCACGCCGGCGATGCCAGGGCCCAGGCCCAGGCCCAGCCGCACTGAGATGGTGGCGAGCGCGGACGAGAACCGGCGCCTGCCCACCGGGCTCGCATCCACCAGGAACGCCGTGCAGGTACCGAAGAACGCACCGGTGGCCGCGCCCTGCAGCCCGCGTGCGATGAGCAGGCCCGGGAGGCCGGGCTCGGTGAGGATGATCACCTGCGCCACCGCCAGCGTGCCGATGGCGCCCAACAGAACCGGGCGCCGACCCACCTGGTCGGAGAACTGGCCGAGGGTGAGCATCGACGGCACGAGAGCCACCACGTAGCAGACCATGAACAGGGTGACGACGGTGTCGTTGAAGCCCAGGTCCTGCTGGTACAGCGGGATGAGGGGCGTGATGAGGCTGGTGCCCATCGCGAAGAACAGCAGCACCACCCATGTCCGCCACACGCGCCCCATTGCCGGTCAGGTTATGTCGGCAGCAGTACGGCCGCCTCCCACCGCCCCACCGACTCGCGTCGTGCGGGGTGCAGGCCGCGCACGCCCCACGCGGCGATCACGTCATCCATGGGTCCCGCATGCAGGCCCGAGAGCAGGAGACCCGTGGGCACGGGATGGTCTTCCACCGACAGCAGGGCGTCATGCGCCACGCGGGGGCAGTTGGCCAGCACCACACGGCCCCCCACGTGCTCCGGCGCCAGGGTGCCAAGGCCGGCCCGGCGCACGCTCACCAGGGCGTCAAGCCCGCTGGCCCACGCCGACTCCCGGGCCTGCGCCACCGCGCGGGGCTCCACGTCCACCGCCAGCACGGGCCCACGGCCCAGGCGCGCCCAGGCCAGGGCCAGGATGCCGCTGCCGCACCCGGCGTCCAGCGCGGGCCCATGGGGAAGGTCGCCCAGCAGGTCCAGGCACATGCCGGTGGTGGGGTGCTCGGCCAGGCCGAAGCCATCGCCGTCCACCAGCACCACCTCGGGCAGGCCGGGCGGCGCAGGAGCATGGCCGGGCGAGCGCCGGTACACCCCGCCCCCCACGGCCGCGGGGAACGGCAGCGGGGTCGCGGGCCCCGGCGACGGCTCCCACGACAACGCCACCATGGCCAGCCGGTCGGCCTGCTCCCCGGGATCGCGGCCGCCGGCGAAGGGCGCCACCACCAGGCCGTCCGGTGTCCATCCCACCGGCTCCAGGCCGGCGAGCAGGGTGAACTCGCGGGCCAGATCGTCGGGCGTGCCGCGCACGAGGATGCGCGGGGCCACCGCGCTCGTAGACTCACCCACCGTGACCACCGCCTCCACCGAGATGATCTCCGTCGCACAGTACGCGGTGCAGGAACTGCGCACGATGGACCTGGACGCCCGGCTCGACCTGGTGGCGTCGGGCGCGCGCGCCATCGCCGCCGAGGCACAGGCCATCGAGGACGCCGCCGTTGCAGAGGCCGGGCAGGCGCGCCGGTTCGCGCGGCGCGAGATCGCCAGCGCCCTCGACCTGCTGGACGCCCTTCCCGACCTGGCCGAGTCCATCCGCTCGCGCCAGGTACCCGCCCGCACCGGCACCACGCAGCTGGAGTTCGCACCCTACGGCGTGGTGTTCGGGTGGCACTCGGCCAACTCCCCCATCTGGGTTCCCACGCTCATCGCGGCCTCGGCGTTCGCCGGCGGCAACGCGGTGCTGGCACGGCCCTCGCGGCGAGTGGGCACCACCACCGCGCGCGTGCTGGAGGCCCTCACCTACCGCTGGCCCATCGGCGCGGTGCAGGTGGTCACCGCGCCCCCCGAGGAGGCCGAGGCCCTCATCTGCGCCGACGGCATCGGCGCGGTGGTGGCCCACGCGTCCACGGCCACGTGCCGCCGCCACATGGCCCGGCTGTCGGCCGCCTACGCCGAGGGCGCGGTGATGCGGCCGTACATCCCCGAGGCCTCGGGCAACGACGCCCTGGTGGTGCTGGACGGCGCCGAAATGGACCCCGCGGCCGAGGCCGCGGCACTGGGCGGGTTCGCCAACGCGGGCCAGCTGTGCATGGCGGCCAAGCGCATCATCGTGGAGCGCGCCGCACGCGATGAGTTCGTGCCCCTGCTCGTCGATGCCGTGGAGTCGCTGGTCACGGGCCCGGCTGACGACGAGCGCACCGACGTGGCCCCCATCGCGGGCCCGGCGCTGTCGCGCGCGCTGGCCGACCTGGACGAGGCCACGGCAGCAGGAGGCAAGGTGCTCACGGGGGGACAGCGAGCCGGGGACAGCCCCTGGCCGGGACTGTCCCCCACTGTCGTGCTGCTGCCGCGCACGGCGCTTCATGTGCGACTGTGGCGCGA
>JADHKZ010000023.1 GCA_016780995.1 Thermoleophilia bacterium | reverse complement strand
GGTCCTAGGACCGCAGGTCACCGGCCTTCGCGATGCGCGCGACGGCCACCGCGAGGGCCAGGATCATCACCACCAGGCTTGCCACGCACCACGGGCAGATGGCCTCGAGGAGGAACAGCTCGGCATAGAGGAGCCACAGCGAGAACAGCACGCCGCCCACGGACGTGACGATGCCCAGCAGGCGTCCCCAGAAGCCGGGGACGATGGCCGAGGCCAGCATGAGCGCGTACGTGATGAAGCCCAGGTACGACAGCGACACGCCGAAGATCTGGGCGTACTCGGAGTTCTGCACCGTGGCGCAGCCCCCGCCGATCACACAGGCGGGGGCGTCGCCCATGAGCTCCGTCCACGACAGGTAGCCGGTGATGCCCAGCCCGAGCAGCGCCAGGATGCCCTGGGCCACCCGGAGGCGGTCGAGGGTCAGCTGACCGCCTCGATGGCGTCGATGACCGCCTTGGGCTCCGACGCGCCGGTGATGACCTTCTTGCCGCCGGGGCCCGTGATCACGAACGTGGGCGTGGCGTTGACGCCGTCGGCGGTGGCGCGGTCGCTGGTGGCGAACAGCGCGTCACCCACCTCGGTGCCCTTGCGGTCGGTGTCCCAGGTGGCCACCTCGAGGCCCGGGATGGCACCGGCGATCTGCGTGAGCAGCGCATCGGTGATCCAGCCCGAGTTCTCCTTGCCCTGGTTGGCCAGCAGCAGCTCGGTGAAGGTGACGCCGCGGTTCTGGTTGGCCGCAGCCGCGATGGCCAGCGCGCCGGTGGACGAGTCGGACCCCAGGAAGGTGAGGGGCTCGATGATGAGCTTGGCGGTGCCGTCCGCCACGGGGCCCTCGATGATGGCGGGCACGGTGGTCTCGCTGGCTGCCTTGCACACCGGGCATTGCGGGTCGATGAACTCGCGCACGGTCACCGGGGCACCGGCCTTGCCGATGGTGAACTCGGCCTGCGGGATGCCCTGCACCGTCGTGAGGGTCTTCTGCACGCCCTTCAGCTCGCCTGACGAGGCCTCGCCCGAGGAGTCGCCCCCGGAGACGCTCACCACGATCAGCGCCACCACCACGGCCACGACCACCACGACCGCGCCGCCGATCAACCATCCCTTGCGTGACACTCGCCTACTCCTCGGGGTTCTCGTCAGGACGCCGCGGGCCGCGGCGGGTGGATATTCGCATGCATTACGTGATGTCGAGGCCCAACTGGTCGGAGTACGGCGAACCGTCCATGGGAGGCGTGGTGGCCTCGGCCGTGGCCGCGGCGTCCTGCGCCAGCCGGTCGGCGCGCTCGTTGAGCTCATGCCCTGCGTGGCCTCGCACCAGGCGGGGCTCCACCGACGCGTGCCGGGCCATCTGGGCCAGCAGGCGCTCCCACAGGTCGCGGTTGGCCACCGGCTTCTTGCCCGCCGTGCGCCACCCGCGCTTCTGCCACGACCCCAGCCAGTCGTCGCTGATGGCCTTGGCCAGGTACGAAGAATCGGTGACCAGCTCGATGGCCGAACCGTCCGGGGCGGCCGCCAGGCCCTCGATCGCGGCCATCAGCTCCATGCGGTTGTTGGTGCTGGGCGCCTCGGCCCCCGTGAGCACCTCCTCGGTGCCGTCGGGCGCGATGACGATGGCGGCCCAGCCGCCGCGGGCGTCGTCGGTGCCGTTGGCCGAGCAGGCGCCGTCGGTGACCACGGTGATGGCGTGCGGGGTGCTCATTGCCGCGCAGCATAGAGGCGGGTTCCGGCACACCCCGTGACCCACGCGCGCGCCCGACCGCCATACGGTGGCGCGGTGTCCGTGCTGGTGCTGATGATCGCCCTGGTTCCCGTGGTGGCGGTGGACCTCCGCCAGCGCATCATCCCTGATCGCATCACGGGCCCGGCTGCGCTGGTGGCATGGCCGTGCGCGTGGGCCCTGGGCGGCCAGCCGTGGTGGGCGCCGCCCGCATCGGCCCTGCTGGTGGGAGGTCCCCTGCTCGTTGCGTCCCTCGTGCGTCCGCGCGGCATGGGCATGGGTGATGCCAAGCTGGCCGGCCTCATCGGGCTGGCCCTGGGCCCGCTGCCCGGCGTGCTCGCCGTGCTGGGCGGCCTGGTGGTGGCCGCCGCGTGGGGGGCGGGAATGGCCATCGCGCGCCGTGTGCGGCCACAGTCGGTGCACCTGCCGCTAGCACCCTTCCTTGCCGCGGGCGTGCTGGCCGTGGTCGGTCCGGCCGTGTTCCTAGACTCGGCTCGTGGATCAATCGGTTCTTACGTGCCTGTCGCCGGCCAAGCCCTACGACCTGCGGCAGTCGGCGAGCGGCACGGCGGGTGGTACCCGCAGGTGGCAGGGCGCCGTGCTGGTGATGGCGCTGGGCACGCCCGCCGGTCCGGCCCGCGCCGCCGTGCGGCAGCGACCGGATGGCGACCTGGAGGTGGGCGTGACCGGGCCCGATGCCGCGGCGGCCCTCGACGCGGTGAGGTTCGTGCTGGCCACGGCCGACGACCATGCGCCGTTCCTGCGCATGGCCCGCCGCGACCGGCGCATGGCGCCCGTGAGCATGCGGTGGCCGGGCTACCGGCCTGCGCGGCGCGGCAGCGTGGCGCAGGCGGTCATCGCCGCGGCCTGCGGCCAGCTGGTGACGGGACGGCAGGCCGCGCAGATGGAGCGCGCCGTGGTGGGCATGACGTCGGGGCGGGATGCGGATGGCCTGTGCGCGCCTCCTTCGGGCGCCGCGCTGGCAGGGCTGCAGCCGGCACGCGCGGCGTCCACCGGCCTTGCGGCTCGCCGGGCCGCCGCCATGGTGCGCCTGGCCCGCGGAATCGACCTCGACCGGCTGCATGGCGTGCCCACCACCCGGATGACCGCCCGGGTCACGCGCGAGCCATGGCTTGGCCCGTGGAGCGCGGGGGTCATCGGCACATACGGCCTGGGTCGCCATGATGCCCCCATGCTGGGCGACCTGGGGCTCATGCGCATCGTGGCGGCCGAGACCGGTCGCTGGCCGGAGCCCGAGGAGACCCTCGCCCTGGTGGAGGGCTACCAGGAGTGGAGCGGCCTGGCCAGCGCCTACCTGCTCCGGCATCCCCTGGCCAGGTCCAAGCGCGGCGAGCAGGCACAGCCGGCCGCCTGACCCCCGGAGGGGCGCGCCCGCGGGGGCGGTAGACTGCCTGCCCGATGCCGCTTACCTATCGCACCGCAGGGGAGTCCCACGGCCCTGCCCTCACCACGATCATCGAGGGCCTCCCGGCCGGGCTGCCCCTCACGCCCGACGACATCGATGCCGACCTGGCGCGTCGCCAGCTGGGCTACGGCCGTGGCGGGCGCCAGAAGATCGAGACCGACCGGGTGCAGGTGACCGCTGGCATCCGGCACGGCCGCACGCTGGGAAGCCCCGTGGCGCTGATGGTGATGAACCGCGACTTCGCCAACTGGTCGGAGGACCGCATGGCCATCTGGGAGCCCGCCTCCGAGGTGGACCCCATCACCCTGCCGCGTCCCGGCCACGCCGACCTGGCGGGCATGCAGAAGTACGAGACCGACGACCTGCGCAACATCCTCGAGCGGGCCAGCGCCCGCGAGACGGCGGCGCGCGTGGCCGCGGGGGGCGTGGCCAAGGCGTTGCTGCGCCGCTACGGCATGGAGGTGCGCAGCCACGTGGTGCAGGTGGGGCCCGAGGAGGCCCCGCGGCGCGACGACCTGGCGCTGGCCGACTTCGAGGGCGTGGACGACAGCCCGGTGCGCGCGCTCGACCCCGATGCCTCCGACCGCATGCGGGCCGCGATCAAGGCCGCGGGGCAGGACAGCGACACCCTGGGCGGCATCTTCGAGGTGTGGGTGTTCGACCCCATCCCGGGCCTTGGGTCGCACGTGAGCGGCGACGCCCGCCTGGACGGCCGCATCGGCCAGGCCATGCTGGGCATCCAGGCCATCAAGGGCGTGGAGCTGGGGGCAGGCTTCGAGCTGGGCCGCATCCGCGGCAGCCAGGCGCACGACGAGATCTTCTGGTCGGAGGAGCGCGGGTACCACCGCCGCACCAACCGGTCCGGGGGCCTGGAGGGCGGCATGACCCACGGGGCACCGCTGGTGGTGCGCGCGGCCATGAAGCCCATCGCCACGCTCAGCCGCCCGCTGGCATCGGTGGACGTGCACAGCAAGGAGGCCACCTCGGCGTTCAAGGAGCGCTCCGACATCTGTGCCGCGCCCGCCGCCGCGGTCATCGGCGAGGCCGTGGTGGCGTTCGTGCTGGCGCAGGCGCTCATCGACAAGTTCGGGGGGGACTCGGTGGCCTCGCTCGACGCCGCGGTGGACCGCTACCGCGCGGTCCTGGCGCGCTAGCCATGGCCGTGGAGCGCTGGATCGCGCTCGCCGGGTACATGGGCGCGGGCAAGAGCACGGTGGGCCGCCTGGCCGCCGGCCAGCTGGGCGTGCAGTTCCTCGACGCCGACGACCTGGTGATGGCCCATGCGGGACAGGACATCCCCGAGATCTTCGCGCAGCGCGGCGAGCTGTGGTTCCGCCGCACCGAGGAAGACCTGATCCGCGAGAACCTGCAGGCCGACCCCGGCGTGCTGGCGCTGGGGGGCGGGGCCCTGGGCAGCCGCCGCACGCGCGACCTGCTGGCCCGCACGGCATGGGTGGCCTGGATCCGCATCGACCCCGAGCTCGCCTGGGACAGGGTGGGCGGCAAGCCCGGCCGGCCCCTGGCCCTGGACCGTGACCGCTTCATCCGCCGCGCGGCGGAGCGCGAGGCGGTGTACCGCGAGGCGGCCGACGTGATCCTCGATGGATCGCAGCCCCCCGACGAGGTGGCCCGCGTGCTGGCCGAGTGGGCCACGGGCGGCGGACCCGACGAGGAGCGCGCCGGGTGAGCACCACGGCCTCCCAGCCGGTGATCGTGGCTGCCATCGGCGGCCGCGAGGTGCCCGTGCATCTGGGCCCCGGCACCCTGTCGCAGGTGGGCCCGCTGCTGGCCGCGCAGGCGCTGGGCGATGGCGCGCTGGTGGTGGTGGACAGCGGCATCGCGTCGGCCGGCGAGCAGGTAGCGCAGTCGTGCCGTGACGCGGGGTTGCGCGTGGCCGTGGAACCCGTGCCCGCGGGCGAGGCGTCCAAGACGCTGGGCGAGCTGGAGCGCCTGTCCCGCGCGGCCGCCCGGGCCGGCATCCGGCGTCGCGACGCCGTGGTGGCCGTGGGGGGTGGGGTGGTGGGCGACCTGGCCGGGTTCCTGGCCGCCTCGTACCAGCGCGGTGTGCGGCTGGTGCAGGTGCCCACCACGCTCCTTGCAATGGTGGACTCGTCGCTGGGCGGCAAGACCGGCGTGGACCTTCCCGAGGGCAAGAACTACGTGGGCGCGGTGTACCAGCCCGAGGCCGTGGTCATGGACACCCGGGTGCTCGGCAGCCTGCCCGCGCGGGAGCTGTCGTGCGGGTTCGCCGAGGTGGTGAAGTACGGCCTGCTGGTGGGGGGTGACCTGATGGAGATGGTGGCCGGGTGGCCCGACCTCCCCGGGCCCGACGCCGAGCTGGCCGACCTCATCCGCCGCTGCGCGGAGTGCAAGCTGGAGGTGGTGGCGGAGGATGAGTTCGACCTCGGTCGCAGGGCCATCCTGAACCTGGGGCACACGGTGGGGCATGGAATCGAGGCCGCCGCCGGGTACCACCTGTACCACCACGGCGAGGCCATCTCGCTGGGGCTCCTGGCGGCCCTGCGCGTGAGCGAGCAGCACCTGGGGCTGGCGCCGGAGTGGCGCGATCGCACCATGGCCACGCTGCAGCGCCACGGGCTGCCGGTGGTGCTGGACCCGTCGGTGCAGGTGGACCAGGTGCTGCAGCTGATGTCGCGCGACAAGAAGTCCGACGGCCGCGCGTTGAACATGGTGCTGCTGCGTGCCCCGGGTGACGTGCTCACGCACCAGGATCCCGATCCGGCCGTGGTGCGCGCGGCCGTGGAGGAATTGCTGCCATGACCCGCATCGCCCTGCTGCACGGCCCCAACCTCAACATGCTCGGGCGCCGCCCGTCCCAGCACTACGGCACGCTCACGCTGCCCGAGCTGGAGGCACAGGTGCGCGCGTGGGGTGAGGAGCGCGACATGCGCGTGGGCACCTTCCAGACCAACCACGAGGGAGCATTCCTGGAGCACGTGCACGGGCTGGCGGGCGCGGTGGACGGCGCCATCGTCAACCCCGGTGCGTGGACGCACTACCAGTACTCCATCCGCGACGCGCTCGAGGTGATGGGCGCGCCGTTCGTGGAGGTGCACCTGTCCGACGTGGACGCACGCGAGGAGTTCCGGAGGGCGTCGGTGGTGCGCGACATCGCCCTGGCCACGGTGAAGGGCAAGGGGCCCGACGGCTACCGGGAGGCGCTGGACATCCTCAGGGCGGAACTCGCCGCGTGAGCATTCCCGCGCGCCAGGCGCGCATGGGCGAGGTGCTCCGGGCCGAGGGCCTGGACGGCCTCATCGTCACCGACCTCACCAACATCCGGTACCTCACGGGCTTCGTGGGGTCCAACGGCGTGCTGGTGGTCACCCCGGCCTCCCGGGTGCTGCTCACCGACTCGCGGTACGCCACGTCGGCCCGGGCGCAGGTGCAGGGGGCCGAGGTGGAGATCGCCGGGCGCGACCTGATGGACCGCCTGGCGGGCGTGGTGCCGGCCGGGCGCGTGGGGATCGAGGCCGAGCACGTCACCGTGGCACGCCGCGACCGGTTCGCCGACCGGCTTGCCGGCGTGGAGCTGGTGCCCACCGCGGGCCTGGTGGAGGGCCTGCGAGTGGTGAAGGACGAGGAGGAGCTGGAGCTCATCCGGCAGGCCACGCGCATCGCCGACAGCGCGCTCGCGCGCCTGGTGGACCAGGGCTTCCGCGGCGCCACCGAGGCCGAGACCGCATGGCAGTTGGAGGACTGGATGCGCGAGATGGGGGCCGACGCCGCAAGCTTCGACATCATCGTGGCGGGTGGCGCGCACGGCGCGCTGCCGCACGCGGTGCCCCGCCCCGAGCCGATCCCCGCCGACACCCTGGTGGTGGTGGACATGGGCGCACGGCACGCCGGGTACGCATCGGACTGCACCCGCACCCTCGCCACAGGTACGCTCCCGCCCGCGCTCGAGGAGGCCTATGCGGTGTGCCTCGAGGCCCAGCGGGCGGCCCTCGCGGCGTGCCGGGCCGGGGTCCACACGCGGGACCTCGACTCCGCGGCGCGCGGGATCATCGCCCAGGCGGGGCTCGGGGAGCACTTCGGCCACGGCCTCGGGCATGGGGTGGGGCTCGACATCCACGAGCGCCCATGGCTCCGCCAGGAGGGCGGGGAGGTGCTTCAAACCGGCATGGTTGTGACCATCGAGCCCGGTATCTACCTGGAGGGGGTTGGCGGAGTACGCATCGAGGACCTCGCCATCGTCACCGACGACGGCTGCGAGGTGCTCACCCGCCTGCCCACCGACCTGACCACCACGACCATCTAGGAGCGGGCCTTGGGGGCCATCAGCAGCAACGACCTGAAGAACGGATGGGTGCTGGACATCGACGGCGAGCTCGTCAGCGTGGTGTCGTTCCAGCACGTGAAGCCCGGCAAGGGCGGCGCGTTCGTGCGCACCAAGCTCAAGAGCATGACCAAGGGCACCGTGGTGGACAAGACGTTCCGCGCCGGCGAGAAGCTGGAGCGCGTCACCACCGAGACCAAGAACATGCAGATGCTCTACGAGGACGGCGACGGCCTGGTGTTCATGGACGGCGAGACCTTCGAGCAGGTGACCGTGCCCAAGACGTCGATCGAGTCGGTGGACCTCATCGCCCCGAACAGCGAGGTGCAGGTGCTGTTCGTGCGCGATGCGCCGTTCCGGGCCGAGCCCCCGGCATCGGTAGAGCTCCAGGTGACCCAGACCGACCCGGGCGTCAAGGGCGACACGGTGTCGAACGTGACCAAGCCCGCAACGCTGGAGACCGGCGCGGTGGTGAACGTGCCGTTGTTCGTGAACGAGGGCGACCGCATCAAGGTGGACACCCGCACCCGGGAGTACGTGAGCCGAGCATGAGCACCAACGTCACCGAGACCGCCATCGGGCTGGTCGACGTCACCCTGCGCGACCTGGGCACCCCGCCCTGGGGCGCGCGCATCGCCCCCGACGACCTGGGCGCCGCCGCGGCAGCCCTGGCGCCGGTGGGGGCCCGGGTGATCGAGGCCATGGACCCCTCCGCGGCCCGCGCCTGCATGGATGGCCGCACCGAGAGCCCGCTCGACCGCCTGCGGGTGGTGGCGCGCCACGCCGGCGGCGCCCGCCTGGGCCTGGTGGTCACCGGACGCACGCTGTTGGGCGACGTGCCGGTGGGGCCCGGCGTAGCCGAGCGCCTGGTGGCATCGGCCGCCGTGAGCGGCGCCAGCCGCGTGCGCGCCTACGACCCGCTCAACGACCCCGACGCCCTGCGCGGGGTGGCCGAGGGCGCCCGCGCCGCGGGCATCGACTTCGTGCCCACGCTCATGCTGGGCCCCGTCCCCGACGCCACCGACGCCCGCTGGGTGGACGAGGCAGTGGCCCTGGCGCAGCTGCCCGGCGCCACCTCGCTGTGCATATCCGACCTGGGCGGCAACCTCACCCCCGTGGCCATGGGCCTGCTGGTGGGCAATGTGGTGGAGAAGTGCGCCATCCCCGTGGAGGTGTCGCTGCGCGCCACCGGCGGGCTGGCGTCGATGTCGGCGCTCAGCGCGGCCCTGGCCGGCGCGCACGCCATCCACGCGTCGGTGGGCGCCGCCGCACTGGTGGCCGGTCGCCCGTCGGCCGAGGCCCTGTACGTGGCGCTGCATGGCGGCGACCGCGAGTTCGACGTGGACGTGCCGGCGCTCGAGGAGGCCGGTCGCGTGATCTGGCCGCTGGTGGCGCAGGAGCGCGTGCGGCGCGCCGCCGAGCTGGCCGGTGGGCCGCAGCTCCAGCTGCCGCCCGACCTGGCCGCGGGCCTGCTGGCCCGCCTGGCCCGCCAGGGGCTGGCCGGCCGCGCGCACGAGGCCGCCGATGAGTGCGCGGCGGTGTGCAGCGACCTGGGCGGGCTCACGTTCGCTCCGCCCGTTGGCGAGGAGATCGTGGCCCAGGCGGCGCAGCATCTCGTGGATGGCGTGCGCTGGCGCGAGACCACGCCCACCCTCGCCGACGTGGCGCTGGGAACCCGCGGCCGCCTGCGCGGCTCGGCATCGGACGATGCACTTGCCGTGGCGCGTGGCGCCGGCGGCACGGGCGAGTCCCCGGACCTCGCGGCAGTCATCGCCGCCGCCCCCTCCGACGTGTCGGAGGAGGACGCCGTGATCCTGGCCCAGTTCCCCGAGTCGGGGCGCCGCCTGGTGGATCGCCGCCGTTCCCTGGCCGCCGAGGAGGCCGGCGAGGAGGGCATGGCCATCGACCGCGGGCTCATCGAGACCCTCGTGCAGGTGGTGGAGGGGGCGGGGCAGTCCGAGGTGAGCGTGGAGATCGGCGGCGCACGGGTGACCGTGCGGCCGGCCGTCGCGGCCACGGCTCCCATGGGCGGGGGCCCGGTGGCCGCCGCGGACGACGGCATCAAGGTGGAGAGCCCCATGGTGGGCACCTTCTATGCCGCTCCCAACCCTGACGCGGACGCGTTCGTGAAGGTGGGTGACCGGGTGGTGCAGGGCCAGGTGCTGTGCATCATCGAGGCCATGAAGATCTTCAACGAGATCACCGCCGAGCGCGCGGGCACGATCAAGGAGATCAAGGTGGGCAACGCCGAGCCCGTGGAGTTCGGCCAGACGTTGTTCGTGCTGGCGCCGTGAAGCTGCTCGTCGCCAATCGCGGCGAGATCGCCGTGCGCGTCATCCGGACGGCCCGCGAGCTGGGCATCCCCACCGTGGCCGTGTACTCCACCGCCGACGCGCAGACCCCCGCGGTGGAGATGGCGGACGAGGCCGTGTGCATCGGCCCGCCGCCTGCGCGCGAGAGCTACCTCGACATGCGCAACGTGATCGGCGCGGCCGAGGTGACCGGCTGCGATGCGGTGCACCCCGGCTACGGGTTCCTCTCCGAGAACCCGGACTTCGCCACCGAGTGCGCGCGCAACGGCATTCGGTTCGTGGGGCCCGACCCCGAGGTGATGCGCCGGATGGGCGACAAGATCCAGGCCAAGGAGGCTGCCGTCGAGGCCGGCCTGCCGGTGCTGGGCGGGTCCGAGGGCGGGGTCACCGACGTCGCCGCCGCCATGGCGTCGGCCGAGGAAGCCGGCTTCCCGATCCTGCTCAAGGCGTCGGCTGGCGGCGGCGGTCGCGGCATGCGCCGCGTGGACAGCGCCGATGAGCTCGAGCGCGCCTTCGAGGGCGCGTCGCAGGAGGCCCTTGCCGCGTTCGGCGATGGCTCCATGTACGTGGAGAAGCTGCTTGAGGGCGCCCGCCACGTGGAGGTGCAGGTGCTGGCCGACGGCCTGGGCGGCGTGCTCATCGTGGGCGACCGCGAGTGCTCCATCCAGCGCCGCCACCAGAAGGTGGTGGAGGAGGGGCCTGCGCCCAACCTGCTCGACTCCACGCGCGAGGGCCTGCATGCGGCGGCCGAGCGCGCCTGCCGCGCCTGGAACTACAAGTCGGCCGGCACGCTGGAGTTCCTCGTTGACGCCAAGGGCGACTTCTACTTCCTCGAGCTCAACGCCCGCCTTCAGGTGGAGCACCCGGTCACCGAGCTGGTGAGCGGCATGGACATCGTGGCCGAGCAGTTGCGCATCGCCGACGGCCAGGTGCTGTCGCGCACCGGGCGCATCGAGGCCAACGGGCACGCCATCGAGTGCCGGGTGAACGCCGAGGACCCGGCGTTCGACTTCCGCCCCGCCGCCGGCCGCCTGGGCACGTTCCTGCTGGCATCGGGCCCCGGCGTGCGCGTGGACACCTTCTGCCGCACCGGCGGCTACGTGCCGCCGTACTACGACTCGCTCATCGCCAAGCTGTGCGTGTGGGCGCCCGACCGCCCGAAGGCCGTGGCGCGCATGCGCCGGGCGCTGGACGAGAGCATCGTGGAGGGCGTGCCCACCACCCTGCCGCTGCTGGCCGAGATCTCGCGCGACGAGGTGTTCATGTCGGGCAGCTACACCACGGCGTTCCTCACCGAGCGCGCCGATCACCTGCCGTCGCTGGGCGGGGGCGGCGGGCGCTGATGGAGTCGGCTGTGTCGCGTCGCCAGGCCCGCCGCCAGGCGGTCATCCTGCTGTACCAGCAGGATGTCACCGGCCTGCCGGTGCCAGAGTTGGTGGAGAACGCCCTGCGCGCCGGCGAGCACGCCGACGATCCCTTCACCCGCGAGGTGGTGGACGGCGTGGAGGGCGACCGCGCCGACCTGGACGCCCGCATCACCGCAGCGGCCACGGGGTGGAGCGCCGACCGCATCGCGCCGCTCGAGCGCAACATCCTGCGCGTGGGCGCCTGGGAGATCGCCCACGACCACGTGCCGGTGCCGGTGGCCATCGACGAGGCCGTGGAGATGGCCAAGAAGTGGTGCGGCTCGGATGCGCCGGGGTTCGTGAACGGGGTCCTGGGGCGCCTGGCGCGCGAGGCCTCGGGGGAGGCCGCATGAGCGCCCGCGAGGAGCTTTCGCGCGCCACCCAGCGCCTTGAGGAGCTGGCGCAGCGCATCAGCGACGCCATCGACCGGCCCGCCGCCGAGATCGAAGAGCTGGCCCGCCAGGCGGCCGACCTCTCCGCCGCCGTGGCCCAGATCATCCCCCGGGCCATCGCCGAGGCCGAGGCCGGGGCCCGTGGGGACGACGTGCCGCGCATCGGCGACCCCGCCGGCAGCCCGACCCAGGCCACCGAGGCAGCGGAGACCGCCTAGCCCGCGTCGGGGCGCGTCTCGGCGCGCCGGATGCCCTCTCGCATGGCCGCATCCGCGGCCGTGAGGTCCACCCCGGGCGGCAGCTCCACGTGCACCTCGTCGGCGACATCCATGCGCACGTGGCCCTCGGCCAGGTCGGCCACCAGCACATGGCCACCGGTGGATCCGTCCGTGGCCGCGGCGTGCAGGTGCCATCCCGGCACCTCCAGCCCCGCCGCCTCAGACGGGAACCGGAACCCGACCAGCACGGCATGGATGGGTCCCGCCTCCCATTCCGCCTGCTGCTGCACCACCTCGCCCAGCGGGGGATAGGGCAGGCTCTGGCGCGGCACGCTGCGGAGCCTCAGCCGGGTGAACGCGCCGTCCACCCGCACGGCGCACACCGGACCGGGCGCGAGCGCGTCGAGGCGCTCCAGCAGCGCATCGTGCGCGAGGGCGCCCAGCGCCACAGGGGGGCCGGGCGCGAAGGAGGTGACCACCGCGAACGGGGTGGTGGTGGATGGCGGCACCGGCGAGAGCGACCCGTCCACCCGGGCCACCCGGGCCACGCCGTCCACGATCACCAGCTCGCCATCCAGCCCGGCCAGGGTGCCGAGGCCCAGGTCGCCGTGGGCCAGCACCTCCGCCACCGTCATGTCGCCGTCGTAGCGCGCGTCCATGAGGGCCGCGATGGTGGACGCCTGGAACAGGTGGTGCGCCGCGGCCGGGTCGCGCGCCGCGCCCTGGCGGTCCTCGGAGCTGATGTGCAGTGCCCGCACGAGATGGGGGTCGAGGGCCATGCCCGGGAGTGTGCCCGCTCTTCGCCGAGCCCGCACCGGTCGGTCGTATGCTTGGTGATGTGACCGATATCGCCGCTTCGTACCCGCTCCTTGCCGCCCTTGACGGGCCTGCCCCGCTCCACGACATGGATGACGCCCAGCTGGAGGCCCTGGCGGGCGAGATGCGCCAGGCCATCATCGACACCGTGGCGCGCACCG
Source organism: Thermoleophilia bacterium (assembly GCA_016780995.1). GTDB lineage: Bacteria > Actinomycetota > Thermoleophilia > Miltoncostaeales > Miltoncostaeaceae > SYFI01. Next base: position 8,782 of record JADHKZ010000023.1, on the reverse strand, counting down.
GCGGTCACCTGGGGTCGAGCCTTGGCACCGTGGAACTCACCATCGCGCTGCACTCCGAGCTGCAGAGCCCGCGCGACCGGGTGCTGTGGGACGTGGGGCACCAGGCCTACGGCCACAAGCTGCTCACCGGGCGCCTTGGCCAGTTCCCCACGCTGCGGCAGTACGAGGGCATGTCGGGCTTCCTGCGCCGCGAGGAAAGCGAGCACGACGTGATGGGCGCCGGCCATGCCAGCACCAGCATCTCGTATGCGGTGGGCCTGGCCGAGGCCATGCGCGTGAGCGGACGCCGCGATCGGCGCATCGTGGCGGTGATCGGCGACGGCGCCATGACCGGCGGCATGGCATACGAGGCGTTGAACCACGCAGGGCACCTGGAGTCGCCCATCACGGTGGTGCTCAACGACAACGGCATGAGCATCTCGCAGAACGTGGGCGCCGTGGCGGGCGCGCTGCAGAAGGCGCGGCTCGACCCCATGCTCACGCGGGTGCGCAATGAGATCGAGAAGGGCCTGGGGCTCATCCCGGGCATGCACGACCTGGGCAGCTCGCTGAGCAACGCAACCAAGGCGTTGTTCGTGCCCGGCCAGCTGTTCGAGGCCCTCGGCTTCGCCTACATGGGGCCCATCGACGGTCACGACATCAAGGCCATCCGCCGCGCCATGCAGCTCACGGCCGACAGCGACCGCCCGGTGCTGTTGCACGTGCACACTGACAAGGGGCGGGGCTACGGACCGGCAGAGGAGGACGGCGAGGCCATGCACGGCTCGGGGCCGTTCGCCGTCGACAGCGGCCGTGCCGCCGCGCCCGCCGCCCCAGGGCCGCCCGCCTACACCGAGGTATTCGGCAAGGCCCTCGTGAAGGAGGCCGAGGCCGATCCCCGCGTGGTGGGCATCACGGCCGCCATGCTCAAGGGCACGGGCATCAACCACATGCTGGCGCGGTTCCCCGAGCGCACGTACGACGTCGGCATCGCCGAGCAGCACGGGGTGGTGTTCGCAGGCGGAATGGCCATCGCCGGCTACCGGCCGGTGTGCGCCATCTACTCCACCTTCCTGCAGCGGGCGTTCGACCCCATCGTCCACGACATCGCCCTCCAGGGGCTGCCCGTGGTATTCGCCATCGACCGCGGTGGCCTGGTGGGCGACGACGGACCCACCCACCACGGGGTGTTTGACATCGCCTACCTGCGCGCCATTCCCGGCATGGTGGTGATGGCGCCCATGGACGAGGCCGAGCTGGTGCACATGCTGCACACCGCCCTGCGCCTGGACGGCCCCTCGGCGTTCCGGTACCCGCGCGGGGCGGGCACCGGGGTGGCGCTGCCGGACCGCCCTGAGGTGCTTGAGGTGGGGCGCGGCGTGGTGCTTGAGGAGGGCTCGCGCGTGGCGCTGGTGGGGTACGGCTACGGGGTACAGGTGGCCCGGGACGCCGCGGGGATCGTGTCGGAGGCCACCGGCACGCGTCCCACCGTGGTGAACGCCCGGTTCGCCAAGCCCATCGACGCCGACCTCATGGACGACCTGGCGCGCACGCACGACGTCATCGTCACCATCGAGGACCACGCGCTCGAGGGCGGGTTCGGCAGCGCGGTGCTGGAGGTCATCGGTGAAGGGCCGGCGCGCGTGGAGCGCATCGGCATCCCGGACCGCTTCATCCAGCACGGCCGTCGCGACCTGCTGCTGGCCGAGGCGGGCGTCACGCCCGCGGCCGCCGCCGCCGCCGCGATGGCGGCCCTGGGGGACCGCGCGGCGCACTGACGCGCGCATGGCGGCGCATCCGCGCGCTGCCTGTGCATGGCGTGCGGCTAGCATCACATCCGTGCCCCGGCAGCGACTCGACGCGGCGCTCGTGGAGCGCGGCCTGTTCCCCTCCCGGGCGCGCGCACAGGCAGCCGTCATGGCCGGTCGCGTGCGGGTGGACGGCAGGTCCGACGTCAAGCCCGGGCAGCAGGTGTGCCCGGACGTGGCGCTGGAGGTGGATGCCGGTCCCGAGTTCGCATCGCGCGGGGGGCTCAAGCTGGACCACGCGCTCGACCGCCTGGGGATGTCGGTGCAGGGCGCCATGGCCATCGACGTGGGCGCGTCCACCGGCGGGTTCACCGACGTGCTCCTGCGCCGTGGGGCGCGGGGCGTGATCGCAGTGGACGTGGGGTACGGGCAACTGGCCTGGGTCCTGCGCGAGGATGACCGGGTGCACGTGCTCGACCGCACCAACGCCCGGGCCCTCGAGCCCGGCATGCTGCCCTGGCAGCCCGACCTGGCGGTGATGGACGTCTCGTTCATCTCATCGGCCCTGGTGTGGCCGGCGGTGGCGCGCTGCCTCTCCCCGGCGTACCGTGCCCTCGTCATGGTCAAGCCGCAGTTCGAGGTGGGGAAGGACAACGTGGGCTCCGGGGGCGTGGTGCGCGACCCGGAGCTGCGCGGCCATGCCGTGCTGCAGGTAGCCCGGGCCATGCAGGACACCGGAGCCGTCGTCACCGGCGTGGCGGACAGCGGGACCCCGGGTCCCAAGGGCAACCGTGAGCTGTTCGTGGCCGCGGCGGGGCCCTCAGCGCAGGCGGACCCGGCCGACCTGGACGCCGCGGTGCAGGCCGCCGTGGCCGAGGGGGCGGCTGCATGACCCCGCACCGGCCCATCACGGAGAAGGCGGGCGTGCGCGCCGAGCGGGTGCTCATCCTCACCCATGGCGCGGCCGAGGTGACCGAGGGCGTCATGCCCATGGTGCTGTCGGTGGTGGATGCGCGGGGCGTGGAGGTGGTCACCACCGATGAGGAGGCCGCTAAGCACCCCGCGCTCGCCGGGCGCACCATCATCGCGCCCACCGACCTGCGCCCCGGCGGCGTGGACCTGGTGCTGGTGCTGGGCGGCGACGGCAGCATCCTGCGCGCCCTCTCGCGCGAGGCCACCACGGGCGCCCCGGTGCTGGGGGTCAACTACGGCCGGGTGGGGTTTCTGGCAAGCGTGGAGCAGTCCGACCTCGAGCGCGGCATCGGGCGCGCCCTCAATGGCGAGTACATCACTCTGGGCCTGCCGTCCCTCAAGGCCGAATGGAGCGAGGGCACCCTGCAGGCGGTGAACGACCTGGCGTTCCTGCGCGGCGGCGAGTCGCGCCTTGCCGACCTGTCGTACTCGGTGTCGGGCGAGCCCGTGGCCACGGTGCGCTGCGACGGCCTCATCTGCTCCACCCCGGTGGGGTCCACGGCCTACAACCTGGCGGCGGGCGGCCCCACGGTGTCGTGGCGCGTCAAGTGCTTCGTGCTGTCGTTCATCGCCGCCCATCACCTCGACACCCGGCCGTTGGTGCTTGCCGCCGATGAGATCCTCACGGTCACCAACTCGGCCATCGTGGGTGACTGCGACGTGCTGGCCGACGGCGTGCGCATCGCCACCCTGCCCCCGGGTAGGTCCATCGACGTGGGCCTGGGCGGCGAGGAGGTCCACCTGGCCATCTTTCCCGAGTCGTCATTCTTCCGCCGGTACCGGGAGAAGTTCGGGCGCCCATGACCCCCGGGGCGGCGCGCGCGTGATCCGTGAGATCGAGATCCGCGACCTCGTGGTGATCGAGCGCGCGCATATCGAGCCCGTGGCCGGCCTCACGGCCATCACCGGCGAGACCGGGGCCGGGAAGACGGTGGTGGCCCAGGCGCTGGCGCTCCTGGCCGGCGGTCAGGCCGACCCCGGGGCGGTGCGGCCCGGGGCGCGGCACGCCCTGGTGCAGGCCACGGTGGCGGTGCCGGAGGGGTTCTGGGAGTCGCTCGACCCGGACGACCCCGCCCTGCAGGTGCGTGACATGGCCGAGGACCCCGCCGAGGTGGTGGTGGCCCGCAGGGTGCCGGCCGAGGGCCGCGCCCGCGCGCTGGTGGACGGCCAGGTGGCATCCCGCGATGGGGTGGCGGCGTTCGTGGGCGCCCTGCTGCGCTTCTCCGGGCAGCACGAACAGCGCAGGCTGGTGGGCCCCGCGGCGCAGATGGCCATCCTCGATGCCTTCGCGGGCCAGCAGGGCGTGGCGCTGGCCACACGCCTGCGCGCCCTGCGCAGGGACGTAGCCGCGCTCGACCGCCGGGCCGCGCAGGCGGCGGAGCGGCGCGAGCGCGCGGCACTGGAGCGCGAGGCGCTGGAGGCACTGGTGGCCCAGGTGGACGAGGCGGCCCCCGAACTGTCCGAGGAGCAGGCGCTTCGCGCGGAGCGCGCGCGCCTTATGCACGCCGGCAAGCTGGCCGAGGCAGCCGCCAGCGCCATCGCACTGCTGGACGGCGAGGAGGGCGGTGCCGTCACCGCCGCGGGGCAGGCCATGCGGGCGGTGGAGCAGGGGGCCCAGCTCGACCCCGGCCTGGGGGAGGTGCTGGCCGACCTCGCCGCGGGCGAGGCGGCCCTGCAGGAGGCCCTCATCGGGGTGCGCAGGTACGCGGATGACCTGGGCGCCGAGCCCGGGCGCCTGGAGTGGGTGGAGGGGCGGCTCGCTTCCTACGACGCCCTGTCGCGCCGCTATGGCCCGGGCACGGAGGTGGTGCTGGAGCGCGCGGAGGAGGCCCGTGCTGCGCTGGAGGCGCTGGCCGAGGGCGAGGCGGGGGATGACGCGCTGGCGGCGGAGCGCGCCGAGGCGCTTGCCCAGGCGCAGGCGGTGGCAGCTGAGCTCCACGCCCTGCGCCGGGATGCCGCGCCGCTGCTGGCCGAACGCGTGCAGGCCGAGCTGCAGGATCTGGCCATGTCGGGCGCCACGCTGCGCGTGGAGCTCACCCGCGACGATGCCGAGGTGCCCGTGGACTCCGTGGCGCTGGTGATGCGCGCCAACCCGGGCCTTCCCGAGGCGCCCCTGGCGGGCGCGGCGTCGGGTGGCGAGCTATCCCGCGTGCTGCTGGCCCTGCACTCGGTGGCCGCGGCGGCCGAGCCCGGGGTGGCGTGGGTGTTCGACGAGGTGGACGCCGGCATCGGGGGCGTCACCGCGGCGGTGGTGGGCCAGCGGCTGGCCGACCTGGCGCTCGGCCGCCAGGTGGTGGTCATCACCCATCTCCCGCAGGTGGCCGCGGCGGCGGACCGCCACTACCGGCTGGTGAAGGGCGCGGCGGATGACGGCCGCGCCATCACCACCATCGAGGCCGTGCAGGGCGATGCCCTGGTGGATGAGATCTGCCGGATGCTGGGCGCCGCGCCCGCCGATGCGGCCGCGCGCAGCCATGCCCATGAGCTGCTGGCGAGGCGCGCCGGGTGAGGGGGTATGCTCACGTCCCGTACGGTGGTGCGGGCTTGGGAGGCCGGTCAGGTGAGTGAGCACGGTGAGCGCTACGTCTTCGTGACCGGGGGCGTGGTGTCCGGCCTCGGCAAGGGCATCACGGCTGCGTCCCTGGGCACGCTGCTCAAGGCCCGCGGGTACAAGGTGTCGCTGCAGAAGTGCGATCCGTACCTGAACGTGGACCCCGGCACCATGAGCCCGTTCCAGCACGGCGAGGTGTTCGTCACCGAGGACGGCGCCGAGACCGACCTGGACCTGGGGCATTACGAGCGATTCACCGACGAGCCGCTCACGCGCACGTCCAACATCACCACCGGGTCGGTGTACGACGCCGTCATCCGGCGGGAGCGCCGCGGCGACTTCCTGGGCGCCACGGTGCAGGTGATCCCCCACATCACCAACGAGATCAAGGACCGCATCAAGCAGGCGGGCTCGTCCTCCAACGCCGACGTGGTCATCGTGGAGATCGGCGGCACGGTGGGCGACATCGAGTCACTGCCGTTCCTTGAGGCCATCCGCCAGATGCGCAACGACGTGGGCCGCGACAAGGTGGCCTTCGTGCACGTCACCCTGGTGCCGTTCCTCGAGGTGGCCGGCGAGCTCAAGACCAAGACCACCCAGCACTCGGTGAACGAACTTCGCCGAATCGGTATCGAGCCCGACGTGCTGGTGCTCCGGTCCGACCGCCCGCTGGACGCCGGCGTGCGCGAGAAGATCGCCCTGTTCGGGGGCATCCCGGCCGAGGCGGTCATCTCGGCCGAGGACTCCGACGACATCTACAAGGTGCCCATCGCCATGGAGCAGGAGGGCCTCGACCGCGTGGTGTGCCACCGGCTGGGCCTGCCCCTGCACGACATCGACCTCAGCGACTGGCGCGCCGTGGTGGACCGACTGGGCCAGACCAGCGGCACCGCGCGCATCGCGCTGGTTGGGAAGTACGTGCAGCTGCACGACGCCTACCTGTCGGTGGCCGAGTCGCTGCGCCACGCCGGTCTGGCGCAGGGCGTGGACGTGGAGATCGACTGGGTGGACGCCGACGCCGACGACCTGCTCGACCACGTGCGCGCGGCCGACGGCGTGCTGGTGCCGGGCGGGTTCGGCGGGCGCGGGGTGGAGGGCAAGATTCGCGCAGCGCAGGTGGCGCGCGAGGAGGGCATCCCGTACCTCGGCATCTGCCTGGGGATGCAGATCGCGGTCATCGAGTTCGCGCGCAACGTGTGCGGCCTGGACGGCGCCAACTCGACCGAGTTCGACATGGAGACGCCATATCCGGTCATCGACCTGCTGCCCGAGCAGCGGCAGATCGAGGAGCGCGGGGGCACAATGCGCCTGGGCGCCGATCCGGTGTCCCTGCAGGCCGGCACCCTGGTGCGCGCGCTCTACGGCGATGCCGACTCCATCCAGGAGCGCCACCGCCACCGCTACGAGGTGAACCCCGTGCTGCGCCCGCAGCTGGAGGAGGGTGGGCTGGTCACATGCGGGCGCTCGCCGGACGGCCGCCTGGTGGAGTGCATCGAACTGCCCGACCATCCATTCTTCGTGGCCAGCCAGTACCACCCCGAGTTCAAGAGCAGGCCCACGCGCCCGCAGCCGCTCTTCCGTGCGTTCGTGGGGGCTGCTGCGCAGCGGGCGGGCGTGGGCGGCGGCGACGTCGCCGCCACGCGCGCCGCGTGAGCACCGCCGACCTCTCGTCCCTCCCCGAGGTGGCGCGCCTGTTCGCGCGCCTGTGCGAGATCCCCTCGCCGTCCGGTGACGAGGGCGCCACGGCCGAGGCGGTGCTGCTGGAGCTCTCGCGCCTGGGGGCCGAGATCACCCAGGATGACGCCGCCGCCGCGCTGCCCCACGCGGGGTGCAACAACATCGTGGCCCGGTTCGCGCCCACCACCGAGGGCACGCCCATCATGTTCTGCGCGCACCTCGACACCGTGCCCGTGCTGGGGCCCATCGAGGTGGTGCAGGAGGGCGAGTGGCTCACCAACCGCCATCAGGCGATCCTCGGCGGCGACGACAAGGCCGCGGTGGCCGTGATGCTGCACGCGCTCGACCGGGTCGTGCACGAGGGCATCCCGCACGCCGGGATCGAGCTGGTGTTCACTCCCTGCGAGGAGGTGGGGCTCAAGGGCGCCGCCTACTTCGACACCTCGGTGCTGCGCGCGGCCTACGGGTTCGTGTACGACCACACGGGCGAGCTCGGGGGCATCGTCACCTCCGCGCCCACGCACAAGGAGATCGCGGCCACGTTCCGCGGCGTGGCGGCGCACGCGGGCATCCAGCCGGAGCAGGGGCGAAGCGCCATCACCGCTGCGTCGCGGGCCATCGCATCGATGCCCCTGGGGCGCATCGACGATGCCACCACGGCCAACATCGGCACCATCCGTGGCGGTTCGGCCACCAACGTGGTGGCCGAGGAGTGCCGCATCACCGCCGAGTGCCGGTCACGCGACGCCGACGCCCTCGACCGGCAGCTCACGGCCATGCTCGACGCCTTCGCATGGGCGGGCACCGAGTGCGAGTGCGACGTGGAGGTGAGCGTGCGCGACCACTTCACGGGCTACGCGCTGCAGCCGGACGACCCGCAGGTGGTGATGGCACGGCAGGCACTCGAGGACTGCGGCATCGAGCCCCGGCTGGTGGCATCGGGCGGCGGGTCCGACGTGAACGCATTCATCCTCAACGGATTCCCGTCGGTGAACCTGTGCAACGCCATGGTCGAGGTGCACACGCCCGAGGAGCGCATCCGCGTGGTGGACATCGAGCGCATGGTGGACGTGACCCTGGCGATCATCGCCCGCGCGCGCGGCACCCGGTGACCAGCTCGCTTGACGGCGGTCGCCCCATCACGGGGTTGTCGGTAGAGGGCGAGGAGCCCATCTACGCCGGCGAGGTGGTGGACCTCTCGGTCAAGCACTACCGCCGGCCCGGCGGGCTGGTGGTGCGGCGCGAGGTCATCGCGCACCCGGGCGCGGTGGTGATGGTGCCCGTGGAGGGCGACCGCGTGCTGATGGTGCGCCAGCCGCGCGAGGCGGTGGGGGAGTACCTGCTGGAGCTCCCCGCCGGCAAGCTCGACGTTGTGGGCGAGCCGCCGCTCGAGTGCGCGCGACGTGAGCTGGCCGAGGAGGTGGGGCGTGCGGCGGACACCTGGGAGGACCTCGGCGGCTTCTACACCGCCCCGGCCATCCTCGAGGAGTACATCCATTGCTTCCTGGCCACTGACCTCTCGGCCGTGGATCACGAGCCCATCCCCGAAGAGGAGATCGAGGTGGTGCCGGTGCCATTGGCCCACCTCGACGATCTCATCGCCCAGGTGCATGACGCCAAGTCGCTCATCGGCCTTCTCAGGCTGCGCGCCCGGACGAGCGGGGCCGCGCGCCTCTCCGGGGGCGCGGGCCGCGGGCGGGCCTAGCGGACGGTGCTCAGGGTGATGCCGTCGCCGATGGGCAGCACCGCGGTGACGAGCGCCTCGTCGGCCAGGGCCCCGGCGGCGAAGTCGCGCATTGCCACCACCTGGGCGGCGTCACCAGATGCGCCGAAGACGTTGTCGGCCACGATGATG
>JADHKZ010000022.1 GCA_016780995.1 Thermoleophilia bacterium | reverse complement strand
ACCGGTGGACTTCTTCACCGCCGCGGGCAGCGCGGCCACCACCGACCGCACCTGCGCGGGGTCGGTCCAGAAGTGTGGGTCGCCGGCGCCGTGGCCGTGCTCGTCTTCGCCGGCGTGCTCGTCTTCGCCGGCGTGCTCGTCTTCGCCGGCGTGCTCGTCTTCGCCGGCGTGCTCGTCCTCCCCGGCGTGGTCGTCCTCGGCCACCTTGCGCACGTCCACGTGCTCCGTGGCGGTGAACACGGGGGTGCCGCCCTCGCGACTCCGGTCGATGGCCTCCTCCAGGCCCTCCTCCAACCCGAGCCCGTTCTCCACCACCAGGTCCGCGGACTCCAGCGTGGCCACGCCCTTTGCGGACGGGCGCCAGTCATGGGGATCACTGCCGTTCGGCATGAGTACTTCCACCCGGGCGGAGTCACCGACGGCGTCGCGCACGATGGCTCCGAGCACCGGCGTGGTGGCCACGATCAGCGGGGCGTTCGCCGATGCCGCCGTGGTCGTTGGCGACCCGTCCCCTGCGTCACCTCCGCAGGCCGCCACACCCAGCGGGGCGATGATCACAATTGCCGCCGCGGCGGCGCGAAACCTTCTCGTCACGTCCATGGACGCGAGCCTACACTAAATGAGAATGGTTCTCAGACTCATGTTGCGTCGGGGTCCCAGCGTCGCAGGATCTCCTCGCGCCGGCGCCGGTTCTCGTCGTCCTCGGTCCACTCCTCATTTGCAGGCGCATACGGTGACGGATGGGCATCACCCCAGAACGCACCGCGCCCGGGCAGGCCCAGCAGGGCAGCGAAGATCTCGTCCTCCTCCAGCCCCGGGGCGGCAAGGGACCGGAACACCATGTCGGGGTCGGGCGGGATGCGCTCGTCGTCGGCCATCAGCCCCCGCTCCCCGCGGCCACCGGCTCTTCGCCCAGCTCGGCGCGCAGCACGGCAAGGCGGTCGCGCAGCTCGGCGGCCTGCTCGAATCGCAGCTCCTCGGCGGCCACCAGCATCTCCTGCTCCACCTCCACGATCACGCGCCGGATCTCGTCGGGCGTGGCCCCCTCGGGCACCTGATGCGCCTTCTTGCCCTTGCGGCGGCCGCCCCCGCCGCCCGTGAGGCCCAGGAACTCCACGATGTCCGACACGCCCTTGCTGATGCTGGCGGGCGTGATGCCGTGCTCCTCGTTGTGACGGCGCTGGATCTCGCGCCGACGCCCCGTCTCCTCCATGGCCACGCGCATGGCCTCGGTCTCGCGATCGGCGTACATGAGCACCCGCCCGTTCACGTTGCGCGCCGCGCGGCCGATGGTCTGGATGAGGGCCGTCTGCCCCCGCAGGAAGCCCTCCTTGTCGGCGTCGAGGATGGCCACCAGCGTGACCTCCGGGAGGTCCAGCCCCTCGCGGAGCAGGTTGACCCCCACCAGCACGTCGAACTCGCCCAGCCTCAGTTCGCGCACCACCCGGATGCGCTCGATGGCGTCGATGTCCGAGTGCAGGTACCGGGCCGTGATGCCGGCGTCCACCAGGTAGTCGGTGAGGTCCTCGGCCATGCGCTTGGTGAGGGTGGTCACCAGCACCCGCTCGTCCACCTCCACCCGGGCGCGGATCTCGGCGATGAGGTCGTCCACCTGGTTCTGCGTGGGGCGCACGTCCACCTCGGGATCCACCAGCCCCGTCGGCCTGATGATCTGCTCCACCACGCGCGACGAGTTGGACTTCTCGAACTGTCCGGGAGTGGCCGACACGAACACCACCTGCCCCACCCGCTCCAGGAACTCCTCCAGGCGGATGGGCCGGTTGTCTGCCGCCGAGGGCAGCCGGAAGCCGTGCTCGATCAGGGCCATCTTCCGCGAGCGATCCCCCTCATACATGCCGCGCAGCTGCGGCACGGTGTTATGCGACTCGTCGATGAAGCACAGGAAGTCGGGCGGGAAGAAGTCGAGCAGCGTGGCCGGGGGCTCCCCCGGCGAACGGCCGTCGAGGATGCGCGAGTAGTTCTCGATGCCCGAGCAGAAGCCCACCTCGCGCAGCATCTCCATGTCGTACTCGGTGCGCTGGCGCAGCCGGTGGGCCTCCACCAGCTTGCCCTGGGCGTCGAACAGGGCGCAGCGCTCCTCCAGTTCGGCCCGGATCTCGCTGACCGCGCGCTCCAGTGTGTCCTGGGGGGTGACGTAGTGGGTGGCCGGGTAGATGGCGACGTACTGCAGGTCGCCGAACACCTCACCGGTGACCGGGTGGAAGTGCGTGATGCTCTCGATCTCGTCCCCGAACATGGACACGCGATAGGCGGTCTCGGCGTTGACCGGCTGGATCTCGAACACGTCGCCGCGCGCGCGGAACCGGCCGCGCTCCAGCACCATGTCGTTGCGCTGGTACTGCACCTCCACCAGCCGCCGGAAGATGTCCTCGCGTGAGGCCTGCGCTCCGGCCTCCAGCATCACCAGGCGCTCGGCGTAGCGCTCGGGCGAGCCCATGCCGTAGATGCACGACACCGACGCCACGATCACCACGTCGCGCCGGGTGAGCAGCGCCGCCGTGGCCGCGTGCCGCAGGCGGTCGATCTCGTCGTTGATCGAGGCGTCCTTCTCGATGTACGTATCGCTGGACGCGATGTACGCCTCGGGCTGGTAGTAGTCGTAGTACGAGACGAAGTACTCCACCGCGGCGCCCGGCAGGTACTCCCGGAACTCGTTGCACAGCTGGGCGGCGAGGGTCTTGTTGTGGGCGATCACCAGCGCCGGCCGCCCGGACCGGGCGATGATGTTGGCCATGGTGAAGGTCTTGCCGGAGCCGGTGACCCCCAGCAGGGTCTGGAAGCGCTCACCGGCCGCGAGCCCCTCCTCGATGGCCTCGATGGCCTTGGGCTGGTCGCCCGTGGGCGGATGGGCGTCCGAGATCGTGTAGTTCGCGGGCTCCATCGAGCCGGATGTTACGACCCCCCGCCCGAGGGACCTACCGGGTACCCACCACCTCGACTACCTCGCCCGGGCGCCCCAGCAGGAACCCCTGCCCCAGCGCCACACCCATCTCGCGCATCAGGTCGCGAGTCTGCTCGTCCTCGATCCGCTCCGCCACGACCGGAATGCCGAGCGCGTCCGCCACCGCCACGGCAGCCGCCACGATTGTGCGGTCTACGCGGAACTCGCGCGCGCGACTGACGAACCTCCCGTCAAGCTTGATCCAGTCGACCGGGAGGTCGCCGAGGTACTCCGGGGCCGAGTTCCCCGTGCCGAAGTCGTCCAGCACGAACAGGGCGCCGCGAGAGTGCAGCCCATCCACCACGTGGGCGGCGAACGCACGGTCCTGGATGGCCTCGACCTCGGTTACCTCGATGGCAAGGCGGGACAGGTCGGCGCCAGTGGCCGCCGCGGCCTCGTCGAGCTGGCCCAGCAGGTCCCCGTCGATGAGGGTGGTGGCCGACACGTTCACGGCAAGGCGCCGGTCTCCCAGCTCGCCACCGTGTCGCGCAATCAGGTTCACGGCCCGGCGCACCATCCAGCGATCGACCATCGGCACCATTCCCAGCCGCTGCACGTGCGGCATGAAGGTGGCGGCGGGCACGAGTTGGCCGTCGTCGCCTTGCAACCGGGACAGCAGCTCGAAGGCAGCGGGCTTGCCCGTGACGAGATCCACGATCGGCTGCGCGTTCACCGAGAGCGACCCGTCATCCAGCGCAGCGCGCACCCGCGTGCCCCATGCAAGTCGCACACGAACCCGCTCGCGGTGTGCGCGTGCGTCAGCCTCGATCAGCGACACCGTGGTGCGCGTTCGCTTGGCCTGGGACAGCGCCACGTCCACGTCGCTCAGCAGGTCCGACACGCTGCGACGACCATCGGCGAGCCCTTCGGCGAATGCGATGCCCACCACCACGGGCACCCGGATCTCCAGGCCGCCAGCCACCGGCACTGCCGCACCCTCCACCATCGACCGCAGCCGCAGGGCCTCCCGCTCGGGGGCGCGCGTCGATGCAGCGGGGGCATCGGTGGCGAGCACGGCGAACTGGTCGCCGCCAATGCGGCTGACAACATCCCCTGGCCCAACGGAACCCGCCAGCACCTGGGCCACGTGGCGCAAGCAGGCGTCGCCGGTGTCGTTGCCGTAGGTGTCGTTGATGGCCCGGAACCCCGGGATGTCGAATGCGATCAGGGCCGCCGAGGTGCCCTGACGCACGCGGGCCTCCATCTCGCGTGCGAGGCCCTGGCGGTTGAGCAGGCCCGTCAGCCCATCCGTCACCGCCGATTCCGCGATCCCGCGCAGCAGGCCCTCGCGCTCCGTCACGTCGGTGCTGGTGCCCACGACTCCCGTGATGAGCCCTGCCGCATTGCGCCATGGCCGCGCCGTGAAGTCGAAGTGCCGGGTCACCCCGTCCCGGACCATGGACGGCTCCACGCGCCCATCCACGCCCTCGTGCAGGACCTCCCGGAACATGGCGGCCACTGCGCAGCCGGCCTCCTCCCCGAAGCTCTCCACCGGGTCGAGACCGCGAAAGTCCGCATCGGGCCGGGTGCGCGCGTTCTCCACCCACACCCCCCGCAGGTCGGACCCGAACATGTACACCGTGGTGTCCGACCCATGCAGGGCCGCACGCAACTGCTGCCGGCGCTCACGGCGCAGCGCCTGCTCCGACACGAGATCGGCGCGGTCGAGGCTGACCATGATCACCTCCGACAACGGGTCATCTTCCGGCCCCACGACGCTCCATGCGAAGCGCGTGGCCACCACGTCGCCGCCCTCCGCCTCCGCGCGGAACTCCATGGTGCCGGTCCGCTCGCCATCGAGGACCCGGGCCACGGAATCGGTGAGCTGCAGCAGCTGGTCCACGGGCACGTTCGTCAGGGCATCTGCCGGATGGCGGTCGGGAAGGCCGTAGGTTGCCGCGGCCGTCTGGTTCCAGGCAAGCGGCACCATGGCGCGGTAGAGATCAATCCCCCGTTCGGGATGGGCACGCACGGCGTCACCCACGCCGGGACCCCCCAGTTCCCACGCCAAGCGCAGCGCGGGACGCAGGTCGGCCAGCCACACGCGGGACGCGACCGCCTCCATCAGGCTGCGCATGCGCGCGCTCGGCTCGTGGAAGTCCATTACCGGAAGGAGGTTAACCTCCTCAGCGTCGGCCACGCGAGAAGAGGGGACGCCATGCCCAGGGCACTCATCCACACCATGCTGAGGATCCTCGACGAGGACCGCTCGCTGGCCTTCTACCAGGCCCTGGGATTCCGGGAGACCAGCCGCAAGCGGGTGGGCGGCGACACCGCCACGGTCATCTTCCTGGCCCTGCCCGGGGACGGCGAGCGGTTGGAGCTCACGCTCAACGATGGCCGCACCGAGCCCTATGAGCTGGGCGAGGCCTACGGCCACATCGCACTGTCGGTGGACGACATGCAGGCCGAGTTGCGGGAACTGGCGGGCAAGGGCATCACCCCCGAGAAGCCGCCGTACCAGTCACGTCCCGGTGGGTCCACCATCTGCTTCATCCGCGACCCGGACGGCTACCGGATCGAACTGGTGGAGACGGGCGCGGGCTGATGCCGCGCGGCTGATACGCTCGCGCCAACAGGGGAGCCGCACCGCGGCTGAGAGGAGGCCACCCGCCTCGACCCTATGAACCTGCTCTGGGTAATGCCAGCGAAGGGAGTGGATGTGCCGCACGGGCACGACATACGTGTATCAGGGGCCCGGCTGGCGCTGGGCGATGACCCGCCCGTGGACGTGCTGGGCGGGGTGGACCTGCGGGCACCCGTCGGCGAGGTGACAGCCATCGTAGGTCCATCGGGGTGCGGCAAGAGCACCCTGCTCGACGCCATCGCGGGCCTCATCCCGCTGGATGCGGGCACGGCCGACGCCGGCCACGACGTGGCGCTCATGCCCCAGCGCGACGCCCTGCTGCCATGGCTCTGCCTGGAGGAAAACGTGGCGCTGGGCGCCCGGCTGTCGGGCATGCCGGCCCGGGACGCCCGTGATGCGGCCACGCGCGCCCTCCAGCGCCTGGGGCTGGCCGGGTTCGCCCGGCACTACCCGCACGCGCTGTCCGGCGGCATGCGGCAGCGGGGGGCACTGGCCCGCACCCTGCTGTCGGGGCGCTCCACGTGGCTCCTGGACGAGCCGTTCGGGGCACTGGACGCCCTCACGCGATCCGAGATGCACGCGGTGCTGCGCCAGCTGCACGCGCAGGAGGGCCCCACCATCCTGCTGGTCACGCACGACATCGCCGAGGCCGTGGCCCTGGCCGCACGCGTGCTCGTGGCGGGCCCGCGCCCCATGCGCATCGTGCACCAGGTGCCGGTGGATCCCGATGACGCCGCGGGCACGGGGCGCGCGGTGCTGGACGCGCTCCGCGCCGCGGGAGCGGTGGCGTGACCACCGCCGAGGCCCGTACCCGGGAGGCCCCCGCCACCGCCCAGCCGGCACGCCGCACGGGAATGCGCGCGGGGCGCGTGGCGGTGGCGCTGGTGCTGCCACTCCTGGCGATCGTGGCGTGGCAGGTGGCCGTGTGGGTGGCGTCGCCGCGCGAGTGGATCCTGCCCTCACCTGCCGCCGTGGCGCAGGCCGGCTGGGACGCCCGGGACCGCCTGTGGTTCCACGCGCAGTGGACCGTGCTCATCGCGGTGATCGGCCTGGCGCTGGCAGTTGCCATCGGCGCGGGCCTCGCCTACCTCATCGCGCGCAGCCGCGTGGCATGGCTCGCCCTCTACCCATGGGTGATCGTGAGCCAGGTCATCCCGCTGGTGGCGCTGGCGCCGCTCTTGGTGCTGTGGTTCCCGCCCTTCGTGGCCATCGTGCTGTTGGCCGTGCTGATGAGCATCTTCCCGGTGGTCGTGGCCGGCGTGGACGGGCTGCGCGGAACCGACCCCGACCTTGTGCGCGCGGCCCGCGGCCTGGGCGCGTCGGAGGGCTGGACCTGGGCGCACGTGCGCGTGCCCGCGGCGCTGCCGCGCCTGTTCACCGGCATCCGGATGGCCGCGGTGTTCGTGGTGTCCGGCGCGGTGGTGGGCGAACTGGTGGCCAGCGACCGCGGCCTCGGCGCACTCACGCGCCTGAGCGCCGGCCAGTTCGAGACCGCCGTCACCTTCGCGGGGGTGGCGCTGCTGGCCCTGATCGGGCTGGCCCTCTTCGGGGCCGTTGCGCTGGCCGAGCGCATGGCCCTGCCCTGGACCCGACGCGCCACACGGCGCAGCTCATGACCAACCACCACGAAGGGAGATCCATGCGCCCGAAGCGCGCGATCGCCGCAGTCACCGCCTCCATCGCCCTGGTCCCGGCCGTCCTGGCCGGCTGCGGCGGCTCGGAGTCGGCGACGACCACGCCCACCCGCACGGCACCGCCCGAGAGGGTCTCGCTGGTGCTCGACTGGTTCCCGAACGCCGACCATGCGGGCATCTACATGGCCACCGCCACGGGCCTCGACCGCGCGCAGGGGGCGGACATCCGGCCGTCGGTACCCAGTGACCCCACCACCACCCTCACGGCGGTGGCCGCGGGCAAGCAGGACCTGGGCATCACGTACGCCCCCGAGTTGCTGATCGCCCGCTCGAAGGGCGTCCCGGTGAAGGCCGTGGGCGCCATCGCGCAGGTACCCCTGAACTCCATCATCGCCCGTGCAGACCGCGGCATCACGCGTCCCCGCGACCTCGAGGGCAAGGTGGTGGGCATCGCCGGCGTGCCCAGCGACCGCGCACTGCTGGACACTGTGGTGAAGGCCGATGGCGGGGATCCCGCCAAGGTGGAGACCAAGGTGGTGGGCTACAGCCTCTCCCCCGCCCTGGCGTCGGGCAAGGTGGACGCCATCATCGGCGCCTATTGGAACATCGAGGGCCCGGATCTGCGGACGAAGGACGTGCCGATCACCGTGATGAAGCTGGACGACCACGGGGTTCCCCGCTACGACGAGCTGGTGCTCGTGACGTCCGAGGACGCCATCCGTGACCGCCCGCAGGCCATCCGCGCGGCCCTGGCGGGCATCGCCGAGGGGCAGGCGGCCGCGGTGGCGGACGCGGGCGGCGCGGTGGCGGCCCTGGAGAAGGCCAACCCCGACATCGCGAAGAAGGTGCTGCCGGCGCAGGTGGCCGACACCATCCCCGCGCTGGTGCCCGAGGGCAGCGCTCCGCTGCGCATGGACGTGGCGCAGTGGGACGCCCTGGCCACGTGGATGAAGGACAACGGCCTGGTGGCGGGGGATGTCTCGGGGTCGCAGGCCGTGGACACCTCCCTCCTGCCGGAGGCGTCGCGGTGAGCGAGGGCGTGTTCCCGCTCATCCTCGAGACCGGCATCGGAGTTGACCTGACCGGTGACGACGCCACCAAGGCGGCCGTGCGCGCGGTGGACGACACCATCCGCCGCGTGCTCTTCCCCCGCATGCGCGACCTCCTGCCGGACGGCGACCGGGCCAACATGCGGGTGGAGGCCACCATCGCCGTGCCCGGGCCGGACCGCGTGCACCTGGACGCCGTGCGCGGGAGGTTCCCCTATGGGCAGGTGGCCGTGCGGGCCGTGGAGGGAGGGCACCGCCAGCCCAACGGCCTCATCGGGGATGACGGCACGGAGGGCGCCATCCTCGTGGCCGTGGCCGTGATCGCGGTGGGCTGGTGACCTAGAGCGGGGTGCCGGAGCGGAGCGTCACGCCCAGGTGCTCGCGCAGCATCAGGGCGATGAGGCGCTCCGCTCCCGGCGCCGCCGCGGGCTCCACGCAACCGGGGGCCTCGGCCAGGGGGCGCGCGAGCAGCGCCACCAGGGCGTCCGCCGCCGCGGGGTCCAGGCGCTCGGCGCCCGACCCCACCAGGCACGCGTCACACACCCCGCCCCCGGCGGAGGCCGAGAAGCCGGACAGCGGCGGGGCGGCACCGCAGGCGGCGCACGACGCCAGGTGCGGCACCAGCCCCGACGTGGCGAGCAGCTTGGCCTGCGTGCCCAGCACGAAGGGGTCGAGCCGCGGCGGGCCCTCGCGCGGCGGGGCGTGCGCGATGAGCGACAGCGCGCGGGTGACCAGGTTGAAGGCCGCCTCGGCCTCCTCGTGCTCGGGCACCACGCGCTGGGCGGCCTCCAGCACGCACCCGGCCGCGCGAAGCCGGTAGCCGTCCATCCAGAGGCCCGCACCGGCATCCACGACCTGCGTGGACCGGAGGCCCATCAGGTCGCCCCGGCCCTCCGCCAGCGATGCCTGCAGGCGCACGCCCGGCTGCAGCCGGCCGCCCTGCTTCGAGCGGGCCGAGCGCGCGCCCTTGGCGATGGCCGACACCCGGCCCATGCCGGGGGTGAGCAGCGCCAGGATGGCGTCGGCCTCCCCGTAGCGGAGCGTCCTCAGCACCACGGCCTCGGTCTCGATGGTGGCCACAGTTCAAGTCTCGCAGCCGCGGCGGATCGCCTAGCCTCATCCTCATGGCCGAGATCACCGTCTACACCACCGAGAGCTGCCCCTTCTGCATGCGCGCCAAGGCTCTGCTGGACCAGAAGGGCGTGCCCTACGACGAGGTGTTCATCTCACGGTCCGACCACGGCGCCCGCGAGCGCCTGGTGGCCGAGACCGGCGGCTACACCTTCCCGCAGGTGGTCATCGACGGCACCGTGGTGGGTGGCTGGGACCAGTTGTCCGCGCTCGACCAGCGCGGCGAGCTGGACCCCATGCTGGCCTCCTAGGCGCCCCGCCGCTCCGCGGCGGTGGGCACCCCGCGCACCGACGTGGCGGTGCGCACGGCGTCGCGGACGGCGGCGGAGGCCATCTCGGCCACCGCGTTGCCCACCACGATGGGATTGGCATCCACCTGGCCCGTGGCCACCCCGAAGGCGATGTCGCCGTCGAGCGCGGTGCCGTAGGGCGCGATGGCCCGCGCCAGCCCTGCATGTGCCTGGCGGGCCAGGTGCGTGCACCCCGGCTTGTCGATGCGGGCATCGGTGGCCACCACGCACAGCGTGGTGTTGGACATGTCGGCCAG
Organism: Thermoleophilia bacterium; assembly: GCA_016780995.1. Classification (GTDB taxonomy): domain Bacteria; phylum Actinomycetota; class Thermoleophilia; order Miltoncostaeales; family Miltoncostaeaceae; genus SYFI01. The sequence continues at coordinate 11,718 of JADHKZ010000022.1, read as the reverse complement.
GCGTGCGTGGCGGGCGCCGCCATCCAGAAGCTCGCGCCGGGCGTCCACGAACCCCCGATCGTCCTCCCATGCCCCGGCCAGCACCTGTCCGTGCTCGTCCAGCACGTCGCCGAATGCGTTCACCACTGCCAGCGCGGCCACCGTGGCCCCGCTCTGCAGCCGCACGCTGGCCGCACCCAGACCGCCCTTGCACATATGCTCCCGGCCGTGGCACTTGCCCACCGTGGCGCCGGTGCCCGCGCCCACGCTGCCCACGGCATGCGGCGCGCCGCTGGCCGCCTGCGCCGCCAGCCGGCCCTCGGCCGGGCCGGGGCGCCGCGCGTTGCCGGTAATGCCCAGGTCGAACAGGCACGCCGCGGCCACGATGGGCACCAGTGCGATGCCGGTGTCCACGCCCAGGCCCTGCTCCTCGCACCAGGCCATCACCCCACCGGCGGTGTCGAGGCCGAATGCGCTGCCTCCCGACAGAACGATGGCCGACACCACGGGCACCGTGGCCTCGGGCCGCAGAAGGTCGGTCTCGCGGCTGGCGGGACCGCCCCCGCGCACGTCCACGCCCCCACAGGTGCCCGGGGGCATGATGATCGCCGTGCAGCCGGTGCCGGCCTCGGCGTCGGTCCAGTGCCCCACCCGGATGCCCGGCACGTCGGTCAGCATGGATCCCCTTCCCGTTCCGGCTGGCACCGCGGACACCAGTAGGTGCCGCGCTGGGCCACAACGCCCTTCTCGATGGTGGTCCGGCACCGGGGGCATGGTTCGCCTCGCCGGCGGTGCACCAGGAAGAGATCCTGCATGCCGCCACGCCCCCCGTGTGCGTCACGGTACCGGTCGAACGATGCCCCGCCCACAGCTATGCCCATGCGCAGCCGGTCGCGGATGGCCCGGTGCAGCTGGCGCACCTCGGCCCCGGACAGGGCTCCGCCGGGGGTGCGGGGATGCACTCGCGCGCGGAACAGGGCCTCATCGGCGTAGATGTTGCCCACCCCCGCCACGATGCGCTGGTCGAGGATGAGCCCCTTCACGGCGGCGGTGCGCCCCTGCAGGGCCTGCTCCAGCGACCGGCCGGTGAAGGCCGGTGACATGGCGTCCACGCCGGTGCGCCCGCCCCACGCCCGTGCGCGCTCCGCGCGCCCCGCCGGCAGGAACCATGCCCGCCCGAACCGGCGCGGGTCGGTGAAGGTGATCACCGACCCGTCGTCCATGCGCAGCACGGCGCGGGCGTAGGGAGCCACCTGGTCGGGCTCCGCGGCGGTCCACAGCAGCTGGCCGGTCATGCGCAGGTGCAGGGCCAGCCCCTCACCCTGATCCAGCTCCGCGATGAGGTACTTGCCGGTGCGCCGGAACTCGCGCACGTGGCGGCCCGCCAGCCGGCGCTCGAAGTCCGCAGGATCCTCAGGGTCCACCAGCAGGGGGTCGATGACCGTTGCCGAGCGGATGGCGCGGCCCGCCGCGTGGTCCTGCAACTGGCGACGGATGGTCTCCACCTCGGGCAGCTCGGGCATCAGTCCCCCAGCGCGAAGGCCCCGGCCAGCATCCCGCGGGCGCGCTCCGCCATCCACTGGTCCATGGCGTCGAGCTCCGCCAGCACGTCTCCCGGCGCCACCCGCGTCCCGGTGCGCGCCACCACGCGCACCCCCACCGTGGTGTCGATGACCTGCCCGGGGTCCAGGCGCCCAGCCCCCAGCCAGCGGGCGGCCGCGCCCACCGCCGCGGCGTCCACGGCGCGCACCACCCCGGCCTCCGCAGCCTGCACCTGCACGCGCTCCTGGCCCCGCGGCACCAGCTCGGGGCGCCCCACCACGGCGGGGTCACCGCCCTGCGCCGCGATCCAGCGCTCGGCGGCGGCGGCGGCGCGACCATCGGCCAGCACCGCACGCGCCGCGTGGACGTCGCCGTCCATCTCCGCGGCGCCCAGGGCCGCGGCGGCCAGCGACACGGCTTCCTCCGCCAGGGCGGCGTCTCCGCCGCCCGACAGCACCTCGAGGGCCGCCTGCATCTCCAGCGCATGGCCGGCCACGCCGGCCAGTGGCTCGCCGCGCAGGGCGGGCTGGGCTACCACGCGGCGATGCCACTCGGCGCCCAGGGCTTCCACCAGATCGCATGCCGCACGTGCGTGGTCCAGGTCGGGCAGCAGGCCACCCGACCCGCCGGGGATCTCCACGGCGAGCGCGCCCGCCCCGCCACTGATGCCCCGTGCCGCGGCGGCCACCGCCACCACCACGTCGCCCTCGGCCGTGGCGGTGGCATCACGAAGCGCGGCCAGTCGGCGCTCCGCCGGCACCAGCCGCTCGCCCGGCTCGGCGATGACCATGCCCATGTCACGGGCCTGCTGCACCCAGTGGGCGACGGTCATCTCGGGCCTCATCCCGGGAATGGCGGCCACGGCCTGCAGTACGCCTCCCACGTGGGCGATGGCACGGCTCCCGGTGGAGGCGACGATGGCTCCGGATGCCGCCGCGATGCACGAAGCAGTCACCACCAGGGCCGAATCCCCCACCCCGCCGGCACTCCGGATATCCACCACATTGCCCAGGCTGGCGAGCTCGAGCCGGTCTCCGCTGCCCAGCAGCGCCCGCACCACCGCCAGCGATGCCGCGTACGGAACCCCGCACAGGCCCACGGTGGCGCACCACGATGCCATCTGCGCATCGGAGGCCGCCCCGCTCATCCAGGCGTTCACGAGGGCCGAGATATCCCGCGGATCCACGGCCTCGCCGCGCCGGGTTCGCTCCAGGACCTCCAGTGTGGGCAGCGGAACATCCACTTGCGGCGACGCTAGCAAGGGGTGCTAGGTTCATCACATGCGCCGATCAGCCGTGCTGGCGGTCCCCCTTTCCATCGCTGTGCTCTCCGTGCCCACCTGGGCCGCCGCGCAGCCCACGCAGGGGACCACGACAGGGAGTACGACCCCGGCAGCGGGGCCCACGACCACCACCGCGCCCACGTACGCCGGTCCACCGCGCCTGTCGCGGCTCACCGTGCGCTCCACGGTGAAGGCGCAGCAGGGCCATGCCCGCTTCATGCTGGGCGTCAGGACCGCCGGCCCGGCCACCATCACCATCAAGATCACCAGCCTGAAGAACAAGAAGGTGGTGCGCACCATCACCGCCAACAAGGACCGCGCGCAGGGCGCGGCCTGGTTCCTGGTGCAGGCCGTCAACGACCAGGGCTACCAGCTCCCGAATGGTCGCTACCGCGTGGCCCTCACCGCCAAGGATGCCCGAGGGCGCACCTCGAAGACCATCCAGAGGGCCTTCCGCCTGCAGCTCACCCCGCCGCGCGGCCGGGTGGACGGCTTCACCGTGCCCAACCTGCCGGCCATCGCGCGGCAGCTGAGGATCCCCGAGGGCGGCCAGCTCGTGGTGGCGCTCGCGCCCAAGGGCATCCTGGTCACGGCCGGCCTGCGCCGCGGCGACGTCATTACCAAGATCAACAACCTCGACGTCACCACGCCGGGCCAGTGGACGGCCGCCCTCAAGGCGCTGCCGGCCGACACCGCCGTGCCCATCGAGTTCCGCCGCGGAGCCGAGGCGCGTACGGGCACCATCCAGGTGCCGCCCGACTGGAACCCGGCGCCGGACTATTCGAAGGTCTTCACCACACTGCTCAGGCGCACCGCCAAGCAGCCCAAGCTGGGCTTCCTGCTGGCGGCGGTGCGGGACCGCATCGACGTGGGCAAGGCCGATCAGGCCCAGGCCCTGCTGGACAAGTGGCCCCGGGGCCTGCGTCAGACCGCCGTCGGCCACCTGGCCCAGGGCGAGGTGATGCTCGCGAAGAACGACCTCAACGGCGCCCTGGCCGCGTGCGAGAAGGCCGCAGCCAAGGACCCGAACCTGGCGCCGGCCCTGCTGTGCCAGGGCCTGTCGCTGTCGCGGCTCGACCGCACCACGGACGCCGTGCCGGTATTCCAGGCGGCCGTCACGGCCGACCCCGGCAACGCCGTGGCGCAGGCGTTCCTCGCCTATGCGCTGATCACCGCCAAGCAGTACGAGCCGGCCATCGCGGCGGCCACGCAGGCATCAGCGCTCGACCGCAACTACGAGGACGGCCCGATCGCGCTCGGACTCGCCCTCATCGCCTCCGGCGACAAGGCCCGGGGCGTGGCGCACCTGAAGAAGGGCCTGCTCTTCATGTCGGACCAGAAGCGGGCCGACCAGCTGATCGCCGAGAACCTGGACCCGAACGCCTGATGTGGCGCCGACCGGGGGGCTAGAGCTCCCCTGTCGGGTCCGCCTCCTCCTCGTCCTCCCAGCGGCGACGGCCGGGGGTACGGGACCCCATCTGCACGAACAGCACCACGCTGACGATGCCGATGATGAGGCCGATCCAGAACTGCCACATCACCAGCGGGTTGCCGCTGAAGATGCCGAACAGCAGTAGGACGGCGACGACGCCGACCAGTGCCACCAGGCGCTGCCGGGGTGGCGACAGGTGCACCACCCAGGGCGCCACCAGCGAGATGATGAGGAGCAGGATCGAGCTCATGTCTCCAACCGGACTCGGGGCCGCCGCGAGGGACGCGGCCGTTTCCAGCGCGAGAGGCTAGCGGAGCCGGGCGAAATCCCGCGTGCAGGCGCCGCCGCGGTACTCTCGGCGCATGCGGGCCGTGGGGATCCACATGGTGCAGGACGCACGTGCCGGTGACGCCCCGGGGCGGTCCGCCGTGGCCCAGGTGACCCCTGACAGCGTCCTGTCAGGGGTGCTGATGTGCCGTTCCGAAGCGGAGATCGCGGATGCGGTGGGCCCCGGCCCGGCGCTGGTGCTGGTGGACGCGCCCCTGGTCGTTCCGGACGTGCGCGGACGGCGGGACGTGGAGCACGTGCTGGCATGGCTTGACATCCCGGCCTTCCCGGTCACCCCCGAGCGCATGCGCACCGTGCACGGCGGTACGCGCGGACCCGCGCTGGCCCGGGCCCTGTCGGGACGGGGTCATGTGGTGGCCGAGGCGCTGCCCGACCAGGTGCTCCGGCAGCTCATGTGGGAGCGCGCCCACCCCCCGGGGGACCCGCCGGTGGACCTGGCCCGCTACCGCGCCGAGTGGCTGGGCGTGCGGCCGCCGTCGTTCCGGCCGCGCGGTGGCCGTGCACGGCACGACGGCCTGGCCCCGGCCCGGGAGATCATCGACGGCGCGCTTGCGGAGACGCGCTGGCCCGACGCCGACCGGCAGGGCGACCTGGCCGCGCTGGACCAGGCCGCGGCCATCGACGCCGCGGCGTGCGCCCTCCTCGCCCGGCGGTGCGTCGACTCCCCGGGGGACCGCTGGGCGGTGGTGGGTGATGCCGACGCGGGGCGCATCGCGCTGGCCGCATGCCCCGAGATGATCGAGCGGGCGGGCATCAACATCGCGCGGCTGCGCGCGGAGGGGACGATCGGCATCGGGCCCGAGGTTGCGGGTTCCGCCCTCGGGCCGCCACAATCATGGTGAGCCGCGGCAGCCCGCGGGCATCCGAACGGAAGGCACCCCGTGTCCACTGACAGCGTCTACAAGGTCATCGAGATCGTCGGCACCAGCGGCGAGTCGTGGGAGGCCGCCACCCGCCTCGCGGTGGAGACGGCATCCAGCACGCTGCGCGACCTGCGCGTGGCCGAGGTGGTGAAGCAGGACGTGACCGTGAAGGACGGCACCGTCGACCGGTTCCGCGTGCGCCTGCTGATCAGCTTCAAGTACGAGCACTAGGCGCCGCCGCGGGCACCCGCCCTCCGTTACCCTCGCGGCATGACCCCGCGACAGGCACGGACCGCACGATGGATCGCCGTGGCGGTGCTTGGCATCGCCGCCGTCGCCGTGATCGCCGCCGGGTGGTCGGCGTGGTGGATCGGGCTGCTCCTCGTCATCCTCATCGTGGTCTCAGCCGTCTTCGGGCGCTACGAAGCCGGCTAGCGGGGCCACCGGCCCGGCGGGGCCCGATACCCTCCGGTGCCCGCACCTACGGCGGCGTCGGACGGTTCCGCTTGCAGCGCTCCGAGCAGTAGCGCACCTGGTCCTCCCAGTCGCGTGCCCACTTCCGGCGCCAGGCGAAGAGGCGCCCGCACGTGGCGCAGATCTTGCGGGGCAGATCGCCCTTCCGCCGCATCCGGTCTATGGCCTACGCCGCCCCGGGGTCGGGCCCGGCCCCGAGCCCCGGCTGGGGGTCGCCGGCCGCGGCCACGCCCCGGGGCGGCGGGTCGAGGTCCACGTCGCGCAGCAGCGCCACCACGGCCGCCACGCACGCAAGCGCGAGAAGGGCGATGAGCACCGCGGCCACCACGAAGTCCGCGTGCCCGGTGTCGGCGGTTGCCGCCTCGGGCAGCAGCGCAACATCGATCACCACGATCAGCACCGGCAGCGCCAGCACGGCGTACACCCACCAGCGGACCGCGGATGCCGCCGAGCGTACCGCCACCATGTTTCCCGCCCCGCGGACCATCACGAGCACCGCCGCAACTCCGAGGGCAATCGCCGTGGCCATGAGTTCTCCCGCCAGGGCGTCGCCGGGACGATGCCACCCGGCAGCGAGCGTGCTGGTGGCCATGATGGCCACCAGCACGCCACCAATGGCGGCACCCGGCACGCGCCACCTCATGGGCACGACCATCACGGCCGCCAGCGCAATGGCCATGGAGATCGATGCATGGCCGCTCGGCCCGGTGTTGTGGGCGAGCTCGAACGGGTCGACGCCGAGTTCCGCGCGCGGAATGACGGTCTTGAGCAGCTCCGCCAGGAATGCCGTGCCGAAGACCAGGACGCCCACGCCGATCCCCAGGCGCGGGCGGCGGCGCAGGAGCGCCACGATCACCAGGGACGCCCCCACCAGGAGGAGGGATCCATGGGTCAACAGACCCAGGATGTCGCGGGCGGCATCCCGCACCGACGGGTCGGCGACGAAACGGGCCTCATAGGCATCGTCACCGAACTCCTGCCCCGCGACCGTGCGCGTGGCGAACCAGAAGACCATGACCGCCAGTGCAAGCGCGGCGAGCGAGGCATATGCGAGTCGGCGCGCGATCACGCGGCCACCACCTCCATCGGCACCCGCTCCACCGGCGCCGCGTCGAGCGCGGCACCCAGTTCGGCAGCGTCCGCGTACGGGCGGTCGTCGATGATGCGGCACTCGACCGCCGCCGGCACCGCATCGGGACCGAACGGCCATGGGGACACGCTGCAGGCAAACTCCCCGGCCGGGCCTACGCGCAGGTCCGCGCCGGTCTCGTCGCCCTCGCACCGGGGAACGCGCGGGAGGGTCCACGTGCTGCCCGAGCCGAGGCCCGTCCACGTGAGGTACAGGCTGAGCACGTCGACCGCCTGCAGCAGCCGGTAGCCGGCCCACGCCCACGCTGCGAGGTGCGGCCCCTCCCCCACTGCCGCCCGCAATACACCGGCATGACCCGCCTCGTCGCGCACCAGCGCACGTATGGCGTCGTGGCGGCCGTCCAGCGCGGGCATCGGCCCGTCCAGGCCCAGGCGGCGCATGGTGAGTCCGGTTACGTGCATGCCGACCAGCAGCCCCACGCGCGGGCCCTCGTCGCGGGCCGCGGCGGCGCTGCGCGCGTGGATGGCGCAATGCCCCGCCGGCGGCATGTCCGTGAAGCCCCGTGGGTGGCCCTCGCCATCCACCCCCGGGTGCTGCTCCCACTCGCGCCACCCCTCGTCGTGCACACCCGCGGCCGCGACCACGGGCTCCCACGGCAGGGGCCGCGCGAAGCCGTCGTTACCCCATGCGGACATGATGCGGCGGCACTGCTCCTGATGGGCGGTCTGCGTAATGACCCTCAGCCCGTCGGGCACCCGGGCGACGATCACGCGGCGGCCTCCGCCGCGAGCGCGGCCGCCCCCACGATCCCCGCCCGGTTCTGCAGGGCCGCCGCGCGCACCCGCGGGCGGACATCCAGGAGGGGCACGAACTTCTCGGCCTTGCGCGACACCCCCCCGCCCAGCAGCACCAGGTCCGGCCACAGCAGCGCATCGATAGCCGCGATCACTTCGCCCAGCGCCTCGGCCCACTGCTCCCACGAGAGGCCCTGCTCCTTGCGAATGCGCGCGGACGCCCGCTCCTCGGCGGCCACCCCGCGCACCGGCAGGTGGCCCAGCTCGGTGTTGGGCACCAGCACCCCTCCGCTCAGGATGGCCGACCCGATGCCGGTGCCCAGGGTGAGCACCACCACCACGCCGGGCTCCCCGGCGGCCGCGCCGAAGTGGGACTCGGCCAGGCCGGCCGCATCCGCGTCGTTGAGCACCACGACGTCGCGCCCAAGGCCCTGCCCGAACAGCCGGCGGGCCGGGGCGTCCACCCAGGCGGCGTCCACGTGCGCAGCGGTGGTGGTGATGCCATCCACCACGGGCGCCGGGAACCCGATGCCCACCGGCAGGTGGTCGGGGAAGCCCGCCACCAGCTGGCGGGTCGCGGACACCACGGCGTCGGGGGTGGCCGGCTGCGGGGTGTCCACGCGCAGGCGCTCACCCACGAACTCGCCCGAGCCCAGGTCGACCAGCGCGGCCTTGACCCCGCTGCCGCCCACGTCCACGCCGATGGCCTGCATCAGGTGGCGGCGGGGACGTGCGGGCTGCTGAGCATCTCGGGCAGGTCGGGGGGCAGCAGGCGGTCCGCGGCCGCGGGGCCCATGCTGCCGCGCCAGTAGGGCTGCACCGGCGGGGGATCGTCCAGCAGCGGCTCGATGACCCGCCACTGCTCCTCCACCAGGTCACCTCGGGCGAACAGGCGGCGCTCGCCGTCGATGGCATCGCCCAGCAGCCGCTCATAGGCCGCGGCCCCGGGCAGGCCCAGGCGCTGTGAGTAGTGCACCGACAGGTCCACGGTCTCCATCACCACCCGGTCCCCCGGCTGCTTCACCTGCATGCTCAGCTCGATGAGGTCGTCGGGCTTCATGCGGAAGCGCATGCGGTTGGGCTCGAACGTGCCGTCGGCGTCGGGGAACAGCTGCCGGGGCGGTGCCACGTACTCCACCACCGCCTCGGTGAGGGTGCGTGCCATGCCCTTGCCGGCGCGGATGGTGAAGGGCACCCCAGCCCACCGCCAGGAGTCGATCTCGAACCTGAGCGCGCAGTAGGTGTCCACGTCGCTGGCGGGGGCCACCCCCGGCTCCTCGCGGTAGCCGTCGTACTGCCCGCGCACGATCGAACCGGCCGAGAGCGGCTTGATGGACCGCAGCACCTTCATCTTCTCGTCGGCGATGGCGTCGGCGTCCATGGACACCGGCGGGTCCATGGCCAGCATGCATACCAGCTGGAGCAGGTGGTTCTGCACCACGTCGCGCAGGCACCCCACGGTCTCGTAGAACGCGCCGCGCCCCTCCACGCCGAACGACTCGGTCATCTCCACGTGCACGTGGCTCACGTAGCGGCGGTTCCAGAGCGGCTCCAGCATGGTGTTGCCGAAGCGGGCCACCAGGAGGTTCTGCACCTGCTCGTAGCCCAGGAAGTGGTCGATGCGGAATATCTGGTCCTCGCGCAGCTCGGACGACAGGGTGCGGTTGAGCTCCTCGGCCGAGGCCAGGTCGCGGCCCAGGGGCTTCTCCACCACCACCCGGCAGTGCGCGGTGAGGCCGTGGTGCGCCAGCGCGTCCACGACGTCGCCGAACAGCCCGGGCGGGATGGCCAGGTAGAACACCGGGCGCTGCACGTCGGACAGCACCTGCGCCAGCGCGTCGAACGTGGCCGGGTCGGAGTACTCGCCATGCACGTACCGCATGGAGGCGATGAGGTCCTCGGTGGCCGGGTCGCCGTCGGGCACCCCGGCATCGCGCAGTGAGTCGCGGATGCGCTGGCACAGCCGCTCCAGCGTCCAGCCCTCGCGGGCGATGCCAACCACGGGGATCCCCAGCTGGCCGCGCGCCTGCAGGGCGTGCAGCGCCGGGAAGAGCTTCTTGTAGGCCAGGTCGCCCGTGGCCCCGAACAGCACCAGGCAGTCGGCTCGCACGCTCATGACGTGCCCTCCGCGTGGCCCCCGAAGCCCTTGCGCATGGCCGAAAGCACCTTGTTGGCGTAGTCGTCGTTGCCGCGGCTGGCGAACCGGCTGAACAGGGCAGCCGAGAGGACGGGGGCCGGCACGCCCTCGTCCACCGCGGCCTGCACGGTCCAACGCCCCTCGCCCGAGTCGGAGACCCGCCCCGAGAAGCCTGCGAGGTCGGGGTCACGGGCCAGCTCCTGGGCGGTGAGGTCGAGCAGCCACGACTCCACCACGCTGCCCCGGCGCCATAGCTCGGCAACCGCGGGCACGTCGATGTCGTATTGGTAGAGCGATGGATCCGCCAGCGGCGCCGTCTCGGCGTCGGCCGCCCGCTGCTGCGATCCGGCGTTGGCGTGATGCAGCACGTTCAGGCCCTCGGCGTAGGCCGCCATGAGGCCATACTCGATCCCGTTGTGCACCATCTTCACGAAGTGCCCGGCCCCGGCGGGGCCGCAGTGCAGCCACCCGCGCTCGAACGTGGCGGGCGGGCCGGTGAGCCCCGGGGTGCGCGGGGCGGCGTCCACGCCGGGGGCCAGCGCCTCCAGCACCGGTTCCAGCGCGGCCACCGCCTCGTCGTCCCCGCCCATCATCAGGCAGTAGCCCCGGTCGAGCCCCCACACCCCGCCGCTCACCCCGGCGTCCACGTGGTGGATGCCGCGGCCGGCCAGCTGCTCGGCGCGGCGGATGTCCTCGTGGTAGTGGCCGTTGCCGCCGTCCACCACGATGTCGCCCGGCTGCAGGAGGGCCGCCGCCTCGTCGATGGCCGCCGACGTGACGGCGGCGGGCAGCATGAACCACACCACCCTCGGGGCGTCGAGCGCGTCCACGAGCCCCGCCAGGCTGGTGGCGGGCGTGGCGCCGCGCCCGGCCACCGCGGCCACCGCGTCGGCCGACCTGTCGTAGCCCACCACCTGGTGGCCCGTGCGCACGAGGCGCTCCGACATGTTGGCGCCCATGCGCCCCAGCCCCACCATTCCGATTCGCATGGCGCCAAGGCTACCCTCACTCCCGTGGTCGAGCGCATGGTCCTCAGGGATGCCGATTCGGCGGCGGAGTGGGCCGCGGGGCGAATCGCCGACGGCCTCACGGCCGCCACCGGCACCCGCGGGCGCGCGAGCCTGGCGCTGTCGGGGGGCCGATCGCCATGGGTGATGATGGAGCACCTGTTCGCCCGCGACCTGCCGTGGGGCCTGGTGGACATCCTGCAGGTGGACGAACGCGTGGCACCGGACGGCGATGCACGGCGCAACATCGTGCGCATCGACGACCTGTTGGCCGGCACCCCGGCAGGCGCGGCGCGGCTCCACCCCATGCCCGTGGCGGCCGGCACGCAGCCCGCCGTGCAGGCCTACCGGGCCCTGCTGCGCGAGCTGGGCGGCCCCATCGACGTGGTGCAGTTGGGCCTGGGCGAGGACGGCCACACGGCATCGCTGGCCCCGGGGGACCCCGTGCTGGAGGTGATGGACTCCCCGGTGGCGGCAACCGCCGCACCGTTCAACGGGACCATGCGGGTGACCCTCACCTACCCCGCGCTGGATGCCACCGGCGATGTGGTGTGGCTGGTGACCGGGCGGTCCAAGCAGCCCATGGCCGCGCGGTTGCTGGATGGCGACCCGTCCATCCCCGCCGGACGGGTTACGTCGGCGTCACAGGTGGTGGTGATGGACGCGGACGCCGCCCCCTAGGAGCGCGGCTGCCACGGGGTGACGATGCCAGCGGGCACGCGTCGCGGCTCCTGCCCCTCGGGACCCGTGACCACGGCGTCGCGTCCGTC
>JADHKZ010000021.1 GCA_016780995.1 Thermoleophilia bacterium | reverse complement strand
AGGGCAACGACGCCGGCCTGGCGCTGGCCACCGGTCGGGGCTTCCGCCCCGTGGGCACGCACCGCGCGCACGGACGCGTGGACCGGGAATGGCGTGACGTGACCGTGGTGGAGCTCCACCTGGAGGAGACGACGTGAGCACATCGCCCCCGGCCGGTCCGACGCCGGAGGAGATGCGCGACATGCTGCGCGCCATGACCCTCATCCGGCGCTTCGAGGAGCGGGCATCCGAGGAGTACATGGCCGGGCGCATCGGCGGGTTCCTGCACCTGGCCATCGGCGAGGAGGCGGCCATCGTGGGAACGGTGAGCGCGCTTCGCCCCGACGACCCCCTCACCTCCACGTACCGCGAGCACGGGCAGGCGCTGGCGCGCGGCACCGACCCGCGGGCCATCATGGCGGAGCTCCTGGGCCGCGCCACCGGAATCTGCGGCGGGCGCGGCGGATCGATGCACCTGATGGACCGCGAGCGGTCGTTCTACGGCGGCTACGGCATCGTGGGCGGCTCGGTTCCCCTGGCGTTGGGCCTTGCCTGGGCATCGCACTACCGCGGCGACGACCGGGTGTCGGTGACCATGTTCGGCGAGGGCGCGGCCAACCAGGGCGTGGTGTCGGAGTGCTTCAACATGGCCGGTCTGTGGGACCTGCCCATCGTGTTCCTCATCCTCAACAACCAGTACGGCATGGGCACTCCGGTGGAGCGCGCGGCGGCGGTGGAGGACTTCTACCCCCGGGCCACCGCGTACGACATCGAGTCGTGGAAGGTGGATGGCATGGACGTGCTGGCGGTGCGCGCGGCCATCAGCGAGGCCGCGCGGCTGGCGCGCGAGGAGCGCCGGCCCGCGTGCGTGGAGCTCCTGGCCTACCGCTACAAGGGCCACTCCATGAGCGACCCCGACACCGTGCGCGACGCCGCCGAGAAGGAGCGCTGGAAGGCGCGCGACCCGCTGGTCACCTTCGAGAGGGTGCTGCTGGGCGAGGGCATCATGGACGCCTCGGCCATCGCGCAGATGCAGGCCGAGGTGGACCAGGTGGTGGACGACGCCACGGAGTTCGCGAAGGGCAGCCCCGAGGTGCCGGTGGACCAGCTGGCCGACCAGGTGTATGCCCAGCCCTGGAACGACGATCCGCGCGGCAGCGCGCTGGTGAACCCATGAGCGACGCCCCGGCCCAGATGACCTACCGCCAGGCGCTCGCGCAGGCGCTGCGCGAGGAGATGGAGCGTGATGAGTCGGTGTTCCTCATGGGCGAGGACATCGGGCACTTCGACGGCGCCTTCAAGGTGACCAAGGGGATGCTTGCCGAGTTCGGCCCCACCCGCGTGGTGGACACCCCCATCACCGAGGCGGGGTTCACCGGGCTCGGCATCGGCGCGGCCATGGCGGGCCTCAGGCCGGTGGTGGAGATCATGACCGTCAACTTCGCGCTGGTGGCCATGGACCAGATCGTGAGCAACGCGTCGAAGATCCACTACATGTTCGGCGGCCAGGTGCCCGTGCCCATGGTCATCCGCATGCCGGGCGGCGCCGGGCACCAACTGTCGGCCCAGCACTCGCACTCGCTGGAGGCCATGTTCACGCACGTGCCGGGCCTGAAGGTGGTGGTGCCCGCCACGCCCGAGGACGCCAAGGGGCTGCTGAAGACGGCCATCCGCGATGACGACCCGGTGATCTTCCTCGAGAGCGAAGGGCTGTACGGCAAGAAGGGTCCGGTGGGCGGCGACGACCACCTGATCCCGTTCGGCCAGGCCGTGGTGCGGCGCCCCGGGCGCGACTGCACCGTGATCGCACACTCCAGGATGGTGTGGGTGGCGCTGGCCGCCGCCGAGACGCTCGCGGGGCAGGGAGTCGAGGTGGAGGTGATCGACCCGCGCACCTTCCGCCCGCTGGACCTGAACACCCTGGCCGACAGCGTGCGGCGCACCTCGCGCGCGGTGGTGGTGGACGAGGGCTGGCCCGAGTGCGGAATCGCCGCGGGCGTGGCCGCCCACCTGTACGAGGCCTGCTTCGACTGGCTGGACGCCCCCATCGGACGGGTCAACTCGGCCGACGTGCCCATGCCGTACGCCAAGAACCTGGAGCAGGCCGCCATCCCCCAGCCGGATGACGTGGTGGCCGCCGTGCTGGCCACCATGGCGCGGGAGGTGCCGCGATGAGCCAGATGACCATGCCCAAGCTGTCGGACACCATGGAGGAGGGCACCGTCCTCCGGTGGCTCAAGGCCGACGGCGACGCGGTGGCCAAGGGCGAACCGCTGGTGGAGATCGAGACCGACAAGGCCACCATGACCGTGGAGGCCCCGGAGTCGGGCACCCTGCGCATCATCGCCGCCGAGGGCGACACGCTCGACGTGGGCGCCCCCATCGCCGACATCGGTGATGGCGTTGCCGCTGACAGCGGCGCCACCGGCGTGATCGAGATGCCGGATGCGCCCACGCAGGAGATCGAGGCGGTGCGCGAGGAGCAGGCGGCCGCCGTGGAGGCCGACGATGCCACCGGCATCCCCACGGCTGACGACGGCACGGCCGACTCCATCGCCGCGGCGTTCACGCCCACCCAGGTGCCCGCCGCCGGGCAGCCGGTGGCCGCGTCGCCGCTGGCGCGCAGCATGGCCGCCCGCGCCGGGCTCGACCTCGCCACCGTTCGCGGCACCGGCCCCGGTGGGCGCATCGTCAAGGCCGACGTGGAAGCCGCGCTCGCTGCCTCGGGCCTTGGCGCGGGCGCCCCGGCTGCGCGACTGGACGCGCCCGGAGGAGCGGGTGTCCCGGAGGGTGCGTCGGCGAATGCCGGCGCGGGCCCCGCCGGGGCAGCCGCGCCAAGGCCCGCGCGGCCTGACGTGCGGCCGACCGTGCCCACCTGGCCAGCGGGACAACGCACTCCCCTCACGCGGCTGCAGCGCACCATCGTGCGGCGCATGGACGAGGCGGTGTCCATCCCGGTCTTCACGCTCGAGCGCGACGTGGACGCCACGGCCCTCGGCGCCGCGCGGGCCGACCTGCGCGTGGCGCTGCCCGAGGACCAGCGACCCAGCGTGAACGACTTCGTCATCCGCGCGGTGGCCATGGCGGCGCGCGAGCGCCCCGACATGGTGTCGCGCATCGAGGGCGACGACCTGGTGGTACCCGCCGGCGTGGACGTGGGCGTGGCGGTGTCGGTGCCCGGCGGGCTCATCGTGCCGGTGGTCCACGGAGCCGATGTCAAGGGCGTGCCCGCCATCGCCGCCGAGGTGCGCGACCTGGCCGCGCGCGGCCGCGAGGGCACCCTGCGCCCCGACGAGATGGAGGGGTCGGTCATCTCGGTGACCAACCTCGGGATGTTCGGCGTGGACCGCTTCCACGCGGTAGTGAACCCGGGCGAGGCCGCCATCCTGGCCGTGGGGCGCGCCGCGCCGCGACCGGTGGCCGTGGACGGCCAGGTAGTGGTGCACGACGTGATGACCCTGTGCCTCTCGGTGGATCACCGGGTGGCCTACGGTGCCGAGGCCGCCACCTTCCTGGGCCGCGTGGCCGAGCTGCTGGAGCACCCCGCCGCGTTGCTGGTGTGATGCAGCCGGCCCTGCTGGCCCGCACCGGGCGCATCGGCTACATCGAGGCCTGGGACGAGCAGCGGCGGCTGGCCGACCTGGTGCGTGCCGGGGACAGTCCCCCGGTGGTGTGGCTTCTGGAACACGACCCGGTGTACACATACGGTCGCCACGGCACGCGGGACGACCTGCACGTGGATGACGCCGCGCTGGCGCAGATGGGCGCCACCTGCCTGGCCACCGACCGCGGCGGGCAGATGACCTGGCACGGCCCGGGCCAGGTGACCGGCTACGTGATCATGGACCTCCGGCGCGGCCCCGGCGTGCGGCGGTTCGTGGAGTCGCTGGTGGACGCCACCACCGACGCCTGCCGTGCGTGCGGGGTGCCGGGCGCCGAGGGCGATCACCAGCGCATGGGCACCTACGTGGACGGCCGCAAGCTGGGGAGCACCGGCATCCGCGTGGCCGAGGGCGTGACCCTGCACGGCATCGGCCTGAACGTGCACCCCGACCCGGCGTGGTTCGCGCGCATGAGCGCCTGCGGCGCGCCCGAGGTGCCCTCCACCTCCATCCATGCCGAGGGGGGCACGGCCGACCGGGACCAGGTGGAGCAGGCCCTGGCGCAGGCGCTGGCCGCGCGGCTGGGCCTGCAGTTCGCCCCCTAGGGGATCATCCGCTCCCACTCCAGCAGCGCGCGGCCCACGAGGGCGGCATCCGCCGGGTCGGCGCCCGCCGCGCGCACCGCGGCATCCAGCGCATCGGGGTCCACCTCCGACGGCTCGGCATCGGGCAGCGCAGCGCGCAGCGCCTCGGCCAGCGCCACCGGGTCGCCCGTCACGGGATCAGGTTCACCGCGGCGGCGAGGCCCAGCACCATGAGCAACATGCCGTAGCCGGTGTACTCGGTGGCCAGCAGCACGATGGCCACCACGATGAGGATGGACGAGAGCCCCGCCCAGAAGCCGGTGGGGATGCCCCCCGCACCGAAGCCCCAGCCCTGCACGGGCGGGCCCGATGGCCGGCGGCGACGCGTGCGCTCGGGGTCGGTCATGGGTCCTACCCTACTGCCGGGTTCCGCCGTCCCGCCGGGCCGGGGTAGCCTTGGGTCATGGGTCGCGCCGAGGAGGACCTGCTCGTGCAGTACCGGCGGCTGGAGCACGAGCTGGACAGGATGTTCGCGGAGCTGGCGGGGGGCGGCAGGCCGCCCCGGGCCGCCGGCATGCGGGCCATGGCCGACGTGTGGCTGGCCGACGACCCGCCCCGCGTGGTGGTGCAGCTGGACGTGGCGGGCGTGGACCCTGCGGCGATCAGCGTGGAGGTGGAGGACGACCTGCTGGTGGTGCGCGGCGAACGCCGGCGCCCGCGCGGGGAGCGCCGCGTGTACCAGCACGCGGAGATCGAGTGGGGCCGGTTCGAGCGCCGGCTGCGGGTGGGCGCGCCCGTGGACGTGGCCGCCGCGTCGGCCGACTACGACCGCGGCATGCTGGTGATCACGCTTCCGCTCGCGCCGCGCAGGGGTCCCGAGGCCGTGCGGGTGACCGTGCGGGGTGACCTGTGAGCGACGACGAGCGCGGCGCGGTGGTGCCCGTGGAGGTGGACGGCAACACCGTGGCGGAGGACGTGATGGTGACCCCCGCGGAGGAGCCCGCCGTGGCACCGGAGATCACCTGGCCCGCCGACCTCCCCGTGCTCCCCCTCAAGGGCACCGTGGTGTTCCCCGACGCGGTGGCGCCCCTGGCCATCGGCGAGGAGCGCAGCATCCGCCTCGTGGACGACGTGATGGACCGCGAGGTGCGCCGCCTGGTGCTGGTGACCGCGCGCGACCAGGACATGGGCGAGCCCGGGCCGGACGACCTGTTCGGCGTGGGCGTGGTGGCCACCGTGGAGAAGATGCTGCGGGTGCCCGACGGCTCCATGCGCGTTCTGGTGCACGGCGGCGAGCGGGTGCGGCTCACCGGCTACCCGGGGTCGGACCCCTTCCTGGTGGCCACCGTGGAGCCCATGCCCGACATCGTGGAGGAGTCGGACGAGCTCAAGGCCCTGGCGGGCAACGTGCAGGCGGCCTTCGCCCGGGTGGTGGACCTGGTGCCCTACCTGCCCGATGAGCTGCAGATGGCGGCGGCCAACGTGGACGACCCCAGCACGCTGTCGTACCTGGTCACCTCGTCGCTGCGCCTGCCCGTGGCCGAGAAGCAGGAGCTGCTGGAGGAGGTGCGTGTGTCGGCGCGCCTGCGGCGCCTGAGCGAGATCCTGGCGCGCGAGACGCAGGTGCTGGAGCTTGGCGCGCGCATCCAGGCCGAGGTGGAGCAGGACATCGAGCAGGGCCAGCGGGAATTCGTGCTGCGCCAGCAGCTCAAGGCCATCCAGGACGAGCTGGGCGAGGGCGACGAGGCCGAGATCAACGAGCTCCGGCGGCGAATCGAGGAGGCCCCGCTGCCGGACGAGGTGCGCACCGCGGCCGACCGCGAGCTCACGCGCCTGGGGCGCATCCCCGACCAGTCGGCCGAGCACCAGGTCATACGCACGTACCTCGACTGGATCCTGGACATCCCCTGGGGCACCTCCACCGAGGACGACCTGGACCTGGACCGCGCGCAGCGCGTGCTGGACGAGGACCACTACGGCATCCCGCGCGTGAAGGAGCGCATCCTCGAGGAGCTGGCGGTGGCACGCCTCAAGGGCGGCGCGGCGGGCACGGTCATCCTTTTCTCGGGGCCCCCCGGCGTGGGCAAGACCTCGCTGGGGCGCAGCATCGCCCGCACGCTGGGGCGTGAGTTCGCGCGCATCAGCGTGGGCGGCGTGCGCGACGAGGCCGAGATCCGCGGGCACCGGCGCACCTACATCGGCGCGATGCCCGGCACCATCGTGCGGGCCATCCGGGACGCCGGCTCCATGAACCCGGTCATCATGATCGACGAGATCGACAAGATGGGCGCGGACGTGCGCGGCGACCCCTCGTCGGCCATGCTCGAGGTGCTGGACCCGGCGCAGAACGGCACGTTCCGCGACCACTACCTCGACCTCCCGCTCGACCTGTCGAAGGTGCTGTTCATCTGCACCGCCAACGTGCTCGACACCATCCCGCGGCCGCTGCTGGACCGCATGGAGGTCATCGCGCTGTCGGGCTACACCGACGATGACAAGATCCACATCGCGCGGGAGTACCTGATCCCCCGCCAGCTGGAGGCCACGGGCGTGCCGGCGGGCGACGTGGACATCACCGACCCAGCGCTCCAGGTGGTCATCTCCGAGTACACGCGCGAGGCCGGGGTGCGCGGGCTGGAGCGGCGCATCGGGGCGCTGCTGCGGCGCGCCGCGCTGGACATCGCCCGGGGCGTGGACGGCGTGGACGTGATCGGCCCCGACGAGGCGCGCGAGATGCTGGGCCCCGAGCGCGTGCACCCCGAGGTGCGGCGGCGCACGTCGGAGCCCGGCGTGGCCACCGGCCTGGCCGTCACCGGCGCGGGCGGGGACATCCTGTTCGTGGAGGCCAGCGTGATGCCCGGCACGGGCTCACTGGTGGTCACCGGCCAGCTGGGCGAGGTGATGCGCGAATCGGTGCGGGCGGCCCTCACGTGCGTGCGCGCCCGCGCGGCGGAGTTCGGCCTGGAGCTGGACGAGGACTACTTCGGCGTCCACGATATCCACGTGCACGTGCCAGCCGGCGCCATCCCCAAGGACGGCCCGTCGGCGGGCATCACCATCGCCACCGCGCTGGTGTCGGCCATCTCGGGACGCCACGCCAGCCCCGACGTGGCCATGACCGGCGAGATCACGCTCGTGGGACAGGTGCTGCCCATCGGCGGCGTGCGCGACAAGGTGCTGGCCGCGCTGCGCGCCGGCATCCACACGGTCATCATCCCGGCCGACAACGAGGGCCAGTTGTCGGAGGTGCCCGATGACGCCCGCGCGCAGGTGGACGTGGTGCTGGCCGCGGACCTGTCCGACGTGATCCCGGTGGCCATCCCCGCCTGACGGCGCCCTACGGCAGGGCCGACATCCCGGCCGAACCGATGACGATGAGCAGCGCCGCGAACGACGCCGCGGGGATCACGGTGCGCCACTCCTCCGGGTGCCCGGACGCCGACCGGATGGCCTTGAACCCGGTCACGAACGCCATGTAGAAGCCGAACACCAGGAAGCACGCGGAGTACACGGCAAGGCCCCACGACAGGGCCACGGCAACCACGGCCAGCAGGCCCCACGCCAGGTTGGCCAGGCCCACCTCCACCTGGAAGGGGTTCATCTCGCCGTTGTTCCAGCCCATCCTCTGGGCGTCGCCGCGGTTCAGCAGCGAATGGCGCACGAACGACAGGATGCCCGCCAGGCCCACCGCGAAGAAGCACGCCCAGCGCAGGTCGGGCGTGGACGAGAACGCGGTCGAGAAGCCCAGGCCGATCCCCAGCGCCCCCACGGCGTACGTGAGGCCCATCAGGAATCCGGCCGCCTTGGCCTGGTCGTTCGCCGCCATGTCGTCTCCTCGCGGGGTCTGGGGGTGCCGTGACTGCGCCGTGACAGTTCCACGCGACTGCCCGATTACCTGTCACCCCGGTCCGGGCAGGGGGTACTGTCCTGCCCCGTTCCCCATCCCACCGCGAATCCGCAGGAGATCACATGGCTCTCGAGATCGGCACCGAGGCACCCGACTTCACCCTGTCCGACAGCAACGGCGACGAGGTGACGCTGTCGCAGTTCCGCGGGCAGCCCGTGTACCTCAACTTCTACCCGTCGGCGTTCTCACTGGTGTGCACGAACTGGTTCACGGCCATCGCCGCCGACGGCACCCCGTACGAGGGCGCCGTGGTCATCGGCGTGAGCGTGGACAACAAGTCGACCCTGGCTGCGTTCAAGGAGCAGATAAAGGCCAACGAGGTGCGGTTCCTGGCCGACTTCCACCCCAAGGGCGATGTGGCGCGGCTGTACGACGTTTACATGGACCAGGCCGGCATCGCCGGCCGGTGCACGTACGTGATCGATGCCAACGGGATCATCGTGGACGTGGACCAGGTGGCACCGCCGGAGACCCCGGACGCAGACCGCCTCATCGCGGCGCTGGCCACCTGCAAGGCGTAGCGACCCCGTGTTCCTGCTGCTCGGCCGCTACCTGAGGCCCGTGGACGAGGTGGAGCTGCACCTCGATGCCCACCGGGAGTGGGTGCGCGAGCACGCAGAGGCGGGCCATGTGATCGCGGCCGGGCGGGAGGTCCCCCTCCAGGGGGGCCTCCTGGTGGCCGTGGGCGTCACCCGCGACCAGGTGGACGCCATGATCGCCGCCGACCCCTACGTGACCGAGGGCGTGGCCGAGTACGACGTGCGCGAGTACGACATGGTCCTCGCGGCCCCCGGCGCGGAGGCACTCAAGCAGTAGGGCCTCGCACGCATCGGGGTCGCGGGGATCGCAGCCGGGGATGATGCATTTGCGGCCCCCGCAAATGCCGATCCCGTTTCGGCGAGTGCCCGCGTCCCCGATGCGTGCGAGGTCCGACCCAAGGCGACCGACTCGCCGGGTCTCGCCTAGCTGTTGGCCAACTGCCCGCAGGCAGCGGCGATGTCGGCCCCGCGCGATCGGCGGAGCGACGGGAACAGCCCGGCGTCCGAGAGCTCCTCGGAGAACCGGCGGACGCGGTCGGGGGATGAGCCGCGGTACTCACCACCGGTGGCGTTGTACTCGATGAGGTTCACGTGGAAGCGGCCGTCGCGCAGCTGGGCGGCGAGGCGGCGGGCATCGGCGGGCGAATCGTTCACGCCCTCCAGCAGGAGGTACTCGATGAACACCCGCCGGCCGGTGCGGTCGGCGTAGCGGCGGCAGGCGGCCAGCACGTTGGCGATGGGCCAGCGGTTGTTCACCGGCATGAGGGCCGACCGGGTGTCGTCATCGGCGGCGTGGAGCGACAGCGCCAGGCGCACGGGCACCTCGAATGCCACCAGCTCCTCGATGCCGGGAACCCAGCCCGCCGTGGACACCGCGATGGAGCGCGCGGAGATGCCCAGGCCCTTGGGCGAGTGCATCTCGCGGATGGCGTCGAACACCGCGACGGTGTTCTGCAGGGGCTCGCCCATGCCCATGAACACCACGTTGCTCAGGCGGGCGTCCGCCATGCGCGCGGCGTCGGCGGCCAGCAGCGCCTGGTCGGCGATCTCGCGCGCCGTGAGGTCGCGTCCCGGCCCCATCTTCCCGGTGGCGCAGAACCGGCACCCCAGCGCGCACCCGGCCTGGCTCGACACGCACAGCGTGCGCCGGCCGCGGGCGTGCTTGATGAGCACGCTCTCGATGGCCAGGCCATCCGCGGTGCGCAGGCGCCACTTCAGCGTGCCGTCGCGGCTCTCGGCCATGGCGTCGGGCGTGACCGACCACAGCGGCACCACGTCGGCCAGCCGCGCGCGCAGGTCCTTGGGCAGCGTGGTGACGTCCTCCCACTCGCGCGCGCCCGCGCGCCGGGCGTCCTCCACCTGCGTGAGGCGGTACGCGGGCTCGCCCCACGCCTTGAGGATTGATGAGACCTGATCACTCATGAGGCCGGGGAACCTATCGTGATCGGCTCTGCATGCGGAATGACCCGGGGGAACAGTCGCCGGCCCACCAGCACGATCCATGCCGCCATGAGGCACGCGAGCGTGCTGAACACGATGAGCGCGTTGGTGAGCCCCACCGCCTGCGACAGGTACCCCAGCCCCACCGTGGGGATGGTGCCGGCGTAGGCGCACATGTACAGCGCCGACATCAGCTTGCCCCGCTCCTCCAGCGGCACGATGGTGCCGCAGATCACCGTGCCGCCCTGCAGGATGAGCCCGTTCACGAACCCCAGGATGCCCGCGGCCACCACCACCAGCACGGCGCTGCCCGCGAACGCCGCGCCCGCGATGAGCCAGGTGACCACGGCCGACACCGCCACGCCGATCATCACGGCCTTCCGCGGGTCGACGTTGCGGGTGACGATGGGCGTCATGCCGCCCAGGCCCAGCACCAGGAACCCGCACAGCCCCGCGATGGCCACGTTGGTGGCGCCCAGGGTGTTGTAGAGGAACAGCGGCACCAGCGAGAGCACCGTGCCCTCCATGAACGACATGGTGAAGGCCGCGGGGCCGATGAACCCCGCGAACCCGATGCCCTGCCCCTTGGGGATGCCCACGCGCATCTCGAACCGGTACGGGCGCCGCGGCACGGTCTCGCGCGCCACCAGCACGCAGGCGAGGCCCAGCACCATGAGCACCACGTGGATCTCGAACGGCCGGTGCAGCGGGTTGCCCCAGTACTGGGCCACGATGCCGCCGAACAGGGGGCCCAGGCCGAACCCCAGCCGGAACGCCGCCCCGGCGGTCATGGCGGCCAGGGCCTTCGACCACGGCCGCGCGTGGTCGATCACGAACGCCGTGCCCACGCCCAGGTACATGCCGATGGCCAGCCCCTGCAGCACGCGGCCGGCGAACAGCATGGGCACCGAGTCGGTGAACGAGAACACAAGCGATGCCGAGGTCATCACCAGCATCGCCGGGATGGCCAGGCGCTTGCGCCCCAGGCGATCGGATGCGTTGCCGGCCAGCAGCATGGTGGGCACCACGGTGGCGGTGTAGGTGGCGAACAGCAGCATGAGCGTGCCGTTGGAGAGCCCGTACTCCCCCTGGTACAGCGGGATGAGCGGGGTGATGATGCTGGTGCCCATGGTGAACACCAGGAGCGCCACCAGCGCCAGGTAGGAGCCCCGGGTCACCGTCCGCCGCCCGCCGGTCCGCCGCCCTGGATGCGGGCCACGATGGTGGCCCCGGGGCCGATGACCCGCGGCACCCGGAACGCCGCGATGGCCCCCAGCACCAGGATGCCCGCGGCCACCAGCAGGGCGTTGCGCATGCCGTCGGCCACCAGCGCCCGCAGCGGCGCGCTGACCAGGCCATCCTCGGCCGTGATGCTCGCCGGGATGGTCATGGCCACCACGGTGCTGAGCAGCGCGCCGCCCAGCGCGCCCCCGGAGTACCGCGACACGTTGGGTAGCGACGACGCCACGCCCAGCCTGCCCTCGGGCACCTCGTGGATGACGGTGGTGGTGACGGGCGCCGTGGATGTGGCCAGGCCCAGTGCCAGCAGCACCATCCCGGGGAGCACCATCGCGTAGGCCTCGAACCCGAAGCCGAAGGCCAGCACCAGGGACCCCGCCACGGCCAGCACCAGCGCCACGCGCATCATGGTGTCGCTGCCCACGCGCGACAGCAGCCGCCCCGACATGGGCGACCCCACCATGAACGCCAGGGCCACCGGGGTGATGGCCAGCGACAACATCACGTCGCTGTAGCCCAGCACGGCGGTGAAGTAGAACGGCAGGAGGAGCAGGGTGCCGAACATGGCTGCACCCACGCAGAACCCCGCGATGTTGGGGTTGCGCACGGTGCGCAGCCGGAACAGGCCCAGGTCCACCATGGGGTCGGCGGCCCGCGACTCGCGCCAGGCGAACAGCGCCAGCCCCACCACGCCCAGCGCCATCAGCAGCAGCGTCTGCGGCGATGCCCAGCCCCACGTGGCCGCTCCGGTGAGGGCCGTGAGGATGGGGAACAGCCCCAGCGCGGCCAGCGCCGCCCCGCCCAGGTCGAAGGGCCGCTTCGGGCCCGGCGGGCGGCGGTGCATCACCAGCGCCGCACCCGCCAGCACCAGGGCGCCCACCACCGGGGTGAACCAGAACACGCTGCGCCAACCCCATATGCCCACCAGCACCCCCGCGATGTTCAACGACACCACGGGGGCCACCGTGATGATCGCGGTGAGGATGCCGATGGCCAGCCCGCGCTGGGCGGGCGGGAACAGGATGGCCGCATAGGCATACGCCGTGGGGGCCATGGCCGATGCCCCCACCCCCTGCAGGATGCGGAACAGCACCAGCGACGGCTCGTCCCAGGCCAGGGCGCACAGCACCGAGGCCAGCACCATCACCAGCACGCCCAGCACGAAGATGCGCCGCCGGCCATACAGGTCGCCCGCGCGGCCGGCGATGGGCAGCAGCACCGCCTGGGTCACCAGGAAGCCGGTCACCACCCAGCCCGCCGACGACACGTCGGCGTCGAAGTCGCGCGAGATGTCGGGCAGGGCGATGTTGACGATGCTGATGTTCAGCACCGACAGCATCATCCCGCCCGCCACCACGGTCATGGCCATCCACCGCCAGCGCGGGCTGGCCCGCAGGCGGGCGCGGACCGCGCGAAGCCGCGCGGGGAGCATCGATTCCTGCACTCCCCAACGGTATACCCCCCGGGGGGTTGCGGTGGCTAGCCTTCCCCGCCGTGGCGAGGAAGAGGAAGAAGCCCGCGGCCGTGCGCATCGGCGCACGCGACCTGCTGTGGAACTACGCGCAGCTGGCGCGCATGTACGCCATCGAGCTGCTGGTGGTGTCGCTGCTGCTCGCCATCGTCTCCATCGTCCTGGAGGCCACGTCGGAGGACGGCTGGTCGTGGACCTGGCTGGGCACGCTGGTGGGCATCACGGGCATCACCGGCCTGGTGTTCTTCCCCCTGCTCCGGTCGTGGCTGCGCCGCGGGGGCCTGCCATCGATCAGCCTCCCCGACGCCCAGCCCGCGGGGGGATCGCGCATGCTGGCCGCCGCGCCGTCCGACTGGACGCGCTTCGCCGCGCTCACCGGCGTGCTGCTGTTCGTGTCCGCCTTCGCCACCCTGCTGTTCCTGGTGGCGGTGCTGGGCCGTGGCGGCACGGCGGAGGGCGTGGTGATCGGCGTCATCCTGGCGTGGGGGTTCGTCACGCTCGAGGACGGCCGGCGCATCACCCGCACCGAGGCCGACGAGAAGCGCGTGTACTGGGCCGCCGCGCGGCGCCCGTGGGGCGCCGGGAACCGGCTGGTCTACACCGTCACCCGTTCCTGATACCTTTCCCGCGTATACCGGAGGGGGGTATAGGTGGGTGACGTGAATGAGGTGGTCATCATCGGCAGTGGGCCCGCGGGCCTGACCGCCGCCATCTACGCGGCGCGGGCCGGGCTGGAGCCCCTGGTCATCGAGGGCTACGGCGCCGGCGGGCAGCTGATGATCACCACGGACGTGGAGAACTACCCCGGGTTCCCCGATGGCGTCGAGGGCCCCGAGGTCATGCAGCTGTTCCGCCGCCAGGCCGAGCGCTTCGGCACCCGGTTCATCACGGCCGACGTGAGCCGCGTGGACTTCTCGCAGCGCCCGTACCGCGTATGGGTGGGCGACGACGAGCACGCGGGAAACGCGGTCATCGTGTCCACCGGGGCATCGGCCAAGTGGCTGGGCATCGAGGGCGAGCAGCGCATGATGGGCCGCGGGGTCAGCGCATGCGCCACCTGCGACGGCTTCTTCTTCAAGGACAAGCCGGTGGTGGTGGTGGGTGGCGGCGACACCGCCATGGAGGAGGCCATCTACCTCACCCGCATGTGCGAGAGCGTCACCATCGTGCACCGGCGCCACGAGTTCCGCGCCTCGGCCATCATGGCCAAGAGGGCACTCGAGAACCCCAAGATCTCCGTGCGCTGGAACAGCGTGGTGGAGGACGTGGAGGGCGACCAGGTGGTCACCGGCGTGAAGGTGCGCGACACGGAGACCGGCGTCGAGGACGTCATCCCGGCGGCCGCCATGTTCGTGGCCATCGGCCACCAGCCCAACACCTCGCTGTTCGAGGGCCTGCTGGACATGGACGACGAGGGCTACCTGGTCACCGCGCCCGACAGCACGTACACCAACGTGGCCGGGGTGTTCGCCTGCGGCGACGTGCAGGACACCGTCTATCGCCAGGCCGTCACCGCCGCGGGAAGCGGCTGCATGGCGGCGATCGACGCCGAGAGGTGGCTCGAGGCCCAGGAGGCCGGAGCCCACGACCACGCGGGCGCCAGCGCGTCCGCCGACTGACGAGGAGACCTGATGGCGGACGTCATCGAGATCACCAGCGACACCTTCCAGGGGCTCGTGCTGGAGAGCGAGAAGCCCGTGCTCGTGGACTTCTGGGCGCCATGGTGCGGCCCGTGCCGCATGATCGCCCCGGTCATCGAGGAGATCGCGCGCGACCGCGAGGACATCGTGGTGGGCAAGGTCAACGTGGACGACGCCCCGGGCATCGCCCAGCAGTACGGCATCCAGGGCATCCCGTTCATCGGGCTGTTCCAGGGCGGCCAGCTGGTGAAGAACGCGGTGGGCGCCATGCCGCGGGCCGGTATCGAGCAGGCCCTGGGCCTGTCCTAGCGGCATGCCCACCTACGACATGCGGTGCACGGCGTGCGCCGACGAGTTCGAGGTGTTCCGGCAGGGCTTCCTGCGCGACGAGGATCGTTCATGCCCGTCGTGCGGGAGCCCCGCCGAGCAGCTGATCACCGGATTCGTGGCGTGCAGGAGCAGCAGCCAGGCGGCCGGCGCGGCCATGGCGGCGGCCCCATCCGGCGGCGGCCACGCGCACCACGGCGGCTGCGGCTGCGGGGGGCACTAGGGGCCATGGCCACCACGGCGTCCGGCCCTCCCACGCGCGAGCAGATCATGGTGCGGCTGCGCCGCGCCGAGGGGCAGCTGCGGGGGGTGCAGCGCATGCTGGACGAGGGCTCGCAGTGCGACGACGTGCTGGTGCAGCTGGCGGCGGTCACCGCCGCCCTCGACCAGGTGGGGCTTCACCTCATCGGCGAGCGCCTGCGGCAGTGCCAGCAGGCCGACGGCACCATGTGCGCGCAGGAACTGGAGCAGGGGCTCACCACGCTGCTACGCCACACGCGACTGGCGCGGTAGGCGCCCCGCCACGCGTACCCGGCGCACGATGGCCAGGACGCCGATGACCGCCAGCGCCGCGATGGTGCCCGTCACGCCCACCACGCCCTCCGCGGCCGTGCCGGCGATCACCACCCAGTACCAGCGCGCCCAGGGCACAGGCGGTGGCGGTGGGCCTCATGCGGCCGTCCTCCCGGGCACCTCGGCCAGCGACCGGATCACCTCCGGGCCACCCCCATGCCCCTCGCGGTCCAGCAGCAGCGCACGCAGGCCCGCCGCCCGCGCGCCGTCCAGGTCCTCGGCCCGGCGGTCGCCCACGTGCACGGCGTCGCCCGGCTGCACGCCGGCCGCCCGCACGGCATGGAGGAATATGGCCGGGTCGGGCTTGGCCGCCCCCACGGCCGCGCTGGCGGCGATCACCACGAAGCGGTCGGCCACCCCCAGGCGCTCCAGGTGGTGGGGCAGCGCGCAATCCCAGTTGCTCACCACGGCCACACGGGTGCCGCGATCGGCCAGTGCGTCCAGTGCGGGCAGGGCGTCGTCGTAGAGGTGGAAATGCAGCGAGTGCACCAGCGTCTCGGTGGCCTCCTCGGGCCCGGGGCCGCCGGGCCCCAGCGCGCGCGCCAGCACGGCCCCGCACTGGGCGCGAAGGGCCGCGAGACCCGCGGCATCCGCCCCCATGTGCATGTGCGCGCGGTAGTGGCCGATCTCCTGCTGCAGCGCGGCCTCCACCACGCGGTCGTCCACCGCGTACCCGGCATCGGCCAGCAGGCCCGCCAGAACCGGAGCGGGAGGGTCCATGCGCACCAGGGTTCCGAAGGCATCGAACGTGACCAGGGACGGCGTGCGGGAGGGCATCAGCGGCAGGGTAAGCGGCAACCAGGGCGAAGGGTCGGGCTGCGGAGCGGTCCTATACTCGCTGGCCGTGCCCGCGCCCGCCACCATGCCCAACACCGTCCACGCTCACCATCGCCGCCTGCCCGGCCCCGCCAAGGCCGCCCTCATCGCCGGTGGTGCGGTGGTGGCCCTGTGGGCGCCATCGTTCGTGGCCACGGCCTACGCCGAGGAGCCGGCGTCCGCGTACCTCGCCAATCCCGCGGCGGGATGGGCGTTCCTGTGGGAGGCCGTCACGGCATCGCGCAACCCGCGCCTGGGCACCGGAGAGGCCGCCATGCTGCAGGCATCACAGGTGTGGGCCGGGCCCCCGGCCGTGGCCACCGACGTGTCGCTGAAGGCCATCCCCTCGCCATGGGACGTGCCCGTGCCCGTCGGCGGCGCGGCTCCCATCGCCGCCCGCGACCAGGCGCGCCCCGCCGATGAGCTGAACTGGGTGGTCACCGGCCGCGTGCGCGGCGGGCCGGAGCAGGTGATCGGCCTTCTCGACTACCGCAGCGGCCGCGTGGAGTGGGACATCCGACCCGTGGGCGGTGCCGCCCGATGAGGATCGACCGCATCCGCCGCCGCCGCGAGGGCCGCGCGCGCCACGGCCGCATCGGCCTGGGCAAGGTCATCCTCATGGCCCTGGTGGTGCTGGGCACGGTGATGGGCGTGGGGTTCGCCACCGCGTACCAGTCGGTCACCGCGGACCTGCCCGATATCGATGACCTGCAGCCGGTGGCCCTGGGGCAGAACACGCGCATCTACGACCGCAACGGCAAGCTGCTGGGCTACATCGCCGGCGTCACGAACCGCACCGAACTTCCCCTGTCGCGCATCCCGATTTCGCTGCGCGAGGCCACCATCGCCATCGAGGACAAGCGGTTCTACGAGCACGACGGCGTGGACTGGGTGCGGGTGTTCGGGGCGGCGGCGCGCAATGCCATGAGCAACGACGGCCTGCGCCAGGGCGGCAGCACCATCACCATGCAGCTGGTCAAGAACCTCTACGACCCCGACGCTCCGCGTGACTTCTCGCAGAAGATCAAGGAGGCGCACCTGGCCCAGGAGGTGGAGCAGCGGTTCACCAAGGACCAGATCCTGGCCAAGTACGTGAACGGCGTGTTCTACGGGCAGAACTCGGTGGGCGTGCAGGCGGCGGCGCTGACCTACTTCGACAAGCCCGTGTGGGCCATCAACCTGCCACAGGCCGCACTGCTGGCGGGTCTTCCGCAGGCGCCGTCGGCCTACAACCCCTTCATCAACCCCGAGGCGGCCACCGCGCGCCGCAACGTGGTGCTCCAGCAGATGGCCGACCAACGGTTCATCACGCAGGCCGAGGCCGACGAGGCCAAGGCCAGCCCGCTGCAGCTGAAGCGCGGCCGCACGTACGAGCGCAAGAAGGAGGGCTACTTCTTCGACTATGTGCGGCAGGAGCTCATCGACCGCTACGGCGAGGAGCGCGTGCAGAGCGGTGGGCTGGCCGTGCGCACCACCATCGACCCCAAGCTGCAGCGAGCGGCCGAGCAGGCCATCGCCCGGAACCTGGGCGGGCCTGACGACCCGGCCGTGGCGGTGGTGCTGATGGATGCGCGCACCGGCTACATCCGCGCCATGGCCACCAGCCAGGCGTACGGCAAGGACAACCAATTCAACTACGCGGCGCAGGCCAAGCGCCAGCCGGGGTCCACCTTCAAGACCTTCGTGCTCACGCGCGCCATCGCCGACGGCATCAACCCGTACTCCACGGTGTACGACAGCAAGCCCATCAACATCCGCGATCCCAAATGGGGCCCGATCGAGGTGGCCACGTACTCCAACTCGTACCGCGGCGCCACCGACATCGCGCGCGCCACCCTCGCGTCGGACAACTCGGTGTACATCCAGATGACGCTCGACGTGGGCCCCGACCGCGTGGTGAACATGGCGCGGCGCATGGGCGTGCAGAGCAAGCTGCCGGTGGTGCCCTCCATCGGGCTGGGCTCGGGCGAGGTGACGCCGCTGGAGATGGCCGCGGCCTATGCCCCGCTGGCCAACGGCGGGTTCCGCGTGAAGCCCGTCGCCATGACCGACCTGGGCAAGGGCATTCCCAAGGGTGACCTGGCCACGCCCAAGCGCACCCGCGTGTTCTCCGATGGTGTGGCCTACGAGGTCACCCGCATCCTGCGGGACAACGTGACCAGCGGCACCGGCGGCGCGGCCAACGTGGGCCCGGCCGTGGCGGGCAAGACCGGCACCACCGATGACTACACCGACGCGTGGTTCGTGGGCTACACGCCCCGCTACGTGGCTGCGGTGTGGGTGGGCTACCCCAACGACCAGGGCGTGCGGCGGTCAATGACCAGCGTGCGCGGCGTCACGGTGGCGGGTGGCACCTTCCCGGCGCGCATCTGGGGCGACTTCATGCGCATCGTCACGGCGAAGGACGGCGACCTCTCGTGGCCGCTTCCCAAGAACCCGGTCGAGTGGTCGGCGTTCTCATCCGACTTCACCGAGTCGGCCGGGTCGTACATGGTGAGCTCGGCCAAGAGCACGAGCACGGCCGAGACGAAGTCGACCAAGACCAAGCCCGGCACCACCACGCGCGCCCCTGCCACCACCACCGTGGCGCCCACCACGGCGCCCGCGCCTGCCCCGGCGCCCGCTCCGGCCCCCGCGCCTGCGCCTGCGCCTGCGCCGGCCCCCGCGCCCGCACCCACGCCGCCTACGCCGCCGACTCCCCCGACGCCGACGCCGACGACCCCCTAGTCGGAGCGCGTCCCCGGAGTCACCAGCAGGATCCCGGCCATCCCGGCGAGCGCCGCCGCGGCCAGACAGGCCCAGGCCGGGGGCATCACGGTCACGGCCCAGTCACCCATGAGGGGCGCGTCGGGCAGGCCGGCGCGCACCGCCACCACGTCCACGCGCGGCGCCAGCGCCACCAGCGCGGCCCATGCCACGCCCAGGGCGGCCCACAGCACGGTCACGCCCCCCAGCACGCGCGCGGTGCGCGTGCCGGGCAGCGGCTGCCACCACGCCACGAGGCCCCCGGTGATCGCCATGGCCGCCCCGATCACCGGCAGGATCCACGACGCCCCGCCGGCGCCGTAGCCCGACAGCGACACCGTGCCCGTGGGCAGCGTGGCGGCGTACCACGGAAGCAGCGGCAGGGCGGCCAGCAGCAGGCCGCAGGCCACGATCGCCGCGCCGATCACGCGCGCGCGGGTGCTCATGGCGCCACCGCCCGCCTGCGGAACACCAGCACGCCGGCGTTGTCGTACACCACCTCGAAGTCCGGGCGCGCCGCCAGGCGATCCACGAAGTAGGCGAACGCCGCGGGGTCGAGGCGGTCGTACACGTTGGGCCGCGTGCGATCCACCATCACCCACTCGGCATCGCCCACCTCGGGGAACACCAGGATGCGCCGGCGGGCCGACAGGTGGCCGCCCGGGTGGTTGCCGGCCGACACCACGGCGTCGTCGGGGATGAGCGCGGCGGCCTCGGCCAGCACCTGGGCATGCGGCGTCGGGCGGTACTGGTCGATGCGCGACGGCGTGGCGCGCGAGAGGTCGCCGAAGAACGGCAAGGGGCCGGTGAGGATGGTGCCAAGCGCGCCCGCGCCCACCAGCACCACGGCCACCGCGCCGGCCGGCGCCAGCATG
This sequence comes from Thermoleophilia bacterium, assembly GCA_016780995.1. GTDB lineage: Bacteria > Actinomycetota > Thermoleophilia > Miltoncostaeales > Miltoncostaeaceae > SYFI01. Next base: position 2,026 of record JADHKZ010000021.1, on the reverse strand, counting down.
CGCGAGAGCCACTCCGGCGCGCGGCGGCGGCGCAGGCCGGCAAGCCCCAGCATGGCCGCGGCCACCAGGAAGGGGCTGGGGATGGACGCGTAGTGGAACTCGATGGAGTAGTTGGGCCACCACTCGGCCAGCATGTTCAGCATCAGGTCCGGCAGCGCGGCGGCGGCCAGCAGCGGCGCGAAGAGGGGCAGGAGCAGCAGGGGCAGCAGCAGGGCCAGGAGGTACGACAGGCGCGACCAGCCGCCGATGGTGGTGACCACCTCGAGAGGCTGGGTGATGGCACCCACCAGCGCCTGCGAGGGCGTGTCGCCGAACCGGCCGAAGCGCTCCCCGAACGGCGCCGGCACGCCCGACCCGGCGGCCGGGATGATGACCAGCACGGCGATGAGGGTCCATGCGAGCGCCACCACCGATACCACGGCGCCCACGATCCACCGGCGCTGCCGCACGATGATCCACACGCCCAGGATGGCCACGGCCAGTCCCACCTGCTCCTTGCCCAGCAGCGCCAGGGCCAATGCGATGCCCAGCACCCAGTCGTTGCGCGCCTCGGCCGCCCAGATGGCCAGCATCAGCAGCGGGGCCGCCAGGGTGACCGCATGCAGGTCGGTCACCACGGCCCACTGGATGGGGGCGTAGAGCAGCCACATCATGGCGCCCGCCACCGCCAGGCGGTCATCACCCAGCCAGCGGCGTCCCAGCAGGAACGCCGGCACCGCGCCCGCGGCCACGATTACCGCCTGCGCCACCAGCAGGGGCACCGCCGAGTTCGTGATCCACGCGAACGGGGTGAGCACCAGCAGCAGGGGGTCCACGTGCGACCCCAGGCGGGACACTTGGTCGCCCGCGGCGTTGGTGGCCATGAGCAGGTCGCCCCGGGAGGTGTTCCAGATGGCCTGCACCATGTTCCCCAGGTCGAACCGGCCGGTCCACCAGGCGTCGTGGCGCGCCACCGACAGCCACGAGAACAGGGCGGCCCATGCCGCCGACACCAGCAGCACCAGCGCCAGCGGCAGGTCGTTCCGCAGGCGGGTGATCACGCCTGCCCCCGACGGCGTCCGGCCCCGGCGGCCAGCGCCACGAACACCAGCTCCACGGCGATGAGGAAGAGGCGCGATCCCACGCTCAGCGCCACGGCCACCCCGGCGGGTACCTGCCACGACAGCACCAGGGCCAGCATGGCATCGCGCACGCCCAGCCCCGAGGGCACGATGAACACCAGCATCGACACCACGAACGCCAGCAGGAAGCCCGACGCCACGCCCACGGGGTCGCCGATTTCCGGCCCCCCCACCCCGCGCATGAACGCCCACACCGACAGGCCCAGCATGGCCGCGGTCACCAGGTACCACCCCACCATCAGGATGACCCGGCCGAAGGGCAGCAGCGCGCCCAGCGGCGGCCGGTGCACGCGCCCGAGCGCCCACGCGGAGGCCGGACCGAACACGCGCGGGTGCAGCAGCAGCGCCGCCAGCGGCACCGCCAGCACCAGCCACGCGGCTGGTCCCACGCTGCTGCCCGACCCCACCTCGAGCAGGGCAACCACCGCCAGCAGCGACGCCGCCACCAGCGCGATGACCTGTTCGTAGGTGGTGGCCGCCACGGTGATGCGCTTGGGCACCCCATGGGCCTCGGCCATCACCGCGCGACCCACCACCATCAGCACGTTGCCGGGCACGTAGCGCCCCAGCAGGGAGCGGGCCCATGCCGACACGGTGGCCACCACCGGCGGGGTCGGGTGGTGCAGGCCGCCCAGGATGGCCTCGTACGCCAGTGCCGACAGCAGCAGCGACCCCAGGGCCAGCGCCACTGCGAGCGCCAACCACCCGGCCGACACCTGCCAGTCGAACGAGGTCACCACGTCCCAGGCGTCCACCACCGTCCACGCCAGCGCGGCGATGATGGCCACCCCCGCGGCCAGGCCGGCCCAGCGCACCCACCGGCGCCCGCCCATCAGCGGCTCCCGTGGGCGGCCAGCGCCCGCACCAGCGGGGCGGCCACGGCGGCCGGGGTGCCCACCTGCAGG
>JADHKZ010000020.1 GCA_016780995.1 Thermoleophilia bacterium | reverse complement strand
ATCCGCTGGAGGGTGCCGCGCTGGACGAGGTGCCCGCGGGGGCGGAGGACGAGCAGCTGTCGCTCTTTGCGGCGGTGTCGGCCACGCCATCGGGCGAGGCACAGGTGCACAAGGTGGACGTGACGCTGGGGCTGTTCGGGATCCTCGACGATGAGGAGCCCGGCGAGGAGGGGTTCGAGCTGCAGCTGGCCGAGGCTCCCCATCTTGAGGTGGCGGGGATGGGCGGCGGCGCAGCGGCCTGGGCCGACGCGCCCGGCCTGAGCCCTGTGGCCCGGCGGCGGGCGCTGCGCGATGCCAACGCGGTGCTGGTGCGGGCCATCGCCGGCGCCACGGGGATGAGCCACGCGCAGGTGAACGGTGAGTTGAACCGCCTGAGCGGCGTGAGCCGGGTGGCCGAGGCCGATGCCGATGCGCTGGAGCGAAGGCGAAGCCAGGGCGCGCGGTGGCTGGCACGTATTGGCGCGCGTTCCGGCACGAAGGGGCGCTGAGGCGTTACCTGCGGCGTGGCACGATCTGTGCCACGATGAACGCATGCCCGAGAAGATCGTGAGGGCGCGGCTTGATGAGGAGTCGCGCATGGCCCTGCGGCTGATGGTGCGCATGGGTATGACGGAGTCGGAAGCCGTGCGCACGGCGCTGATCGAGGCGGCGGCCGCGCGCGACACCGAGGAGGCCCTGCGCGCCGAATGCGAGCGCCTCATGCAGGACAAGGAGGCCATGGCGCGCGAGATGGCCGAGTTCCGGGAATGGCAGGAGATCACCGCGCCGTGGCCGGACTGAGGCGCGGCGACATCCACGCCGCGCGGTTCGGGCGCGTGACCGGCCATGAGCAGGCAGGCGCCCGGCCAGCGCTGGTGCTGCAGGCGGAAGGCATGGCCGGGTGGTCGACGGTGATCGTGGCGCCACTGTCGTCATCGGCGCGGGAGTCGGTGTTCCGGCCGAGGATCGACCTGAAGGGCACCGAGACCCGGGTGCTGCTGGAGAGCACGCGCGCCCTCGACAAGGGGCGCATCGGGCGGAAGCTGGGGTCTCTCAGCGCCGACGAGATGATCGACGTGAACGCAGCACTGAAGAAGGTGCTGGGGCTTACGTAGCCCTACGCCAGAAGCGTGCGGCTGAGCCGGCGGACCGGCAGCCAGAACAGCACGGCGGTGAAGGCCATGAGCACGCCCACATGCCCAAGGGTGACCCAGCCCACATCACCCATCACCAGTTCGCGGGTGGCGGCCACCAGGTGGCTGAGCGGCAGGCACCAGCCGATCACCTGGGCCCACTCGGGCAGGGCGGTGAACGGGAAGAAGATGCCCCCGAACAGGAACATGGGCGTCATCACCCCGGTCCAGAAGATGTTGAAGTGCTCGATGTTGGACGTGAACGAGGTGTAGGCCATGCCCAGCACCGCGAAGGTGAGCGCGCCCAGCATGAACACCAACGGGCAGAGCAGCGCCCACCAGCTCTCGATGAGCCCGAAGGGCGCCATGACGATGAGGAACACCACCCCGTAGATGGTGCCGCGGGTGGCACCCCACATGTACTCGCCCACCACCACGTCGCCCACCGAGAGCGGGGTGGTGACCGCGGCCTCGAATACCCGGCGCACGTGGATGCGTACGAAGGCGTTGTAGGAGGTCTCGAGGATGGCCCCGAACATGACCGCGCTTGCGGCGATGCCCGGCGCGATGAACACCACGTACGACACGCCGTCGATGGACGTGAGGTAGGCGCCAAGCCCCAGCCCCATGATGGCCAGGTAGGCGATGGCCTCCACGAACCGGGGGCCCAGGGTGGTGAGCATGGTCTTGCGGCCGACCGTGGCGTTGCGGGCCCAGAAGCGGGTGGCCCCGCGCATGGTGAGCCGCTGGGAGGCGGCGCTCAGGCGAGGGCCTCCATGGCCTGCTGGAAGTCGTCGGCCAGGCCGTTGTGGCCGTGCTTCAGCGCGGCGTCGATGCCGGCGAGGTAGGCGTCGGCCGCGGCGTCGGGCTTCCCTAGGGCGGCGAGGCACTCGGCCAGGTGGCCGTAGGCCGCGCCCTCGTCCTCGGCCAGGTCCAGGTAGGCGCGGTACTGATCGGCCGCCTCGCTCCAGCGCTCGGCCTGGCGCAAGGCGACGGCCAGGCCGTAGCGAGCGCGGGGCTCGTCCGGCTGCTCAGCCACGAGGTCGGAGAAATATGCAACGCGGTCGATTGCCACGGGTCAGACGGGGAGGGCGGGGCCCACCACGACCTCCCGGTCGGGTGCGGCCAGGGCGGCGCGCCACGAGGCGACCACCGTCGCTACGTCGAGCTCGAGGCCCGCCAGGGCCGAGACGATCTGGGCCTCCGGCAGCGTGTCAGCAGACAGGATCTCGACGCCCACCAGCCGATCATCCTCGTCGTAATGGTGGAGGACCGGGTAGGAGTCGTCGTCGGCGCCACCGCCCGCCCAGCACGGGGGGTCGACCACGTCGATGTACATCGCATGCGCCTCGCTGTCGTAGAGCGCCTTCATGGCCGGGCCCTCCTCTCGCCGATTACCGTGATGATGAGTCCGGGCTCGTCTGCTGCGACTACAACCGTCACGCCCCGGCCGCGGACGAACCCCGTGACCGCGATGTTGCCGCTCTCGTCGTGGGATATCCAGCCCGCATCGGTCCAGACCAGTTCCACCACCTCTGATCTGCTCAGGCGGTGAAAGCGCAGCCGGTTAAGCGCATGCCGGGTGAACCGCATGGGTCCATGCTTGGCGGCCCAACCGCACTGGGGGCGCACCGGCTGTGCCGGAAGGCGCGCGGAGGTGTTGCGGGAAGCTCGGTTACATGCCTGGGACCGGGGTCGGCGAGGCCTTGTGCGCTTTCGTCACGAGAATGTCACAAATGGCACTTGGGGGACCCCTGAGATCCCGCTTCCCATGAGGCAATCGGCACTATGCTGCGCTTGTGCCCGACCGTTGTTAGGGTGATCTCTCCCCGCTCGGTGGTACCACGTGATCGAGCACTGCGGCAACGTGAAAGAGGCCGGTCCGGTTGGACCTGTACACCTGGCTTCCACTCTTCATCTACATCGTCATCGGCGCCGGTCTGGCCGTGGCGCTGTTCTCGCTGTCGCTCGTGGGGCGCAAGCGCCCGAACCCGGTGAAGGCCCTGCCGTTCGAGAGCGGCATCCTCACCGTGCAGCCCACCCGGCAGCGGTTCTCGATCGACTTCTACCTCACCGCCATGCTCTTCATCGTGTTCGACGTGGAGCTCACGTTCATGTACCCCGTCGCCACCGTGCTGCGCGATGAGGGCGCCCTGGCCGTGTGGGCCTTCATGGTGTTCAGCCTGATCCTGGTGGCCGTGATCTTCTACGAGTGGCGGAAGAAGGCACTGGAATGGCGCTGATCCCACCGCCCGGCGCGCCCATCCGTCGCGCGCCCCGCACCGACCAGGCCATCGACTGGGACCTGCGCGACCCCATCGCCGCCGAGGTGAGCAAGGGCCTGCTGCTCACCACGGTGGACAAGGCCATCGCCTGGACCCAGACCAGCGCCATCTGGCCCGCCACCTTCGGCCTGGCGTGCTGCTCGATCGAGATGATGCACACGCTCAGCCCCCGCCTGGACATGGGCCGGTTCGGCGCCGAGTACTTCCGCGGCACGCCGCGCCAGAGCGACCTGATGATCGTGGCCGGCAGGCTCACCCAGAAGATGGCTCCCGTGGTGCGCCACATCTACGACCAGATGCTGGAGCCCAAGTGGGTGATCAGCATGGGCGCCTGCGCCAGCACCGGCGGCGTGTTCAACAACTACGCCGTGGTGCAGGGCTGCGACAAGATCATCCCGGTGGACGTGTACGTGCCCGGCTGCCCGCCGCGCCCCGAGGGCCTGATGGAGGGCATCGACGTGCTGCGCAAGAAGATCGGCGCCAACGGCCAGGAGCCGTCATCTGCGCTGATCGCCCGCCGTCGTGCCGAGCGCGCCGAGTGGGAGCGCGGGCACGCCCAGGAGCTGGCCGAGCTGGAGCAGGTGGCCGAGGCCGAGGTGGCCACCGATGAGTGACGTGTCGGCGCAGATCGAGGCCGTGTCGCCCGGTGCCGTGGTGGGCGAGTGGGAGCACGTGGGCGAGCTGACCGTGGAGGTGCAGAAGGAGCGCATCGTGGAGGCCTGCCGGGCGCTGCGCGATGGCCCCACGCAGTACCTGCTGCTGTCCGACGTGACCTGCGCCGATTTCCCCGATGAGCCCGGCCGGTTCCGCATGGCCTACCACCTGACCGCCATCCCCTCGGGTGCCCGCGTGCGGCTGCGTGCCTGGGCCGGGGCGCTGGACCCCGAGATCGAGTCGGTTACCTCGGTGTGGCCCGGCGCCAACTGGATGGAGCGCGAGGTGTACGACCAGTTCGGCGTGCGGTTCGCCGGCCACCCGGATCTGTGCCGCATCCTCAACCCGCTCGACTGGGACGGCCACCCGCTGCGCCGCGACTATCCAATAGGCGGCGAAGACGTGCAGTTCTCGGACGCGGTGTGATGCGGAGGAACGCCTGATGAGCACCACCGATCCCGGCACGCAGAACTTCCCGCTGGCCGCTGAGGGCCGCGAGGCGCTGGAGGCCGCCGCGCGCGAGCAGCGGGCGCTCACCCCCACCGAGCGGGTGATCGCCAGCGTGGAGGCCTACACGCCCGAGGAGGCCGCGGAGCGCACGCTGGCCAACGAGATGCTGGCCGACAGCCGCCCGGGCGTGCGCCAGCCGCTGCTCCTGAACCTGGGGCCCAACCACCCCAGCACCCACGGCGTGCTCAGGCTCATCGTGGAGCTTGACGGCGAGGTGGTGCGCGAGGTGACCCCGGTGATCGGGTACCTGCACACCGGCATCGAGAAGCAGTGCGAGAACAAGACCTGGTGGCAGGCCATCACCCTGGTCACGCGCATGGACTACCTGGCGCCCTTCGCCAACATCAAGGCGTACACGATGTCGGTGGAGAAGCTGCTCGACATGGAGGTGCCCGCGCGCGCCGAGTGGATCCGCGTGCTGCTGGCCGAGATGAACCGCATCGCCAGCCACCTGGTGTGGCTTGGCACCTCGGGCCTGGAGCTCGGCGCCATGAGCGTGTTCTTCTACTGCTACCGCGAGCGCGACGAGCTGCTGGACCTCTTCGAGATGGTGTCGGGCGAGCGCATGAACCACCGCTACTTCCAGGTGGGCGGGTGCAGCGACGATCTTCCCCCGGGGTTCGTGGAGCGGGTGCGCACCTTCGCCAAGGAGATGCCGGGGCGCATCGACGAGTACGAGGCCCTGCTCACCGGCAACCCCATCTGGAAGGACCGCATGGAGGGCGTGGGCGTGCTGCCCGCCGAGGAGCTGCTGGCCCTGGGCGTGACCGGCCCCACCCTGCGCGCCGCGGGGATTCCGCACGACCTGCGCAAGGTGGCCCCCTACAGCGGGTACGAGCACTTCCAGTTCGACGTGCCCACCTCCACCAAGGGCGACAGCTTCGCCCGGTACCTGGTGCGCGTGCAGGAGATGCGCGAGAGCCTGAGGATCATCGAGCAGGTGCTGGACGGCCTGCCCGAGGGCCCGGTGATCAGCGACGACCGCAAGGTGGTGCTGCCCCCGCGCGAGGAGCTGGCGTACTCCATGGAGGCGCTCATCCACCACTTCAAGCTGGTGAGCGAGGGCTTCAAGGTGCCGGCGGGCGAGGCCTACGCAGCCATCGAGAGCCCGCGCGGCGAGATGGGCTGCTACACGGTGAGCGACGGTGGGCCCAAGCCCCACCGCGTGCACATGCGCGACCCCTCGTTCGTGAACCTGCAGGCCACCGCGCCCCTGTGCCGGGGCGGGTACCTGGCCGACCTCATCGCCATCGTGGCCACCATCGACCCCGTGATGGGGGGCGTGGACCGGTGACCGTGCACGAGCTGGATGAATTCCTGGCCCCGCTGCGCCCGCAGTACGCCGACCCGCGGTCGCTCATCCTGCCGGCGCTCAAGCACGTGCAGGAGGAGACCGGCTGGCTGCCGCCCGACGCCATGGCCACCGTGGCCGAGGCCACCGGGTTCTCGCAGGCCTATGTGGAGAGCATCGCCACCTTCTACGACCGTCTGTACGTGGAGCCGGTGGGCCGCCGGGTGATCAACGTGTGCGTCACCCTCTCGTGCATGCTGCGCGGGTCGGACGAGATCTTCGAGCACATCGCCGACTACCTGGGGCTGGACGGCGAGGGCACCACCGACGACGGCATGTTCACGCTGCACAAGGTGCAGTGCATCGGCGCGTGCGACCGCGCGCCCTGCCTGCAGGTGGATGCCGGCGAGCAGATCGGCCCGCTCGAGCCGGCGGACGCCACCTGCCTCATCGACGACCTGCGCGACGAGCCCGCGCCCGCGAGGTACTGCCGCTAATGCCCGTGCTCAACTCCGTGTACCGCCACCGCGAGTTCGGTGACACCCTCACCTCGCTCGCCGAGTACGAGCGGGCAGGCGGCTACCTGGGCCTGCAGGACGCCCTGGCCATGACCCCCGACGACGCCCTGTACGCCTTCCACCGCTCGGGCCTGCGCGGCCGCGGCGGCGCCGGGTTCCCCATGGGCCGCAAGGCGTCGTTCCTTCCCAAGGACACCGGCAAGCCCACCTACATCGTGGTGAACGCCGACGAGAGCGAGCCCGGCACCTTCAAGGACCGGGAGATCATCGAGCACAACCCCTTCCAGCTGATCGAGGGCATCACCATCGCGGCGCACGCGGTGGGCTGCGAGCGCGCCTACATCTACATCCGCGGCGAGTACGAGCACCAGGCCCAGGTGCTTGACAGCGCGGTGGAGCAGGCGCGCGAGGCCGGCCGACTGGGGCCCGATGCCCTGGGCCCGGGCCGCCCGTTCGACATCACCGTGTACCGCGGGGCGGGCGCCTACATCTGCGGCGAGGAGACCGCGCTGCTGGAGAGCCTGGAGGGCAAGCGCGGCCAGCCGCGGCTGAAGCCCCCGTTCCCGGCCGTGGCGGGCCTCTACGGCTGCCCCACGCTCATCAACAACGTGGAGACCCTGGCGGCGCTTCCGCCCATCATGCACCGGGGCGCCGACTGGTACGCCGCCATGGGCAACGAGAAGAGCCCGGGCACCAAGCTGTTCTCGGTGTCGGGGCACGTGATGAACCCCGGCAACTTCGAGATCGTGCTGGGCCAGACCACCCTGCGGGAGTTGATCTACGACCTGGCCGGCGGCCTGCGCCCCGGGCGCGAGGTGAAGGCCGTGTGGCCGGGAGGGTCGTCCGTTCCGGTGATCGGCGTGGGGTCGCTGGACGTGCCGCTGGACTACGAGGCGCTTAACGGCGTGGGCACGTTCCTGGGCAGCGGCGGGTGCATCGTGATGGACGACTCCGGCTGCATCGTGCGGGCGTCGTGGCGCCTGGCCCAGTTCTACCAGCACGAGAGCTGCGGCAAGTGCACGCCGTGCCGCGAGGGCACCGGCTGGCTGGCCAAGATCCTGGGCCGCATGGTGCACGGCGAGGGCCGCGGCGAAGAGGACATCCGCATGCTGGAGAGCCTGTTCGGGCGCATCTCCGGCCGCACCCTGTGCCCGCTGGCCGACGGCGCCGTGATGCCCGTGCAGAGCGCGCTCAACCTCTTCCGCGACGAGTTCGTGCGCGTGGCCGAGCACGGGTCGCCCCGCCCGGTGCCCATGATGGAGGCCCCGGTTGGCTGACCAGGGACAGTCCCCGGACATCGTGACCCTCACCATCAACGGCCGCCAGGTGACCGCGCCCAAGGGCACCATGCTGGTGGACGCCGCCAAGGCGGTGGACATCGAGATCCCCATCTTCTGCTACGAGCCGCGGCTGGGGCCGCCGGTGGGCGCATGCCGCATGTGCCTGGTGGAGGTGGAGGGCATGCGCGGCCTTCAGACCGCCTGCTCCACCCCCGTGGCCGACGACATGGTGGTGCAGACCGAGAGCGAGGTGGCCAAGGACGCTCAGGACGGCGTGCTTGAGCTGCTGCTTGCCAACCACCCGCTGGACTGCCCGGTGTGCGACAAGGGTGGCGAGTGCCCGCTGCAGGACCGCACCTTCCGGTTCGGCCCCGGCGAGACCCGCACGCTGGAGCCCAAGCTGCACTTCCCCAAGCCGCTGGACCTCTCGCCGCTGGTGGCGCTTGACCGCGAGCGCTGCATCGCCTGCTACCGCTGCGTGCGGTTCAGCCAGGACGTGGCCGAGGACGGCCAGCTGACCTTCCAGGAGCGCGGCGACCACACCGAGATCGCCACCTTCAGCGGCGACCCCTACGAGGGCCGGTTCACGGGCAACACCATCGATCTGTGCCCGGTGGGGGCGCTGACCAGCAACCCGTACCGGTTCGTCAGCCGCCCCTGGGACATCAAGAACACCCCGTCGGTGTGCGCCGGCTGCTCGATGGGCTGCAACCTCGAGGTGACCGAGCGCGACAACGAGGTGAAGCGCCTCACAGGGCGCCCCGACCCCAACATGGCCGTGGAGGAGGGCTGGATCTGCGACCGCGGGCGCTGGGGCTACCCGGCGCTTCGCAGCGCCGACCGCATCCCGCACGCCGTGCTGGTGGACCAGGTGGGCCGCCGCGGCGTGCTGCTGGAGCGCGCCCTGGCCGAGGTGGCCGGCATGCTCATCAACCGCGACCTGCGCATCGGCGTGCTGCTGGGCGACCCGGTCACCGTGGAGACCGGCTTCCTGGCCCAGGAGCTGGCCGAGCGCGTGGGCGATGGCCGGGCCATGGTGCGGCGCACCGGGATCCCGGGCCACGGCCTTGGCCCCCTGCGCGCGCTGCCCGGTGCGCAGATGGACGAGCTCGACGCCGCCGACGTGGTGCTGGTGGTGGGCGGCGACCCGGCATCGCAGCAGCCGGTGGCCGAGCTTCGCATCCGCAAGGCACGCCGCCACGGCGCGCGGGTGAGCATGGTGGGCCCGCGCCCCTCGGCGCTGGACGATGCCTGCGAGGTGCTGCGCACCACCCCGGGCCACCTGGTGGACGCCATCGACGTGATGCGCGACCGGCTGCTTGGCAGCTCGCGCGCGGTGGTGCTGTGGGACGAGGCCGACCTTGCCGCCGAGCCCGCCGCGGCCGCGGCCCTGGCCGAGCTGGTGGCCGCCACGCCGGGCGCACGGGCGCTTGAGATGTGCGCCGACGTCAGCGGGCCCGGCCTGCGCGCGCTGGGCATCCCCGCGGCCGGCGGCCTGCTGCAGGCCATCGAGGCCGGCCACATCGACGTGCTGGTGACCATCGCCTGCGACCCCACCGCCGGCCCGGAGGGCACGCGGTGGGCCACGGCGCTCGAGGGCGTGGGCACCATCATCGAGATGGGTGCCTACGTGAGCGGCCTCACCGACCGCGCCACCGTGGTGCTGCCGCTGCTCACGCCGCTTGAGGAGGAGGGCGTGCTGGTGAGCATGGCCGGCCGCGCCCAGCGGCTTCGCCCGGGCGCCCGCGAGTGCGAGGGCGCCGCCGCCGCATGGGAGCTCCTGGTGGCGCTGACCCACCGCCTTGGCCGCGCCGTGCCCGACCGGACGCCTTCCCAGGCCTTCTCGCGCCTGGCGCAGCGGCACTCCGCCTTCGCCGGTCTGGACTACGGGGCGCTCGGCACCGAGGGCGCGGTCATCGCGCCCGTCGAGGCTACGGGGGCTGACGCCGGCACCGCGCCGGCCCAGCCCGCGGGCGACGGCCTGCTGGTGGTGCCGTGCCGTCCGGTGTTCGGCGACGCGGATGCCTTCCGGTCCGATGCCCTGGAGCCCGTGCGCGAGCCCGCCCGGGTGTGCCTGGCACCGGCCGAGGCCGAGCGCCTTGGCGTGCGCACCGACGCCCGCGTGCACGTGCGCACCCCGCACGGCGAGATGGTGCTGCCGCTGGAGGTGGGATCGCGCTACCACGAGGGCGCGGCATACCTGGTGATGGGCGACCCGGGCACTGCGGCCGAGCGGCTGCTGCCCATGGATGGCGGCGCCGTGCGCGCCGTGGTGGGCGTGGCCGCACGCCAGGAGGTGAGCGCCTGATGCCCCAGGAGGCGGCGCTCACCATGATCATCCAGGCCGCCGTGGTGGTGGGCGTGGTGTTCTCGGCGTTCGCGGGCCTCACGGTGCTGGAGCGCAAGCTCATCGGCCGGTTCCAGGCGCGCCGCGGTCCCAACCGCGCGGGCCCGTTCGGCCTGCTGCAGCCCCTGGCCGACATCGGCAAGCTCACGTTCAAGGAGGACTTCGTCCCCGCCGGCGCCAACCCGTGGGTATTCCGCCTGGCGCCGATGATCCCCGTCATCGCCGCGGTGGCGGCGCTGTCGCTCATCCCCTTCGGCGGCGTGCACGAGTGGTTCGGCGTGACCATCACCTTCTACGGCACCGACCTGGGCGTGGGCGTGCTGGTGCTGCTGGCGCTCAGCAGCCTGGGGGCCTACGGGCTCATCCTTGGCGGGTGGGCCAGCGGCAACAAGTACTCCCTGCTGGGCGCGGCCCGCAACGCCGCGCAGCTGGTGTCGTACGAGGTGGCGCTGGGGCTGTCGATCGTGGGCGTGGTGATGATCAGCGGCAGCCTGTCGCTGGTGGACATCGCCAACGCCCAGGCCGGGGGCCTCTGGTACATCCTTCTGCAGCCGGTGGCGTTCGTGGTGTTCATGATCGCCGCCTTCGCCGAGACCAACCGCACGCCGTTCGACCTGGGCGAGGCCGAGAGCGAGCTGATCGCCGGGTACAACCTGGAGTACGGCTCGGTGAAGTTCGCCATGTTCATGGCGGCCGAGTACGTGGCCATGATCGTCATCTCGGCGTTCGCCGCCACGCTGTTCCTGGGCGGGCCCAACGGGCCCTTCCTGCCCGGGTTCGTGTGGCTCGGGATAAAGATCGCCGCGCTGCTGTTCATCTTCATCTGGGTGCGCGCCACGCTGCCGCGCTTCCGGTATGACCGGCTGATGAAGTTCGGCTGGAAGGTGCTGATCCCCGTGGCGATGGCCAACGTGATGGTGACCGCCGTGGTGGTGGGGTTGGGGTTCGCCAACTGATGGGCGTGCTCGATCCGCTCAAGGGCTTCGGCGTCACGTTCAAGAACCTGCTGCACAAGCCGGTGACCATCGGGTACCCCGAGCACAAGACGCCGGTGTACCCCCGGTTCCGCGGGCGCCACCGCCTGTGGAAGTTCGAGGACGGCCTGGAGAAGTGCGTGGGCTGCTCGCTGTGCGCGGCCGCCTGCCCGGCCGACTGCATCCGCGTGGTGGCCGAGGAGAACACGCCGGACAACCGCGTGTCGGCCGGGGAGCGCTACGCCCGCATCTACGAGATCAACATGGCGCGCTGCATCTTCTGCGGCTACTGCGAGACCGCCTGCCCGTTCGACGCCATCACGCTGGAGCACTCGTATGAACTCAGCGAGTACACCCGCGAGGCGCTGATCTACGACAAGGAGACCCTGCTCGAGCCCGCGCCCAAGCAGCCCCCCCTCCATCCCAATGTGCCGGGCTCGCCCCCTCCGGTGGTCCCCTCGTAGTGCCCGTCCACACGCTCACGCCGGGCCGGCCCATGTTGTTCATGGGCGAGGGCTTCACGGTGCACGCCACCTCGCAGACCACGGGCGGGGGATTCCTTATCGCCGAGATCGCCTCGCGCCCGGGCGGCGGGCCCGTGCACATGCACGCCCATGAGGCTGCCGAGCAGTACATGTGCCTGGACGGCCGCATCACGGTGATGACCGAGGAGGGCACCACCGAGCTCGGGCCGCTTGAGAGCACCACCATCGCCCCCTGGCTTCCGCACACCTACCGCAACCTGGGCGATGCCCCGGCACGCCTTTTGTGCACGCTGTCGCCCCCGCACGAGATGGAGGCGTTCCTGCGCGAGGTGTGCGAGCCGCGTGACGATGCCTCGGCGCCGCTGCCGCAGGTCACACGCGAGCAGAGCGACCTGGCCATGGAGGCCGCCGAGCGACACGGGATGAAGGTGTTCCGTGGGTGAGAAGGTCACGTTCGCGGTGGCGGCCATCGGCGCCCTGGGCTTCGGCGCGGGCGTGGTGTTCTTCAAGGACGCCTTCCGGGCGGCCGTGAGCCTCATCGGCGCGCTGCTGGCCGTGGCCCTCTTGTTCATCGCGCTGCTTGCGCCCTTTGCCGCCGCGGTGCAGGTGATCGTGTACGCGGGCGCGATCGTGGTGATGTTCCTGTTCGTCATCGCCTACCTGGGCGAGCGCGGGGAGATCACCTCGTTCGACCGGCTGGACCGCTGGCAGGTGGTGGGCTGGCTGGGCGTGCTGGGCCTTGGCGGCCTGGGCGCGGTGGCCGTGCTGGCGTCGGACTTCGGGCCCGACTCGCCCGCCCCGGCCACCACCGGCGTGGGGTCGCCGCAGGCGATCGGCGAGGCCATGCTGGCCAACCACATCGTGGCCCTGCAGGCCATCGCGGTGATCATGCTCATCGCCACCGTGGGCGCCGTGATCCTGGCCAAGAGCGCGGTGCAGGGGGAGGGCGGCCGGTGAACGTGCCCATCGAGGCATACCTCATGCTGTCGCTGGGCCTGCTGGTGCTGGGGCTCATCGGCGTCATGCGCCGCCGCAACCCGCTGATGCTGCTGCTGAGCGTGGAACTGATGCTGAACGCCGGCAACGTGTCGCTCATCGGCTTCTCGCGCCTGTGGGACGACCCCTCGGGCCAGGTGTTCGCGCTGGTGGTGATGGTGGTGGCCGCCGCAGAAGTGGTGATCGGCCTGGGGCTGGTGGTGGCCATCTTCCGCTCGCGGAGCAACCTCGACGTGGACGAGCTGTCGTCCATGAAGGGCTAGCGCGTGGCCACCGCCCTCGCATGGATCGTGCTCGTGCTGCCGCTTGTCAGCGGCGTGGTGCTGGCCGGCTGGCCCAAGGAGCCGCCGCATGCCGTCACCCGCCTGCTGGGCATCGGCAGCATCCTGGTGGCGTTCGGCCTGAGCGTGGCCGTGTTCGTGGGGATGCTGGGCAACCCGGCCGACGACCGCGTGTTCACCTCCAGCGCCTTCGAGTGGATCGCCATCGGCGGCGTGAGCGTGGACCTCTCGATCCTGGTCGACCCCCTGAGCGTGCTGATGATGCTCATCATCACCGGCATCGGGTTCCTCATCCACCTGTACTCGGCGGAGTACATGGAGCACGACCGCGACTACCGCCGGTTCTTCGCCAGCATGAACCTGTTCGTGTTCTCCATGTTGCTGCTGGTGCTGGCGGGCAACTTCTTCTTCCTGATCGTGGGCTGGGCGTTCGTGGGCCTGGCCTCGTACCTGCTCATCGGCTTCTGGTACGAGCGGCCGAGCGCCGTGGCCGCCGCCAAGAAGGCCTTCGTCATCAACGTGATCGGCGACGTGGGCCTGGTGCTGGCGGCGTTCCTCGTCCTTCGCGAGCTGGGCACGCTGGACTACGGCCAGGCCTTCGCCGAGGCCGGCACGCTGGGCGCCGACTCCGGCACGGTGCTGGCCATCTGCCTGTTGCTGTTCGTGGGCGCCGCCGCCAAGAGCGCGCAGGTGCCGCTGCACACCTGGCTGCCCGACGCCATGGAGGGCCCCACCCCGGTGAGCGCCCTCATCCACGCCGCCACCATGGTGACCGCGGGCGTGTACCTGATCGTGCGCACCCACGTGTTCTTCGACCTCTCATGGCTGGCCGGCGACATCGTGGCCATCGTCGGCGCCATCACCCTGCTCATGGCCGCCACCGTGGCGCTGCAGCAGGTGGACATCAAGCGCGTGCTGGCCTGGAGCACCGTGAGCCAGGTGGGCTACATGATCATGGCCGTGGGCCTGGGCGCCTACGCCAGCGGCATGTTCATGCTGATGGCCCACGCCTTCTACAAGGCGGCGCTGTTCCTGGCGGCGGGCATCATCATCCACGCCCTGCACGACGAGCAGAGCCTCGATCGAATGGGCGGGCTCAAGAAGTACCTGCGCGTGGCGCTGTTCGGCATGGGCACGGGCGCGCTGGCCATGGCGGGCATCCCCGGCTTCTCCGGCTTCTTCGCCAAGGACGACGTGCTGGCCGCCGCGCTGAACGGCGGCAGCATCGGGGTGATCTGCTGGGTCATCGGCATGGTGGGCGCGTTCCTCACGGCGCTCTACATGTTCCGCCTGCTGTTCCGCGCGTTCTTCGGCCCCGAGCCCGCAGGCGGCTACCAGCCCGCGCCCCACCCGTCGCGCTGGTGGATGTCAGTGCCCGTGGTGATCCTGGGCGTGCTGAGCATCGTGGGCGGCTGGCTGCAGACCCCCTTCGGCTGGACCGGCATGAGCGAGTGGCTGGAGCCCGTGATCGGCCAGAGCACCGGCCTGCTGGAGCCCACCCACGGCACCGAGATCGTCACCATCGCCGTAGCCCTGGTGATGGCGCTGGCCGGCATCGGCCTGGCCTGGTGGCTGTTCGGCGCCGATCCCGAGCGGCGCATCCGCCTGGCGCAGAAGGCCGCGGGCCCACGCCGCGTGATGCGCGAGGGCTGGGAGTTCGACCGCGCGTATGACGACCTGTTCGTGGACCCCTCCCGCGAGGTGGCCGAGGTGATGGCCGCCCGGGTGGAGCCCGCGGGCCCGCAGGGCATCATCACCGGCACCACCGCCCTGGTGCGCGGCGCCGCGCGCGTGGTGAGCGCGTCGCAGAGCGGCATGGTGCGCGCCTACGCCTTCTGGATGGTGCTGGGCATCAGCCTGGCGGGCATCGTGATCGCCCTCATCGTGGCGGGTGGTGGCTGATGCCCTGGGTCAGCATCACCATCCTCATCCCGCTGGTGGCATCGGTGGCGCTCCTGCTGCTGCCGGGTGCCGAGCGCCGCACGGCGCGCGCCGTGGCGCTTATCGCATCGCTGCTCACGCTGGCGTCGTCCATCGTGGTGCTGGTGCTGTTCGACCGCCAGCTGGCCGCGCTGCAGCAGGTGGACCATCTGGACTGGATCCCGGCCGCCGGCATGTCGTGGGACGTGGGCGTGGACGGCATCTCCATCTGGTTGGTGATGCTGACCACGGTCATCTTCCTGCTGGGCACCATCGCCGCGTGCCAGCACCTGCCCGAGCAGCGCGGCCCGGCGTTCCTGGGGCTCATCATGCTGGCGCAGGCCGGCCTGCTGGGGCTGTTCACGGCAGGCGACCTGGTGCTGTTCTACGTGTTCTGGGAGTTCATGCTCATCCCGTTCGCGCTGCTCATCTGGAACTGGGGCGGCAGCGACCGCCGCGGCGCTGGGATGATCTTCGTGGTCTACACCATGGTGGGATCACTGCTGATGCTGGTGGCCATCCTGGCCACGGGCATCCTGGCCATGGACGCCACCGGCCAGCTGAGCTTCCTCATCCGCGACCTGCAGGGCGTGGCGTTCGGCGAGGCCACCGCCACCGTGCTGCTGGCCGGGTTCCTGCTGGCGTTCGCCATCAAGATCCCCCTGTGGCCGTTCCACGGCTGGCTGCCCCGGGCCTACTCGCAGGCGCCCATCGTGGTCACCATCCTGCTGGCGGCGGTCATGAGCAAGGCGGGCGTGTACGGCCTGCTGCGCGTGGGCCTGCCGGTGTTCCCCGAGGGCGTGGGCAACCTCATCATCCCGGTGGCCATCCTGGCGCTGGTCGGAATCCTCTACGGATCGCTGCTGGCCTGGCGTGCGCCCACCATGCGCCTGCTGGTGGGTTATTCCAGCCTGGCCCACCTGGGCTTCATCGTGCTGGGCATCATCGTGATCGACCGCATGGCCGCCCAGGGCGCGGTGCTGCAGATGATCAACCACGGCATCGTGGTGGCTGCGGCGTTCGCGGTGGTCATGCTGATCGCGCGCGGCACCGGCACCGAGGACATGGACCGCCTGGGCGGGCTGGCCAAGGGCGCGCCGCGCCTGGCCGTGGCGTTCCTGTTCATCACCATGGCCGCGCTTGCGCTGCCGGGCAGCAACGCCTTCGTGGGCGAGTTCTTCATCCTGGGCGGCGTGTTCCAGCAGTACGCCTGGATGGCGGTCATCGCCATGCTGGGCGTGGTGTACGCCGCCGTCTACATGCTGCGCATCTACCAGTCCACGATGAACGGCCCGGTGCGCGGAGTGCGTGATGACGGCCGCGCCGCCGAGATGCGCGGGCGCGACGCCATCATCCTGGTGCCGCTCATCCTCATGATGCTGTGGATCGCCGTGTGGCCGGGCAGCCTGGTGGACTACACCACGGCCAGCACCGACGCCGCGGTGGCGCCCGCGCAGATCGCCGAGGCCCGGCCCGTGGAGCAGATCGGGGTGACCAGGTGAACGCCGGCGCAGCGCTGACCCTCTACGTGATGGGCGCCGTGACGGTGCTGGTGTTCCTGCTGGCGGTCACTCCGCTGCGCGGGCGCTGGCGCCGCCTGCCGGAGATCGTGGGCCTGGCCGGTGTGGCCGCCACCGCAGGGATCGCCGTGGCCCAGTGGGGCGAGCGTCAGGTGGCCTTCGCAGGCGAGATCCAGATCGACCGCTTCAGCCTGCTCATGACGTGGATCGTGATGATCGCCGCCGCCGCCAGCATCCTGCTGGCCTGGGGCGAGCCCGCCGCGGCCGGGCGCCGACCCGAGTTCACGGGCCTTGTGCTGGCGGCAGCCACCGGGATGATGCTCACGGTGATGAGCGGCAACCTCATCATCCTGTTCATCGGCATCGAGCTCCTGTCGGTGTCGCTGTACATCCTCTGCGCCATCGAGGTGACCCGCGAGGGGTCGCTGGAGAGCGGCATCAAGTACCTGATCACCGGCTCCATCGGCACGGCGATCCTCATCTACGGCTTCTCGCTGCTGTACGGGGTGACCGGCACCACGTCGCTGGCGGGCATCGCCGAGCGGCTGGGCACCGTGGACGGCCTGCTGGACGAGCCGCTGCTGGTGGCGGCCATCGCGCTGATCGTGGTGGCCCTGGGGTTCAAGGCCAGCGCCGTGCCGTTCCACATGTGGACGCCCGACGTGTACCAGGGCGCCCCCACCCCGGTGACGGCGCTCATGAGCACCGGCACCAAGGCCGCCGCCATGGGCGCGTTCCTGCTGCTGTTCACGGGCGCCACCCAACAGGCGGCCGGCGACTGGCGCGGGCTCATCGGGGCCCTGGCCGTGGCCACCATGGTGGTGGGCAACGTGGGCGCCCTGCTGCAGGACAACGTCAAGCGCATGCTGGCGTGGTCCAGCGTGGCGCAGGCGGGCTACCTGCTGATCGGCGTGGCCGTGGGCACCCTGGCCGGCGCCGAGAGCCTCATCTACTACCTGTTCGCCTACGTGGCCATGACCCTGGCGTCGTTCGCCATCGTCATCCTGCGCGAGCGCGAGGTGGAGGACGGCGACCGCCTGGTGGCCTTCACCGGCTATGGCCGCGCGCGCCCGTGGGCCGGCGTGGTGATGACCCTGGCGCTGCTGTCGCTGGCCGGGTTCCCGCCGCTGGCCGGGTTCGTGGGCAAGTTCCTGCTCTTCGGATCGGCCGTGGACGCCGACATGGCGTGGCTGGCCATCGTGGGCGCCGTGGCCAGCGCGGTGAGCGTAGTGTATTACCTGCGCGTGGTCATCACCATGTGGGCGCCGCAGCCGGATGGCGCGGCGGAGCCCCGTCGCCTGCAGGTGCCCGCCAGCGTGGCCACCGTGGCGGTGGCCGGGGCGGTGGCCGTGGTGGGGCTGGCCATCTGGGCGCAGCCCCTCCTCGACCTGTGCGCGGGCGCGGCCCGCGCGCTCATCATCCCCTAGCGGGAGACTCCACGCAGGAAGACATCCACCATCGAGGTGGCCTGCTTGGGCGTGATCTTCTTGCCGCGCATCACGCGGGCGAACATGAGCGGACCGTAGAAGTCGTCGGACGCCATTCGTGCGTCGATGCCGGGCGCCACCTCGCCACGGGCCCCAGCGCGCGACAGCGCGGCGGCCAGGGCCCGGTCCCAGGGACGCACCACCAGTTCGTCGTACAGCGCGCGCAGGCCGTCGTTGGCGCCGAGCTCGCCCAGCAGCGATACGAACAGGGCACCTGGGGTGCTGTTGAGCCCCTGCACCGCGTTGCCCATGATGGCGTGCAGGTCGCCCTCGAGGCTGCCGGTGTCCGGCGCATCGGACGGGCCCCAGGCATCGCGCAGCGCGGCGATGACGAGCGCCTCCTTGTCGGGCCACCGGAGGTAGATGGTGCCCTTGCCCACGCCCGCCTGCTCGGCCACCGCGGCGATGGTGAGGCCGCCGAAGCCCTTGTCCAGCAGCAGGTCGCGCGTGGTGCCCAGCACCACGCCCTCCACACGGGGGTCACGGGGTCGCCCGCGCGGGCGTCGGACGGGGGGCGCGTCGTTCTGGGCTGTGGTGGCCATGCTTTCCCTACCTATGGATCGTTGTTGTCAGGGGGCGGCCGGTAAAGGTACACCCGCACGGGGCATGGCAGGACCAATTGCGCGTTACGGAGGGGTTATCCCCACGCCCGGTCCGCAAATACCTCCGTGTTAGCGTCACCTGCCGTGGTGGGGGCCCTCGACGACATGCGGCGCCATGCGGGCAGCGCGGCCGTGCTGTTCGACATCGACGGCGTGCTCTCACCCATCGTTCCCCATGCCGCCGACGCCCGCGTGCCGGCGGACACCCTCGACCTGCTGGCGGCGCTGCGCGACCGCTACCTGCTGGCGGGGGTCATCAGCGGGCGGGGCATGGCCGACGTGGACCGCATGGTGCCCGTGCCCGGCCTGGCGCGGGGCGGCAACCACGGGCTTGAGATGGCCGAGCCGGGCACGGATGCCCATCTGGTGCCCGAGGCCGCGGAGCCGGTGCGGGTGCTGCGGGCGTTCGTGGAGGGACTGTCCCCCGACCAGCTGGCGGCGCACGGGGCGTGGATGGAGGACAAGGGCGCTTCGGTGAGCCTGCACTACCGCCAGGCCCCCGGGCCCGCCGCCACCGGCGCGTGGCTGCGCGCCACGGTGCTGCCCGCGGCGGTGGACGCAGGGCTTCGCACCCGCGACGGCAAGATGATCCTCGAGCTCATCCCCCACGTGGACGTGGACAAGGGCACCGCGCTGCGCGCGCTGGTGCAGGCTGCCGGGGCGCGGCACGTGCTGTACGTGGGCGACGACCACACCGACGCCGATGCCTGGCGGCGCATGCGGGCAATGCGGGACGCCGGCGAGATCGACACCGCCCACTGCGTGCTGGCCGACGGACCCGAGGTGGACCCCGCGGTGCGGGCCGTGGCGGACGCCACGGTGGACGGCACAGACGGCGTGCAGAGCCTCATGCGCATGCTGGCCCAATAGGGGGTTCCGCGGTGGAACATTCCGGCGTTTCGCAGGGGGATCGTGCTGGTATCGTCCGGCGCGGCTGAGGGGCAACGGGGGGCATGCGGGTACTGGGCACACGCAGCGGGCTGATCACGGTGATCGTCACGGGAATCGTGGCGATGGGCCTGGTCGCCGCGTTCCTGGTGGTGGAGTGGACCACGCGCCCCGTGGTGGACCCGCTGCAGCCGGTAGCCGGCGGCTACGTCAACCCCTCCAAGGAGCCCATCGTGGTGGGCACCACCTCGGGCGCCATGGGCGACCTGAAGGTGACCCTCGACGGCACCGATGTCACGGGCAACGTGAGCGGCGCGGGCGACGGCATCGTCATCAACGCGCCCAACCTGGCTGACGGCGTGCACCGCATGGCGGTGTCGTACAGCGCCAGCAACCTCTTCTCGCGCGGGGCATCCGCCGAGTGGCAGTTCACGGTGGACACCAAGGCCCCGGCGCTGAAGGTGAACGTGCCGGTGGGGAATGGCGTGAACACCCGGCAGGTGCGGTTTGCCGGCACCACCCAGCCCGGCAGCACGGTGCGCGCCACGTGGAAGGGTGGCGCCGTTGCCACGCAGGCCACCGCCGATGGCGCCTGGGACATGACCGGCCGCCTGCCGGAGGGCCGCACCAAGATCACCTTCACCGCCACCGACCCGGCGGGGAACGTCACCAGGAAGGGCCGCGCGTTGGTGGTGGACACCACGGTGCCCACGCTCAAGCTGAACGGCGTGAACAAGCTGATCAAGCTCACCACCACGGCCGACCCCGTCATCTACGGCCGCGTGGGTGGCGACCAGCCGCGTGACCTGCTGTTCGGGGCCAAGATCAACGGCCAGCAGATCCCGGTGCTCAAGGGCTCCGACGCCGTGGGCGGCAAGGTGGCCACCTCCGACCAGAAGGCCGCGGGCAATGACTCCCGCGGACCCACGCTCACGCTCAACGGCCGGCAGTTCGCCCTTGCCCCCGGCAAGCTGGCCGAGGGCAAGAACGAGATCGTGGTGTGGGTGCGCGACCCGGGCGGCAACGTGGCCCGCCAGGAGTTCACGTCGTTCGTGGACACCTCCTCCGAGTTCGGGGCCTCACAGCTGATGCAGGGCGCGGTGGGCGCCGACGTGCGCCAGCTGCAGGAGCGCCTGGGCCAGGCCGGGGTATGGAAGGGCGGATCCACCGGCAAATACGACGCCAAGACCATCAAGGCCGTGCAGGAGTACCAGCGCAAGCACAAGCTGAAGGTGAACGGCAAGGTGGACGCCCGCACCCTGCGCGCCCTGGTGGGCAAGGTGCAGGTGAGCCTGTCCAAGCGCACCCTCACGCTGTACCGCGACGGCAAGAAGGTCAAGACCTACCGGGTGGCCATCGGCCAGCCCGAATACCCCACGCCCACCGGCACCTACAAGATCATCACCAAGGAGAAGAACCCCACCTGGAACCCGCCCGACTCCCCGTGGGCCGAGGGCCTGGGGAAGATCCCGCCCGGGCCGGGCAATCCGCTGGGCACCCGCTGGATCGGCACCTCGGCGCCGGCCATCGGCATCCACGGCACCTACGCCGACAGCTCCATCGGCACCGCGGCCAGCCACGGCTGCCTGCGCATGCACATCCCGGAGGTGGAGGAGCTGTACGAGGACGTGGCCGTGGGGATGCCCGTGGAGATCAAGCCCTGACCCAGGCGCCCGCGGTGCCGGCGATCACGGACGCCGACTTCGCGCAGGTGGTGGAGGGGCCCGGCGTGGGCCTGGTGCTCGTGGACTTCTGGGCGCCGTGGTGCGTGCCGTGCGAGAAGCTCTCCCCCATCGTGCAGGCCCTGGCCGCCGAGCACGCGGGCACGCTGGCGGTGGTGGCCATGGACGTGGATGCCAACCCGGTGGCATCCGCGCGCCACGCGGTGCTGTCGCTGCCGACGCTGATCCTGTTCCGCGACGGCCAGGAGGCCGCTCGGATCACGGGCACCACGTCGGAGAAGAAGGTGCGAAAGGCGCTGGCCGCGCACCTGCAATAGGTAGCCTTCCCCGCATGACAGACAAGCCCATGCCTCCCATGTACTTCAGCCTCCGCACGGTGCAGCCGTTCGCGAAGATGTCACTGCAGCCCGTGGAGGGCGAGGACGGCGTGGAGCTCACCATCGCTGACGGCCAGGTGGTGGGCATGCTGCTGCCCGACGTGCGCATGCTCAAGCGCCTCGAGGAGATCTGCGAGAAGGCCGGCGTGGACCCCTACGAGTGCTGGCGTCGCGTGCGCGGAGACGTGGACCTGTCCATCAAGATCCGCGAGAAGGCCGGCTGATCCTTCCCGCGGCGGGTGCCTAGCCCAGGGCGCCCACCAGCTCGGCGGCCTCCGGGGCGCCGATGCGGCCGGTCTTCACCATGCCCACCTCGCCGGAGGGCTCGATGATGATGCCGGCGGGCACGCTCCAGATGGGAAGCGCGCCGGCCTCGGGGTGCTCGTCCAGGTCCACGTCCACCACCGGCCGGCTGCCGGCAGCGGCCAGGATGGCCTGCTTGGCGGCGGGGCAGCGCGGGCAGTTGGGGGCCGTGACCACCAGCAGCCAGGGGCCGGCGCCCTGCAGGCCGAAGGCCTTCTTGAGGTCGTGGGCCGATCCCGCGCGGCGGGCGATCTGCTTCCAGGCGATGCAGCCGATGCAGATGCCGCTGATGGCCGAGAACAGGGCCACGGCAGCCACCATGCCGGTGACGATCCATCCCGCCAGCTCGAGCCCGGTGTAGAGCAGCACGATGGCCACGGCCAGCATGACCAGCGCGATCCACTGGGCGAAGCGCACGGGGCGCGAGGGCTCCATCTCGGCGGGCTTCACCGGCAGCAGCGCGAAGAGGTAGGCCACGGGCGACCACCGCGGGCCGATGAGCGCCAGGGCGATGAGCACGGCCGCCA
>JADHKZ010000001.1 GCA_016780995.1 Thermoleophilia bacterium | reverse complement strand
CCATCGCCGCGCTTGCAATCGGCATCGCCGGCTGCGGCGGTTCGGACTCGCAGCCCGCATCCGCCACGGGCGCCGACGCCGCGGCAACGACCTCGGCACAGGCATCCGAGGGCAACCTCGCAGGCTTCATGAGGGACATCGGCGTCGAGCTGAATGAGTTCTGGGCCGAGAACTGGGGCGAGGGGTGGAAGCCGGCCGTCGTGAAGATTCCGGAGAACTCGGCCAGCACCGCATGCGGCGAGATCGACGCCACGGACAGCGGCCCCGCGTACTGCGGAGCCGATTCCACCATGGTGCTGCCCGTCGCGTTCTTCCAGGATCAGATCATCGACGCGGACGAGACGCTGCGCAACGACGCCGCGGTGGCTGGCGTGCTGGGGCATGAATTCGGCCACCACCTCCAGACCCTCGCTGGCCTCGAGGACGTCGTCGACGAGGAGAGCGCGAAGAATCCCGAGATCGCGAACCTCCTTTCGGTGGCCTACGAGCTGCACGCTGACTGCCTGATGGGCATCTGGATGTCGTCCGTCGACGACGAGAAGCGACTCGAGCCAGGCGACCTCGACGAGGTGCTCGGGGCGCTCGAGAAGATCGGCGACGACAATCTCACCGCGGAGGCCGGCGCGACTGCCGACGCGGGAACCTTCGATCACGGGACTTCCGAACAGCGGCAGGTCTGGTTCGGCGTCGGCTTCTCCACCCAGGACCCCGAGGCGTGCAACCGAGTCTTCGATGACCTCGAGGACGGCACGCTCGAGAAGGAACTCCAGGCCGGCGCCGACGCCGTGAACGAGGCATCCACGGCCGAGTGATCACCCGCGGTTACTACGCGCGGGTGAAGCGGGCGACGGCCTCGATGTGGGGCGTCTGCGGGAACATGTCCACGGGCTGCACCCACTCCAGCCGGTAGCCGCCGTCCACGAATCTGCGGGCGTTGTCGGCGAACGTGGCGGGCTGGCACGACACATACACCAGCGTCTTCGGCGCCAGCTCCAGGATACGCCGGCAGGCGCCCCCGCTCAGGCCCGCGCGGGGGGGGTCCACTATCGCCACGTCGGGCTCCGGCAGCTGCCCCCGGTTCTCGCGCAGCACCACGCGCACGTCACCCGCCAGCGCCGTGTGGTTGGTGATTCCGTTGCGCTCGGCATTGCCGCGGGAGTCCTCCACGGCCTCGGGCACCAGTTCGATGGCCACCACGTGCTTGCTCAGGCTGCCCAGCGCCATGCCGATGCTGCCGACGCCGCTGAAGAGGTCATACAGCACCTCGCCGCCGGTAAGGCCCGCGGCCTCCGCCGCCCTGCGGTACAGGTGCCCGGTCATGCGCGAGTTGGTCTGGAAGAACGACCCGGCCGACAGGCGCAGGGTGACCGGGCGTCCGGGCTCCACCTCCACCATCTCCTCGAACCAGTCACGCCCCCACACCACACGGCTGGGCAGCCCGGCCGTCACCTCCGACATGCCGTCGTTCACCGCATGCACGATGCCCACCAGGCCCGGCACCTGCGACGGAAGGCCGTCGGCCAGCAGGTCCACCACCTCATCCGGGCCCGGCGCGGTGACGATGGTCACCAGCACCTGGCCGGTGAGCACCCCCTCGCGCACCACCACGTGGCGCAGGAAGCCGGTGTGCTCACGCTGGTCGAAGCCCGTGAGCCCCTGCGCCACCGCCCACTGCCGCACGGCCTCGCGCGCCACGTTGCCGGTGGGCGTGGCCAGCATGCAGGGGTCGATGTCGATCACCTCATCCCACCGCCCGCGGCGGTGGAAGCCCAGGTGCAGCTGCCCGTCCGGGCCGGGGGCGGCGGAGTACTCCATCTTGTTGCGGTAGCCGAAGCGCTCCAGCGCCGGGTCGGCAGGCCGCACGTCAACGCCGTCGAGCCCCCCGATGCGTGACAGGTGCTCGGCCACCTGCCGCCGCTTGGCGTCCAGCGCCACGTCGTAGTCCACATGCTGCAGGCGGCAACCGCCGCAGTCGGGAACAAACGCGCAGGGCGGGGTGATGCGTCCCGGTCCCGGCGACATCACCTCCACCAGGTCGGCCTCGCCCCACCTGCGGCGCGCCTTGCGGATGCGCACGCGTGCGGTGTCGCCCGGCGCGGTATCGGGGGTGAACACCACGAAGCCGTTGGCACGTGCCACGCCCCGGCCCCCGAAGGCCAGGTCGTCCACCGTCAGTTCCAGCTCATCGCCGCGCTTGGGTCGCTCCACGGGCGGGGAGGTTAGGGGAGGCGCCGGTGCCCGAGCGCCGGCAGCCCCTCACGCACCCGGCGCTGCTCGCCGAGGTCGAGATCCGCGCACGCGAACCCCTCGCCGTCCGGCACCTGCGCCAGCACCCGGCCCCAGGGGTCGACGATCATGGAGTGCCCATACGCCCCCTCGCCGGTGGCGTGCTGCCCGCACTGGCCCGCGGCCAGCACGAAGCACTGGTCCTCTATCGCCCGGGCGCGCAGCAGCACCTCCCAGTGCGACTCTCCCGTGGGCACCGTGAAGTTGGCGGGCACCGCCAGTGCCGTGGCGCCCGATGCAACCAGATGCCGGTACAGCTCGGGGAAGCGCAGGTCGTAACACACGCTCAGCCCCACGCGCAGGCCCGCGAGCGCGGCGGTGGCCAGCGCCTCGCCGGGCTCCACGGTGGCCGACTCGCGGTACTCGCGCCCCTCCACCGTCACGTCGAACAGGTGCACCTTGCGGTAGATGGCCACATCACGGCCGTCGGGCGCGATGGCCACGCTGGTGTTGTAGGCCCGCGACCCACCTCCGATGGCCTCGAGGATGCTGCCGGCCACAAGGGCCACCCCCAGCTCCCGCGCCCACGCGCGCGCGGCGGTGAGCGACCGGCCGTCCAATCCCTCTGCGCCCTCAGCCGTTCGCGCCGCGGGCCCCCACCAGTTCCACTTCTCGGGCAGCACCACCACCTGGGCCCCCGACACGGCGGCGGCCTGCACCAGCTCGCCCGCGCGGGCGATGTTGCGCGGGGTGTCGTCATCGGCCAGCAGTTGCACCACCGCGGCGCGGACGGTGTCACCTGCCACCAGCCACCCCCCGCGCTACCATTGTGCCCGTCGCCACGCGAACCGGAGGAACCATGGCGGACGTCGAGACCCTTACACGCATCGAGGACGTTCTTGAGCGCATCCGACCCGCGCTGCACGCGGACGGCGGCGACGTGGAGCTGGTCGACTTCGACGACGAGGGGTTCGTCCACCTGCACATGCTGGGCGCCTGCGGCGGCTGCCCCATGAGCACCGCCACCCTCACCCTGGGCATCGAGGCGGAGCTCCGCCGCGAGCTGCCCGAGGTGGAGGGCGTGGTCACCGTCTAGGGCAGCAGCGAAGGGCCGATGGCCCCCACGCCCTCGTCGCGGTGCACCTGCCTGGTGCAGATGTCCTCGGCGAATGCCAGCCCGGCCTGCGTGGCGATGTCATGGGCCTCGTCGCTCACGCAGCCCGGCTGCAGCCATAGCGACGTGGCTCCCACGGCGACCGCCTGGCGCGCCACCTCTGGCGCCGCCTCCGACTTGCGGAACACATCCACCATGTGGATGGGTTCGCCGATCTCCTGAAGTGAATTGACGATTGGCATCCCCAGGATCTCGCCGTCGCCCGGGCGCACGGGGATCACCTTGTAGCCCTGCGCCATGAGGTACTCCATCACCCCATAGGAGGGCTTGGAGGGGTCGGGCGACGCACCAATCATGGCGATGGTGCAGGTCTCCTTGAGGATCTCCGCAGGAGTGGAATCGGGCCCCATCTTTTCCCCTTCTCGACCGCGGAAACGGCTTCATCGGGGTGCCCGGATTTGAACCGGGGACCTCTCCGTCCCGAACGGAGCGCGCTACCAAGCTGCGCCACACCCCGCGATGAAGCCGTGGGATCCTAGCCCATCACCATCTTTTTTCGGCGGTCTTTGCGAAGCCCCGGGGTGCCGCCATCCGGCGCACGGCGTACCGTTGTCCAAAGCAGATCGCACAGGGAGGATGACATGGCGAATCACCTGACCCCGGACCAGATGGCCGAAGCGATCGGCATGCGCACCGAACGGCTGGTGCGCTACTGCCTGGAGCAGTCGATACCCATCTACAACGGGCGGGTGGACAAGACCCTGGTCATCACCAGCCTGCTCGAGACCGGGCACCGGTTCCCGGACGACACCGACGCGCAGGAGCTGCTGGCTGCGTGATGTTGCCGTGGCCCCGGCGCCGCTTCGGGCGCCGGGGCCCTCGCTAGCCTGCTGCCCGTCGTGACGCGCCCGCCCCGCAGGCCCCGCCGGGCCCTCATCGCCCTTGTCGCCACGGGGGCTCTGGCCATGGCTGCAAGCACGGCAGCGGCCCAGCAGAACCCGGTGGCAAAGACAATCGACGCCTTCGCCTCGAAGAACCCCACTATCAGCGTGCTGGTGGAGCGCATGGGGCCCACGGGCCCGGCCACCATCGCATCGTGGCGGCCCTCCACCGCCCTGGCCCCGGCATCCACCATGAAGATCATCACCGCGGCATCGGCACTGATGACCGTGGGCCCCGACTTCCGGTTCACCACGCGCGTGGAGGCCGGCCCCGACACCAAGGGGCCGGGGGGCACCGTCAACGGCCCCGCGTATCTCATCGGCGCGGGCGACCCCATGCTGTCCACGCGGGCGTACTCGCGCGCCAACTTCCGCGGCCTTGGAACTCCCATCGACGACCTCGCCCGCGACATCCGCGAGAAGGGCACCACGCGCATCACTGGCGGCGTGGTGGTGGACGAGACCCTGTTCGACCGCCAGCGCCTGGGACCGTTGTGGAAGAGCAGCTACCGCTACGAGTGCCCGCCGCTCTCCGGCATCGCCACCAACCAGAACCGGGCAGACAACGGCGCCAACGTGTCGAGCCCGGCCATCGCCGCCGGGCAGCGCCTGGCGGCGGCACTCCGGAGACAGGGCGTGCGGGTCTCCGGTCCGGTGCGAGCGGGCCGCGATGCCCCCGGCGGCGCCATCCTGGGCCAGGTGCGCTCCAAGCCCATGTCGCGGATCCTGGGCTACATGAACGCCACCAGCGACAACTTCATCGCCGAGACCCTCACCAAGGGCGTGGGCGCCTACGGCACCGGCCGCGGATCCACGCCGGCCGGCACCCGGCGTGCCGAGCAGCTCATGCGCGAGCGCGGGGTGCTCACGGCATCCGACGACTTCATCGACGGCTCGGGGCTGTCGCACAGCAACCGGGTGTCGGCCACCACGCTGGTGGGGGTACTCAAGGACGCCCAGGCCAACCCCCAGTGGGGCCGGGTGCTCATCGACTCCATGCCCCGGGGCGGCGAGGGCACGCTCATCCGCCGCCTCAAGGGCCCGGCCGTGCGCTACCGCGTGCACGCCAAGACCGGTTACATCAACGGCGTGGCATCGCTCGCCGGCACGGTCACCAGCAAGGCGGGCGTGCCCTACGCCTTCGCGTTCCTCATGAATACGAGCGACGTCGGCGGCGCGCAGAAGGCCATGGACCGCGCCGTCACCCTGCTGGCCACCGGTAGGGCTGACTCCGCCACCTGAGCCCGGGCCGGGACTACGGCCTAGGCAACGGCGCGGGCGGGCACCGGCTGGCTGCCCGCCAGCACCGCGGCGAACGTGGCCTCATCCACCACCGGCACCCCCGCCTTCTCGGCCTTCTCCACCTTGCTTCCGGGGTCGGCGCCCACCACCACGAAGGTGGTCTTCTTGCTCACCGAGTCGGTGCTCTTGCCGCCGGCGGCGATGATGGCGCGCTTGGCCTCGTCGCGGGTGAAGCCCTGGAGGGCGCCGGTCACCACCACGGTGCAGCCGGTGAGGGGGCCCTCGATCGGGCCATCGGGCACGTCCATCTCCATGGTCAGGCCGGCTGTGCGCAGGCGGTTGAGCATGGCGCGGTTGTCGTCGGATGAGAGGAACTCGGTGACGGCCTCGGCCACCACGGGACCCACGCCGTCGGCACGGGCGAGGTCGTCGGCCGATGCCGTGAGCAGGGCATCGAGGCGCGGAGCCACGAGCGCGATGGCGCCGGCGGTCACCTCGCCCACGTGGCGGATGCCGAGGGCGTTGATGACCCTCGGCCACGGGCGCCGCGTGCTGGCGTCGATGCCGTTGATGAGGTTCGCCGCGCTCTGGTCCTTGAAGCCCTCGAGCGGGATGAGTTGATCGGCGGTGAGGTCGTAGAGGTCGGCCACGTTGGCGATGAGGCCGACATCAAACAGCTTCTGCACCGTCTTCTCGCCCAGGCCCTCGATGTCCATGCAGCCGCGCGATGCGAAGTGGATCACGCTCTCCACCAGCTGCGCGGGGCATGAGCGGTTGGGGCAGCGCCAGATGACCTCGCCCTCGGGGCGCACCAGCGCGGTGGCGCATGCCGGGCAGTCGGTGGGCATCTGGAAGGGGCGCTCATCACCAGTGCGCCGCTGCGTGAGGGCCGACACCACCTGGGGGATCACATCACCTGCGCGCTGCACGATGACCGTGTCGCCGATGCGGAGGTCCTTGCGCGCGAGGTCATCCTGGTTGTGCAGCGTGGCCCTCTCCACGGTGACCCCGCCCACGTGCACCGGATCGAGCTCGGCCCACGGCACGATGGCTCCCGTGCGGCCGACGTTCACCCTGATGTCCCTGAGGAGGGTGGTGGCCGTGGTGGGCGCGAACTTGTAGGCGATGGCCCAGCGCGGGGCGCGGGCCACGGCACCGAGGCGCCGCTGCATCTCGAGCGAATCCACCTTCACCACCGCGCCGTCGATGTCGTAGTCGATCTCCCCGCGGCGCTTCTCCCAGGCGTCGCAGGCAGCGGCGGCCTCATCGATGCCGTCATGCACCTGGATGAGTGGGTTGACCGGGAAGCCCGCCTCGCGAAGCCACGTGAGCACCTGGTGCTGGCTGTCCAGCTGCAGGCCATCGGACGCGCCCACCGCGTAGAACCATGCGCTGAGGGGGCGCTCGGCGGTGAGCCGCGGGTCGAGCTGCCTCAGGCTGCCGGCCGCGGCGTTGCGGGGGTTGGCGAAGGTGGGCTGGCCCTCGGCGGCGCGGGCCTCGTTGAACTGCGCGAAGGCCTCGAGCGGCAGGTACACCTCGCCGCGCACCTCCACGCGCGCGGGCGGCGTGCCGATGTCCGGGCGCATCACCAGCGGCACGGCCTTGATGGTGCGGATGTTGCTGGTGACATCCTCCCCCACCTCGCCGTCCCCGCGCGTGGCGCCGGTGACCAGCTGGCCGTGCTCGTACGTGAGCGACACCGCCAGGCCGTCGATCTTGGGCTCTACCACGTAGTGCACCTGCTGGCCGGCCATGCCCTCCTGGTCGAGCACCGTCTGCAGGCGGCGGTTCCACTCACGCAGCTCGTCCTGACCACGGGCGTTGGCCAGGCTGAGCATGGGCTGCAGGTGCCGGTGCGACTCGAATCGCTCCGATGGCTGCGCGCCCACGCGCTGGGTGGGGGACTCGGGGGTGACCAGTTCGGGGTGCGCCGCCTCCAGGGCCTCGAGCTCGCCCACCCACTCGTCGTACACCGCATCGTCCACCAAAGGGTCGTCCAGCACGTAGTACCGGTGCGATGCATCGCGGATGAGACCGCGCAGCTCCGCCGTCCGCGCGACGGTGGCCTTGGGCGGGCTCAGGGCGCCTCCCCCTTCTCTGGGGCAGCCCCGGCGGCGGAGGCCATGCCCGGCAACAGGTAGGCATGGAGCGCGGCCACGGTGTCCACCACCACGTCGGCATCCGCGATCGCCTGGCGCGGGAAGAACCCCCAGGTCACCCCCACCGTGGCGACCCCCGCGTCGCGCCCTGAGGCGATGTCGAACGGGGCATCGCCCACGTAGCAGGCGGCATCCGCCGCGGCGCCCAGAAGCTGGAGCCCCTTCAGCACCGGGTCGGGCGCAGGCTTGTGCACCGGGGTGTCCTCCACGGCCACCAGCACGTCGATGTGCTGTGCCACCTGGGGCAGGGCATGGAATGCCAGTTGCACGGTGGGGCCGGCCTTGGAGGTGACCACCCCCGTGCGGCAGCCCGCCGCCTTGAGGTCGGCAAGGAGCTGGTCCACGCCCGGGTAGGGGGCGATGAGCTCGGCGGTGTGTGCGTGGTTCCACTGGCGCTGCGCCTGCAGCAGCTCATCGGCCCGGTCGGCGTCGAACGCCCCCATCTGCTCCACAAGGGGGCGGCCAACGTTGGCCAGCAGCTCGTCGTCGGGCATGTCGCGGCCGAGCACCGTGGTGACCGCGTGACGGTGCGACTGCCGGATGAGCTCCCGGGTGTCCACCACCGTGCCGTCCAGGTCGAACAGGACCGTGCCGAAGCGCGGCACCTGCTCAGGACACCCCGGCCACCGACTGCAGCATCTCGTCCAGCCGCCAGCTCTCCATGCGGTCGATGCCGGGGAAGTCGGTGAGCTCGAAGTGCAGGGGGGTGACCGACAGGAAGTTGTCGTCAATGGCCGACAGGTCCGTGCCGGGCTGCTTGTCGTGGCTCATGGGCTCGCCGTAGATGCGGAAGTGCCGTGAGCTGCCCTGCGAGCCCTCGAGCACCAGGGAGTCGTCGTACACCCGGCGGCCCAGTCGCGTGACCCTGGCCCCGGCCAGGTCGGCCGGCCGCACGCCGGGCCCGTTGACGTTGAAGATCACGTGGCGAGGGAACTGCTCCTCGCATGCCAGCGGCACCAGCTTGGCGGCGAACGCCACGGCCGCCGAGAAGTCGTAGTCGAGCCCCGGGCCGCTGCCCCCGCCAAGGGCGTCCTGACTCACCGCGATGGCGGGGATGCCCAGCATCACGCCCTCCAGCGCCGCGGCCACCGTGCCCGAGTAGGTGACGTCGTCACCAAGGTTGAGCCCGAGGTTGGCGCCGCTCACCACCACATCCGGCGGATCGCCGATGAGCCCAAGCGCCCCCAGCCGCACGCAGTCCACGGGGGTGCCGCTGACGGCATGGGCCGGGTGGCCGTCCGACATCTGCACGTCGTCCACCACCAGTGGGTCGTGGATGGTGATCCCGCGCGCGATGGCGCTGCGGTTGGCATCGGGCGCGATGACGAACACCTCGCCCAGGTGGTCCACCGCCTGCCGCAGGGCCAGGATGCCCGGCGCGTCCACGCCGTCGTCGTTGGTCACCAGGATCCTCACCGAGACCTCATGGTAGTCCCGCACGCGGAGTGCCCGCGCTGCGCTGGACGCCGATGAGGGCCGGGGGTGTTCCCGGAGGGAAGACGAAACGACGCCCAGGTCGCCGGGGCACGGCCCCGGCGACCTTGCGATTCCGATTCGCGACCGGAGGGAACACCCTCGGCCCGCCCTCAGCGCCGCGTGAGGCCGGCTATTCCGGGTAGCGCACCGCCACCAGGGTGAGGGGGTGCGCCGGGGCCGTGCGGCCGGCGGCGGAGCGGGGGGCCCCGTGGAGCAGGGCGGTGAACCAGGCGACGTCGCGGTTGCCGCGGCCCACCTCCAGCATGCTGCCCACCAGCACGCGCACCATGTGGCGGAGGAAGGCGTCGGCCTCGATGCGCAGGATGAGCTCATCGCGCGCCTCTCCCCCCTCGCACCACGCGCACTCGATGACCGTGCGGTCGAAGAACACGTGCTGGGTGTCGGTTGGGGTGAAGGCGGTGAAGCGGTGCTGGCCCACCGTGGCGGCAGCGCAGGCGTCAAGGGCCGCGCGGTCGAGCGGCGGGCCCGTGTGGCGCAGGGTGCGCGCGCGCCGGAGCGGCGACGGCGGGCCCGTGAGGATGCGGTAGTCGTAGGCGCGGCTGGTGGCATGGGCCCGGGCGTCGAAGCCCTCGGGCGCGTGCGATGCCGCCCGCACAGCCACGTCGTCCGGCAGCAGGCCGTTGAGGGACCGGCGCAGGCGGTCGGGGTCGGCCGCGGCCTCACGGTGCGGGGCGCCTGTGCCGGCAGGCACCTGCAGGCTCACCACCTGGGCGGTGGCGTGCACCCCTGCGTCGGTGCGGCCCGCCACGCGCACGTCGGGGCGTCGGCCCAGAACGACCTCGAGGGCGTCCCGGAGGACGCCCTCGATCGTTCTCTGGCCCGGCTGCTCTGCCCAGCCCGCGAAGCCCGCGCCGTCGTACTCGATGTCGAGCCGCAGCGCGGGCATGTCCGCGATGGGCCTAGCTGAACGCGCCGGCCGGGGTGAGGCCGAACTGCGTCGCCCGGAAGCCGTACATGCTGTACGGCGTGGAGGACGACGGCGAACGCAGCACCTGAGCCGATCCCCACTGGTTGGTCATGTTGAGCGTGGCGTAGGCGCTGCCCGGCTTGGTGACCACCGACCACTTCCAGCCATTCACCGACCCCACCCGGCGCTCCGTGACCTTGACGCCGTTGTTCTGCTGGAGGCTGACGAACACGCTGGCCTGGTTGCTGGTCTTGTTCCGGCGCTGCGCGGTGACCACCAGGCGGTAGAGGCCGTTGGGCGCCGAAGCGATGGTGGCCTTGGTGCTGGTGGGCGCGCACTGCGCACCGCCCGGGAACAGGTCGTTCACCACGGCGGCCGGGATGCTGCCCACGTTGTCGCAGAAGTTGACGCCGCCGTCGATGACGGTCCACTGCGAGCCGGCACCGGTCAGGATGGTCCACTGCTGGGGGATGATCCCCTGGTACTTCGCCGTGGGCTGGATCTGCGCTCGGGCGTACGAGGTGTCGACCGACGAGATGGCGATGTTCCGCACCGTGTAGTCGGCGTAGGTGTAGCCCTGCGTCTGGGTGGTCCAGTAGTTGACGGCGCTGACGATGCCGTTGATCTGGGTCTGGTTGGCGGCCATCACGGCGGTGGACTGGGAGGCCACCACGGCCACGCCGCCGAGGGCTACGACCGCTCCTGCGGCGAGGATGGTGCGCATGCGGATCATGAGGGTCCTCCTAGGCGGCGGCGGTGGACGACGCCGGCACCTCGCGCGAGAGCTCCAGCAGCACCATGGGTGCGGCGTCGCCCTGGCGGGGGCCCAGCTTGGTCACTCGGGTGTAGCCACCCGGGACGTCCTTGAACACCGGCGCGATGTCGTCGAACAGCCGGTAGGTGATGGGCTTGTTCCGGAGCAGCGAGATGGCCTGGCGGCGGGCGTGCAGGGTGCCCTGCTTGCCCAGCGTGATGGCCCGCTCGGCCGTCTGGCGCGCCAGCTTGGCCTTGGTCTCGGTGGTCTGGATGCGCCCGTGCTCCAGCAGCGCCACGGCCAGGTTGGCCGCCATGGCGTTGCGGTGCGCGCTATCGCGATTGAGCTTGGGTCCGCGCCTGCGGTGTCGCATGGTGTCTCCGGGTACCGGTTCTGGTCAGGTGTCAGTCGTCGCGGAGGCCCAGGCCGTGGCGGGCCAGGTTCTCCTTGACCT
Source organism: Thermoleophilia bacterium (assembly GCA_016780995.1). GTDB lineage: Bacteria > Actinomycetota > Thermoleophilia > Miltoncostaeales > Miltoncostaeaceae > SYFI01. The sequence goes on along the minus strand of JADHKZ010000001.1, from coordinate 76,214 downwards.
CTTCGACGCTCTTCTTGCCGAAGTTCGGGATGGCCGAGAGGTCATCCTCGCTCTTCGAGATGAGGTCGCCGATGGTCTCCACTCCCACGCGCTTGAGGCAGTTGTACGAGCGCACGCCCAGCTCGAGCTCCTCGATGAGGATGTTGGCCATCTCGCCGCCGGGCGGCGGGGCCTCGATCTCCTCCTCGGCCAGCAGGCGGATGTCCTTGGGGTCGGCGAAGATGGCCAGCCGCTCGATGAGGATGGCCGATGCCTGGGCCACCGCGGTGCGCGGGTCCACCGAGCCGTCGGTCTCCACCTCGAGGGTGAGCTTGTCGTAGTCGGTGCGCTGCCCCACGCGGGCGGCCCCCACCTCGTAGCGCACGCGGCGAACGGGCGAGAAGTTGGAGTCCACCGGGATGACCCCGATGGTGGAGCCGGGGCCCTTGTTGCCCTCGGCCACCGTGTAGCCGCGGCCACGGGCGATGGTGAGCACCATGTCCAGCGAGGCACCGGCCTCCAGGTTGGCGATCTCCAGCTCGGGGTTGAGGATCTCAAGATCGGACGGGCAGGCGATGTCGCCGGCGGTGGCCACGCCCGGGCCCTGGCGGCTGAGCTCCACCTCGATCTCATCGGCCTCGCCCACCAGGCGGCACACCAGGCCGCGCAGGTTGAGAATGATGTCCGTGACGTCCTCGCGCACGCCCTTGACCGTGGTGAACTCGTGCTGCACGCCCTCGATCTTCACCGACGTCACGGCGGCGCCCTCGAGGGACGACAGCAGCACGCGGCGCAGGGAGTTTCCGAAGGTGTGGCCGAAGCCGCGGTCGAGCGGCTCCACCTCGATCATCCCGAGCGTGTCGGACTCGGGCTCGTAGGACATGCGCGGGGTCTGGATGTCGAGCACTTGGCTTGCTCCTCCCGGCCCTGTGGCCGGTTATGTGATGAACGCGGAACCGGGTCCGGCGGCCTCGGCCGGGGCCCCCGCGTCAGGGGCGCCCCGCCATCGCCCATGCCGGGCCCGGCGCACTGCTTACTTCGAGTAGAGCTCCACGATGAGCTGCTCGCGCACCGGGGTGTCGATCTCGGTGCGGTCCGGCGCCTTGAGCACCTTGCCGGAAAGCGACTCGTGGTCGGCCTGCAGCCACGGGGCCACAGACGCGCCGATCTCGGTTGCGCCGCGCACGGTGTCCGTGGCGCCCGACTCCGGCTTGATGGTGATGATGTCGTCGGGACGGCACTGGTAGGACGGGATGTCCACGCGCTTGCCATTGACGAGGATGTGGCCGTGGCGCACCAGCTGGCGGCCCTGGCGGCGCGATGCCGCGAAGCCCAGGCGGGTTACCACGTTGTCCAGCCGCAGCTCCAGGAGGCGCAGGAGGTTCTCGCCGGTGATGCCCGGCTGGCGGCTGGCCTTCTCGTAGTAGCGGCGGAACTGCTTCTCGAGCACGCCGTAGTACCGGCGGGCGCGCTGCTTCTCGCGGAGCTGGATGAGGTACTCCGACTGGCGGATGCGCCCGCGGCCGTTGTGGCCGGGCGGGTAGTTACGGCGCTCGATGGCGCACTTCTCGGTGAGGCAGCGCGAGCCCTTGAGGAAGAGCTTCTCCCCCTCGCGGCGGCACTGCTTGCACTGCGGGTCACGGTCGCGTGCCACGCCGGCCTCCTAGACGCGCCGCCGCTTGCGCGGGCGGCAGCCATTGTGGGGAACGGGACTCACGTCGGTGACGGAGGTGACCTCGAGGCCGGCGGCCTGCAGCGAGCGGATGGCCGTCTCGCGGCCCGAGCCGGGGCCCTTCACGAACACGTCCACCTTCTGCAGGCCGTGCTCCATGCCCTTGCGGGCGGCGGCGTCGGCCGTGACCTGCGCGGCGAACGGCGTGCTCTTGCGGGAACCCTTGAACCCGGCAGAGCCGGCGGTCTCCCAGGCGATCACGTTGCCCGCGCGGTCGGTGAGCGTGACGATGGTGTTGTTGAACGAGGTCTTGATGTGCGCGTGCCCCGCGGCGATGTTCTTGCGGGCCTTGCGGCGCGTGCGGCCTCGTGTGGCCTTCTGGCGTGCCATTAGCTCCTCTTGCTCCCGCTAGCTCTTGCGCTGCTTGCCGACGGTGCGCTTGGGACCCTTGCGGGTGCGCGCATTGGTCTTGGTCCGCTGGCCGTGGGCCGGGAGACCGCGCCGGTGACGCAGGCCGCGGTAGCAGCCGATGTCCATGAGGCGCTTGATGTTGTTGGCGCGCTCGCGCCGGAGGTCACCCTCCACGATGTAATCGCGCTCGATCACCTCGCGGAGCTGGCCCACCTCCTCCTCGGTCAGGTCGCGGACGTAGGTGTCCTTGCTGATCCCGACCTTGCCCAGGATCTCGTTGGCCGTGGTGCGGCCGATCCCGAACACATAGGTGAGGCCGATCTCCACCCGCTTCTCGCGGGGGATGTTGACTCCGGCGATTCGTGCCACTGACTACCCCTGGGTCTGCTTGTGACGCGGGTTTTCGCAGATGACGAGAACCTTGCCGTGTCGCTTGATGACACGGCACTTCTCGCACATCGGCTTGACGGACGGACGGACCTTCACGGATTGCTCCTCGATGGGTGACCCGGCAACGACGCTGCAATGCGCGTCGGGCGCAGGACAACGCTCGCGTTTGGCTTCACGCGCGGCCGCGCAAGATAGCACGTCATGTGCTCACCCGCGTGAGGATGCGGGGGCCCGATGCCGTGATGGCCACGGTGTGCTCGAAGTGCGCCGCCAGGCCCATGTCCCTGGTGGACACCACCCAGCCATCGCCCCCCAGCACCACCTCGGGATCCTTCTCGGTGACCATGGGCTCGATGGCGATCACCACGCCCTCCTCCAGCCGCACCCCGGTGCCGGGCTGCCCGAAGTTGGGCACCTGCGGCTCCTCGTGCATGCTGCGCCCCACGCCGTGGCCCACCAGGGTGCGCACCACGCTGAACCCGGCGCGCTCCACCACGTCCTGCACTGCCGCGCCGATGTCGCCGGTGCGGTTGCCCGGGCGGGCCTGGCTTATCCCTGCGGCCAGTGACCTGCGCGTGGCGTCCATGAGGTCGGTGGCCACCTGGCTCACCTGGCCCACGGCGATGGTGCGGGCGGAGTCGCTCACCCAGCCGTCCAGGGTCACCCCGCAGTCGATGCTGATGATGTCGCCGTCGGCCAGCGCGTAGGGACCGGGGATGGCGTGCACCACCTCCTCGTTGACCGACGGGCAGATGGATCCGGGGAACCCGTGGTAGCCCTTGAACGACGGCACGCCATCGCGGCTGCGGATGAATTCCTCGGCCATCTGGTCCAGCTCGAGCGTGGTGACGCCCGGGGCCACCGCGGCCTCGAGCAGGTCGAGGCACTCGGCCAGCACGGCGCCGCTGGCCGCCATGGCGTCGACCTCGGCCGGCGTCTTGGGGATGGGCCCCGCGGTGCTACGCGATCGCTTCGACAACCTGCGCCTGCACCTCGTCCAGCGACAGGCCGCCGTCCACGCGCCGCAGCACGCCGCGCGACTCGTAGTAGGCGATGAGCGGGGAGGTCTGCTGGTCGTACACGTCGAGGCGGTTGGCCACGGCCTCGGGGCGGTCGTCATCACGCTGGTAGAGGTCGCACTCCGCCGCGCCGGCCGAGCAGGGCTCGCCGCCGTAGGGGTTGCTCACCTCGTGGTAGCTCTTGCCGCAGGCCCGGCAGATCCACCGGCCGCCCAGGCGACGCACCAACTCGTCGCGCGGCACCTCGAACGAGATCACCGCGTCGACGGGCGCGCCCACCTCGGCCAGCATGGCGTCCAGCGCCTCGGCCTGCGCGATGGTGCGCGGGAAGCCGTCCAGCATGAAGTCGTCGGTGCGGCCGGTGAGGGCCTCGCGGATCATTCCGATGACCACCTGGTCGGGCACGAGGTCACCGGCGTCCATGTAGCCCTTGGCCTCCAGGCCCAGCGGCGTGCCCTGCTTCACCGCGGCGCGCAGCAGGTCGCCGGTGGACAGGTGCAGCAGGCCCCGCTCCTTGAGCAGCTCTGCCTGGGTGCCCTTGCCGGCACCGGGAGGACCAAACAGGACGAGGCGGGCTATTGGAGGAATCCTTCGTAGTTGCGCATCATCAGCTGGGCCTCCATCTGGCGCATGGTGTCGAGCGCCACGCCCACGACGATGAGGATTGACGTGCCGCCGAAGAGCCCGAAGAACACGTTGCTCTCCGGCAGGTACCGGAAGATGATGTTGGGGAACTCGGCCACCAGCGCCAGGTAGATGGCGCCGGGCAGGGTGAGGCGGCTGACCACGCGGTCCAGGTAGATGGCCGTGGGCCGGCCCGGGCGCACGCCGGGGATGAACCCGCCGTACTTCTTGAGGTTGTCGGCCTGGTCGGTGGGGTTGAACTGCACCGCGGTGTAGAAGTACGTGAAGAGGACGATGAGCAGGCCCTCGAACGCGATGAACCACCAGGACCCCGGCGACAGGAAGTCGGCCACGCCCTGGGCCCAGCCCTGGCCACCGGCCAGCTCGGCGATGGTGGGCGGCAGGATGGTGATGGACGCCGCGAAGATGACCGGGATCACTCCCGCCATGTTCACGCGGATGGGCATGTAGGTACTGCCACCGGATGTCATGCGGCGCCCCACCTGCCGCTTGGCGTACTGGATGGGGATGCGGCGCACGCCCTCGTTCACGAACACGATGCCCACCACGATGGCCAGGGCGATGATGCCGATGATCACCGCGGTGATCGGCGGCAGGCCCAGCCAGCCGCGGATGGCGTCGGGCAGCGCCGACACGATCGACACGAAGATGAGCAGCGAGATGCCGTTGCCCACGCCGTGCTGCGTGATGAGCTCGCCGATCCACATGACCAGCGTGGTGCCGGCCGTGAGGGTGATGATGATGAGGAATGCGCGCGACCAGCCCACGCCCGGCAGGGCATCCTGCGCGCGGAAGTACGCCACGTAGGCCAGCGACTGCATGGCCGCCAGCCCCACCGTGAGGTACCGGGTGTACTGCGTGATCTTGGCGTAGCCCGACTCGCCCTCCTTCTGGAGGCGCTCGAGCGACGGGATGACCACCGTGAGCAGCTGCAGGATGATGCTCGCGGTGATGTACGGCATGATCCCCAGCGCGAACACGGCGAAGCGCGTGAGCGCGCCTCCCGCGAACAGGTTGAGGAAGTTGAGGATGTTGGTGGTGCCCTGGCTCTCCAGCGCGGCGGCCAGGCGGTCGGGCTCCACGCCCGGCACCGGCACGAACGAGCCGAAGCGGAACACCAGCAGCATCGCCGCCGTGAACCAAAGCTTCTTTCTCAGCTCCGGGGACCGGAGCGAGTTGAGCATGGCCTGGAGCATCAGCGGCGCCCGGGCGTGGGCGTCCTACTCCTTGCCGGTGAGCTCGACGCGGCCGCCGGCCGCCTCGATCTTGGCCACGGCAGCGGCAGACGCCTGGTCCACGCGCACGGTGAGGGCGTGGGCGATGTCGCCCTGCGCCAGCAGCTTCACCGGGTAGTCGCGGTTGGCGTTGTTCTTCACCAGGCCGTGCTGGGCCAGCGCCTCGGCGTCCACCACGTCACCGGCCGAGAACGCCTTGGCCAGCGCGCCCACGTTGACCGGCACCGAGTGGGTGCGGAACGGCCCGATGGGCATGGACTTCTTGTGATTGGGGCCGCGCAGCTTGCCCTTCTGCATATGGATGGGAATGGTGCCGCCGCGGTAGCCGGGGCGCGGGCCGGGGCCCGAGCGCGCGCCGGCGCCCTTCATGCCGCGACCGCAGGTCTTGCCCTTGCCCGAGCCGGGGCCGCGGCCCACGCGCTTGCGACGGTGCCGGGCGCCGGGGTTGGGGCCCAGGCTCTCCAGGCGCACGTCTTCGGGGTCCACCTCGCCGGTGACCTTGGGCTCGTCAGCTGCCACTGGTGATCTCCTCCACCTCGACCAGGTTGGCCACCTTGCGCAGGGCCCCCTGGAGCTGGGGCGAGTCCTCGTGCACGGCGGTCTTGCCGATGCGGCCAAGGCCCAGCGCGCGCAGGGTGCCGCGGTGGCGCTGGGTGCTGCCGATCTCGGAACGCACCTGGGTGACCTTGAGCGCGCTCACGCCGTGACCTCCTCGGCGGCCTCGGCCACCACGTCGTCGGCGGGCTTGGTGCTGCCGCCGGAGGTGCCCAGCACCTCGGCCACGGTCTTGCCGCGCAGCTTGGCCACCTCTTCGGGGGTGCGCAGGCTCTTGAGGCCGTTGACCGTGGCGGTGACCAGGTTGACCGGGTTGGTGGTGCCCAGCGACTTGCTGAGGATGTCGCGCACGCCGGCAAGCTCGAGCACGGCGCGCACGCCGCCGCCGGCGATGACGCCGGTACCCGGCGCGGCGGGCTTCAGCAGCACGCGGCCGGCCCCGTGGTGACCGATGGTCTGGTGCGGGATGGTGGAGCCGTACCGCGGCACGCGGAACATGTTCTTCTTGGCGTCGTCCACGGCCTTCTGGATGGCCAGCGGAACCTCGTTGGCCTTGCCGTGACCCACGCCCACCGCGTCGACCTCGTTGCCCACGACCACCAGGGCCGAGAACGAGAAGCGGCGGCCGCCCTTGACGACCTTGGCGACGCGGTTCACCTGCACCACGCGCTCGGAGAGCTCCACGCCCTCAGTCGAGACCTTGTCGCGCCTGCGCTCTGCCATGTCTCTCTTTCCCGGTCCTAGAACTCGAGCCCGCCCTCGCGGGCGCCGTCGGCCAGGGACTTGACCCGGCCGTGATACAGGTAACCGCCGCGGTCGAAGACCACGCGGGTGACGCCGGCGGCCTTGCCGCGCTCGGCGAGCAGCTTGCCCACCTCGGAGGCGGCGTCGCCCTTGGGCATGCCCTTGAGGGGTGCCTCGTGCGAGCCGGCCGCCGCCACGGTGTGGCCGCGGTCGTCGTCGATGAGCTGCGCGTAGATGCGCAGGTTGGAACGCGACACCGACAGGCGCGGGCGCTCGGCGGTGCCGTGGACCTTGCCGCGGACGCGGCGGTGACGACGCGCGCGGGCGTCGCGAGTGCTGATCTTGCCCATCTCTCCTAGGCCCTCTTCCCGACCTTGCGACGCACGACCTCGCCCTCGTAGCGGATGCCCTTGCCCTTGTAGGGCTCGGGCGGCCGCACGCGGCGGATCTCCGATGCGATCTGGCCGACCTTCTGCTTGTCGATGCCCGAGACCACGATCTGCGTGGGCTCCGGCACCTCGAACGTGATGCCCTCCGGCGGCTCGAACGTGACCGGGTGCGAGAAGCCCACGGCCAGCTCGAGGTTCTTGCCCTTGAGCTGGGCACGGTATCCCACGCCCACCAGCTCGAGCTTGCGCTGGAATCCGTCGGTGACGCCCGTGACCATGTTGGCCACCAGGGTGCGCGACAGCCCGTGCAGGGCGCGATGCGGGCCACGGTCGGTGGGGCGCGTGACCACCAGCGCGCCGTCCTCCTGCGCGATGCGGATGGGCTCCACCACCGTGTGCGCCAACTCGCCCTTGGGCCCCTTGACGGAGACCTTCTGGCCCGAGATGTCCACGGTGACCCCGCTGGGCACCGTGATGGGCGCGCGTCCGATTCGGCTCACGGTCGCTCCTCCCCTACCAGACCGTGCACAGGACCTCGCCGCCCACACCGCGGCGGCGGGCCTCGTGGCCCGTGAGGAGACCCTGGGAGGTCGAGATGATGGCGACGCCCATGCCACCCAGAACCTTGGGCAGGGAGTCCTTGTCGGCGTACACGCGACGGCCGGGCTTGGACACGCGGTCGATGCCGGTGATCACCCGACGACGGTCGTCGTCGTACTTGAGCTTGATGGTGAGCGTGGAGCGGGTGCCATCGGTGGAGGTGTCGTACCCCACGATGTAGCCCTGCTCCTCGAGCACGCGCGCGATGTCGGACTTGAGCCGGCTGCCCGGCATCTCCACGGTGTCGTGCAGCGCCATGTTGGCGTTGCGGATGCGCGTGAGCATGTCTGCGATGGGATCGGTCAGCATGGGGTTACCAGCTCGACTTCGTCATGCCGGGGATGTGGCCCGCGTGGGCCTCCTCGCGCAGGCAGATGCGGCACAGGCCGAACTTGCGGAACACCGCGCGCGACCGACCGCACTTGTGGCAGCGCGTGTACGCCTGCGTGCGGTACTTGGTCGGCCGCGAGGCCTTCACCTTGAGGGATGTCTTCGCCACGTTCTGGTGAACCTTCCTCTATCGCTTGCGTCCGCGGTGCTTGCGCATCTTCTTGCGGCGGCGGGCGGCGCGCTCCTCGGCGCTGTAGCCCTCCGCACGGAACGGCATGCCCAGGGCCGTGAGCAGCGCCCGGGCCTCCTCGTCGGTGTTGGCCGACGTGGTGATGGTGACGTTCAGGCCCCGGACAGCGCCCACCTTGTCGTAGTCGATCTCCGGGAAGATGGTCTGCTCGCGCAGGCCCAGGTTGTAGTTGCCGCGGCCGTCGAAGCCGTCGGGGTTGATGCCCCGGAAGTCCCGGATGCGGGGCAGGGCCACCGTGTTGAGGCGGTCCAGGAACTCCCACATGCGTGCGCCGCGAAGCGTGACCTTGGCGCCGATGGGCATGCCCTCGCGCAGCTTGAACTGGGCGATGGACTTGCGGGCCTTGGTGATGGCCGGGCGCTGGCCGGCGATGAGCGCCAGCTCCTCCACGGCCTCGTCCAGCACCTTGCTGTTCTGCTTGGCGTCGCCCACGCCCATGTTGAGCGTGATCTTCTCGATGCGCGGGTGCTGCATGGGCGAGTCGTAGCCGAACTGCTCCTGCAGCTTGGGCCGGATCTCGTCCTCGTAGCGCGCCTTGAGGCGTGCGGGCGGAATGGCGGTGTCGGTGCTCAATCCAGGGCCTTCCCGGTACGGGTGGACACGCGGATGCGCTCCCCGTCCTTCTCCTCGATGCGGACCCGGCATGGCTTCTTGTCGGACGGATCCACGGGCATGACGTTCGAGAGGTGCATGGGGGCGGGCTTCTCGATGATCCCGCCCGGGTCGTCCGGCGGACGCGCCTTGGTGTGGCGCTTCATGATGTTGATGCCCTCCACCACCACGCGCTGCTCGTCCGGACGGACCTCCAGCACGGTGCCGGTGCGGCCCTTGTCCTTGCCGGCGATGCACATGACGGTGTCGCCCTTCTTCACGCGCGCAGGCACTACAGCACCTCCGGTGCGAGGGAGACGATCTTCATGAACTGCTTCTCGCGCAGCTCGCGGGCCACCGGCCCGAAGATGCGGGTACCGCGCGGGTTCTGGGCGTTGTCGATGATGACCGCGGCGTTCTCGTCGAAGGCGATGAACGTGCCGTCATCGCGCGGGTGCGCCTTCTTGGTGCGCACCACGACGGCCTTCACCACGTCGCCCTTCTTCACGGCGCCGTTGGGGGTGGCCTGCTTGACGGTGGCCACGATGGTGTCGCCCACGTGGGCGTAGCGACGCCGGCTGCCACCCAGCACGCGGATGCACAGGATCTCGCGGGCACCGGTGTTGTCCGCCACGCGGAGTCGTGATTCGTTCTGGATCATCAGGTGCTCCTAGCGGGCCTTCTCGACGATCTCGACCAGGCGCCAGCGCTTCTGCTTGGACAGCGGCCGGGTCTCGATGACCCGCACCACGTCGCCCACGCCGGCCTGGTTCTGCTCGTCATGGGCGTGCAGCTTGGACGACGAGCGGACGGTCTTGCCGTAGATGGGGTGACGGCGCGAGGTGTCCACCCGCACGGTGATGGTGCGGTCGCGGGAGTCGCTCACCACCACGCCCTGGCGCACCTTGCGTGCGGCCACGCTCTCCTGCGGTGTCTTGGCCTCAGCCACGTGCTGCCTCCTGCGCGGCGATCTCGCGCTCACGCGCGACGGTAAGGATGCGGGCGATCTCCCGCTTGCGGATCTGGATCTCGCTCGTGCGCTCCAGCGCGCCCGTGGGCAGCTGGAACCGCAGGTTGAACAGCGCCTGGCGGGCGTCCTCGAGCTGGATGGCGAGCTGGTCGTCGGACAGCTCGCGCAGTTCAGTGGCCTTCTGGGTGGGCATTGCCTAGGCGTCCTCGCGGATGACGAACTTGCACTTGACGGGCAGCTTCATGGCGGCCAGGCGCATGGCCTCGCGCGCGGTCTCCTCGGGCACGCCCGACAGCTCGAACATGACCTTGCCCGGCTTCACCACGGCCACCCAGCCCTCGGGCGAGCCCTTGCCCGAGCCCATGCGGGTCTCGGCCGGCTTCTTGGTGACGGGAAGGTGTGGGAACAGGTTGATCCACACCTTGCCCTGGCGCTTGATGTAGCGGGTCATGGCCACACGGGCGCTCTCGATCTGGCGGTTGGTGATCCAGCCGTTCTCGAGCGACTTGAGGCCGTACTGGCCGAAGTGGACTTCCTGGTTCCCCTTGGCCTCGCCACGGCGACGGCCGCGGTGCGCCTTGCGGTACTTGGTGCGCTTGGGCATCAGCATGGCGTCACCTGGCTCCCTGGCCCTGCGGGCCACCCTGGCCGCCGCCCTGGCCGCCACGGCCCTGGCCACCGCGGCCACGACCGCCGCCGCCACCGCCCGGGCCACCGCGGCCATCACGGCGCGGGCGTCGGGCGGGCGGGGCCTCGAGATCGCTGCTGCGACCGCGGGCATCCACGACGCCCTCGGGCAGCACCTCGCCCTTGTTGATCCACACCTTCACGCCGATGCGGCCGAAGGTGGTCTTGGCCTCTGCGAAGCCGTAGTCGATGTCGGCGCGCAGGGTGTGCAGCGGCACGCGGCCGTCGGAGTAGTGCTCCGAGCGCGACATCTCGGAACCGCCGAGGCGCCCGCCGCACTGGATCTTGGCGCCCTGGGCACCCGAGCGCATGGCCGAGGTGAGGGCGCGCTTCATGGCGCGGCGGAACGAGACGCGGTTCTCCAGCTGCTCGGCGATGGACTGGGCCACCAGGGTGGCGTCCAGCTCCGGGCGCTTGATCTCGTTGATGTTGATCTGGATCTGCTTGCCGGTGAGCTGGTTGAGCTCGCGGCGCAGGGCGTCCACCTCCGACCCGCTCTTGCCGATGACGATGCCCGGGCGGGCGGTCATGATGTCGACGGTGAGCTTGGTGGCGTCCTTGCGGATCTGGATGTCCGACAGGCCGGCGTGGCTGAGCTTCCGGGTGATGTGGTCGCGCACGGCGCGGTCCTCATCCAGATACGCGGCGTAGTCGCGCTCCGTGTACCAGTTGCTCTTCCAGCCCTGGAGGATGCCGATGCGGAATCCGGTGGGGTTGACCTTCTGTCCCATCAGGCACGTCCCTCTGCGTCGGCGCCCGGGATGCCCAGGCCGATGGTGATGTGGCAGGTGCGCTTGTTGATGCGGCTGGCGCGACCCTGGGCCCGCGGACGGAAGCGCCGCATGGTGGGGCCCTCGTCGATGGTGGCGCGGGTGACGTACATCTCGCGCACGTCCATGCCGGCGTTGTGGTCGGCGTTGGCCATGGCCGACTCCAGCACCTTGCGCACCGGCTCGGCGGCCGCGCGGGTGGAGAAGGCCAGGATGGCCTGCGCCTCGGGCACGGACTTGTCGCGGATGAGGTCGGCGACCAGGCGGGCCTTGCGGGCCGACACGCGCACGAACTTGGCCGTGGCCTGCGGGCGCGCGGGCTTGCGGTTGCGCACCCTGTCGGAGCGCGCCGGGACCTGGGCCGTGGCCTCGGGGGCCTCGGGGGCCTCGGTGCCCTCGGCGTCGGTGGCCTCCACGTCGGTGGCCTCCACCTCTGCCTCGGTCGCCTCTGCGGTGGTCTCGGTGCTCACGTCAGCGCCTCGAGGTCTGTCGGTCGTCGCCATGGCCCTTGTAGGTGCGCGTGGGGGCGAACTCGCCCAGCTTGTGGCCCACCATGCTCTCCGAGATGAACACGGGCACGTGCTTGCGACCGTCGTGGACGGCGATGGTGTGGCCCACCATCTCGGGGAAGATCGTGGACGTGCGCGACCAGGTGCGAAGCATGCGCTTCTCGCTGGAGGCGTTCATCTCCTCGATCCTCTTCATCAGCTTGGGGTCGACGAACGGACCCTTCTTGAGGCTTCTGCTCATCGGCCTTCCGTGTGCTTGCCGCGCTTGCGACCGCGGACGATCAACTTCTGGCTCGCCTTCTTCGGGTCACGCGTGCGGTGCCCGTTGGTCGGCTTGCCCCAGGGGGTCACCGGGTGGCGACCCGAGTTGCTCTTGCCCTCACCACCGCCGTGCGGGTGGTCCACCGGGTTCATGGCGGAACCGCGGACGGTCGGACGGACGCCGCGCCAGCGGCTGCGACCGGCCTTGCCGCCCACCTCGTTGGCATGCGACGAGTTGCCGATCTGCCCCACGGTGGCGCGGCAGTTGATGTGCACCATGCGCATCTCCGAGCTGGGCAGGCGCAGGGTGGCGTAGTCGCCCTCCTTCGCCATGAGCTGGGCGCCGGTGCCGGCGGAGCGGCACATCTGGCCGCCACGACCGATCTGCAGCTCGATGTTGTGCACGATCGTTCCCGTGGGGATGTCGCGCAGCGCCAAGGCGTTGCCCGGGCGGATGTCGGCGCCGGGGCCGCTCATCACCGTGTCGCCCACCTCCAGGCGCTGCGGCGCCAGGATGTAGCGCTTCTCGCCGTCGGCGTAGTGCAGCAGGGCGATGCGGGCGGTGCGGTTGGGGTCGTACTCGATGGACGCCACGCGGGCGGGCACGCCGTCCTTGTTGCGCTTGAAGTCGATCACCCTGTAGCGGCGCTTGTGCCCGCCACCCTTGTGCCGGGTGGTGATGCGGCCGTTGTTGTTGCGCCCGCCCGTCTTGTGGATGGGCTCGAGCAGCGACTTCTCGGGCGTGGCCTTGGTGACCTCGGCGAAGTCGGAGCTGGCCACGAACCGGCGACCCGGCGAGGTGGGCTTGTGCTTGCGGATACCCATCAGGCGCCCTCGAAGATGTCGATGGAGTCGCCGGGCACGAGCTCGACGATGGCCTTCTTCCAACCTGCGCGCGTGCCCATGCTGCGCCCGCGCCGCTTGGGCTTGGGCTGCACCTTCACCACGCGCACGTCGGTGACGGTGACGTCGAACAGTTCCTCGACCGCCTGGCGGATCTCCACCTTGTTGGCATGGTCGAGCACCCGGAAGGTGTACTGGTTGTGCGCCTGCACCAGGAGGTAGCTCTTCTCCGAGACCACCGGGCTGACGATGGCGCGGCGGACGTCGCCGCGAAGGTCACTGGCAGTGCTCATGCGTCATCTCCCTCGGCGTCGGCGGCAGCGGGCGCGGCGGCGCCGTTCCAGCGCTCCCACACCTCGCGCTCCACCAGCACGGAGCGGCCGGCCATGATGTCGACGGTCTCGATGTCGCGGGCCTCCAGCACGCGCACGTCGCGCATGTTGCGGAAGCTCAGGGCCTCGGGCGACGACGACTCGGTCACCACCACCAGCAGCGGGCGCGCGGCCATCTGCTCGGGCGCGGTGGCCAGGTATTCGGCCGCGCGCTTGGTGGACGGGGCGTCCCAGCCGGTGGGCTCCATCACGGCGATGCTGCCGCGCTCCACGTGGGCCTTGAGGGCCGAGCGGAACGCCTGGCGGTGCGCCTTGCGGTTGATCTTGCCGCCGTAGCTGCGCGGGTGCGGGCCGAACACCACGCCGCCGCCCACCCAGATGGGCGAGCGGTTGGATCCGGCGCGGGCACGGCCGGTGCCCTTCTGGCGCCACGGCTTCTTGCCGCCGCCGCTCACGTCGGTGCGGGTCTTCGTGCTGTGCGTGCCGGCGCGACGCCATGCCATCTCGGCCGTGACGGCCTCGTGGATGAGGTGCGGCTTGATGGCCTGGGCCTGGAGCTCGGCGCCCATGTCGGCGTCGCCGGAGGCCTTGCCGGTCTTGGTGAGGAGGTGCGCTGGCATCAGTCGGGCCTCACGAACACGATCGAACCCACGGCCCCGGGCACGGCGCCCTTGACCAGCAGGATGTTGCGCTCCGGGTCGCGGTCGACCACCTGCAGGCCGCGCTGGGTGACCTGGCGCGCGCCCATGTGGCCGCTCATGCGCTGGCCCTTGAACACGCGGGCGGGGTAGGCCGCGGCGCCGATGGAGCCGGGTCGGCGCACGTTGTGCGAGCCGTGGCTCTTGGGGCCGCTTGCGAAGTTGTGCCGCTTGATGGTGCCGGCGTAGCCCTTGCCCTTGGAGGTGCCGGTCACCTTCACGTAGGAGCCGGGCACGAACGACGACACCGTGACCACCTGTCCCTCGGCGATCTCCTCGGCACCCGGGCCAAGGTCGTCCATCGAGAACTCGTGCAGGTGGCGCATGAGCGGGGAACCCGACTTCTGCAGGTGGCCCTGCTCGGGCTTGTTGATGTGCTTCGCCTTTGAGGCGCCGAAGCCCAGCTGCACGGCGGAGTAGCCGTCGCGCTCCTCGGTCTTCACCTGCACCACGGGGCAGGGGCCCGCCTCGATGACGGTCAGCGGCACGCGCTGGCCGTCCTCGGCGAAGATCTGGGTCATTCCGACCTTGCGTCCGATGATCGCCGCCACGGTCAGACCTTGATCTCGATGTCGACGCCGGCGGGAAGGTCCAGGCGCATGAGCGAGTCCACCGTCTTGGGGGTGGGCGAGAAGATGTCGATGAGGCGCTTGTGCGTGCGCACCTCGAAGTGCTCGCGCGAGTCCTTGTCCTTGAACGGACCCTTGATGACGCAGTAGCGGTGGCACTCGGTGGGGAGCGGCACGGGCCCGGAGATGGTCGCGCCACTCCGCTGCGCGGTCTCCACGATGGACGCCGCGCTCTTGTCGATCAGCTCATGGTCATAGGCCTTGAGCCTGATTCGGATCTTGTTCTGCGTGATCAAGGTTCGGTCTTCTCGTTCGTCTGGTGCTGCCCGGGGAAAACGAGGGCCCCGCCGCCCTCAAGGGGCGACGGGGCCCGCACTACGGGAACTGCTACTCGAGGATCTGCTCCACCACTCCGGCGCCCACGGTGCGACCGCCCTCGCGGATGGCGAAGCGCAGGCCGTCCTCCATGGCGATCGGCACGATGAGCTCCACCTCGAGCACCGCGTTGTCGCCCGGCATGATCATCTCAGCGCCGTCGAGCAGCTGGATGACGCCGGTCACGTCGGTGGTGCGGAAGTAGAACTGCGGCCGGTAGCCGTTGACGAACGGCGTGTGGCGGCCGCCCTCCTCCTTGGAGAGCACGTACACCTGCGCCTTGAACTTGGTGTGCGGGGTGATGCTGCCGGGAGCGGCGAGCACCTGGCCGCGCTGGATGTCCTCGCGCTTGACGCCGCGGAGCAGGGCGCCGATGTTGTCACCGGCCTGCCCCTGGTCGAGCAGCTTGCGGAACATCTCGACGCCGGTGACCACGGTCTTCTCGATCTCCGGCTGCATGCCGACGACCTCGACCTCGTCATTGACGTTGATGATGCCGCGCTCCACGCGGCCGGTGGCGACGGTGCCGCGACCGGTGATGGTGAAGACGTCCTCGACGGGCATCAGGAAGGGCTTGTCCACGTCGCGCTCGGGGAGCGGCACGTAGTCGTCCACCGCCTGCATGAGCTCCAGGATCTGCTCCTGGGCGGCGGCGTCGCCGTTGAGCGCGTTGAGCGCCGAGACCTTGACGACGGGGATGTCGTCGCCCGGGAACTCGTACTCGCTGAGCAGCTCACGGACCTCGAGCTCCACGAGCTCGAGCAGCTCCTCGTCGTCCACCATGTCGGCCTTGTTGAGGGCCACCACGATGTACGGCACGCCCACCTGGCGGGCGAGCAGGATGTGCTCACGGGTCTGGGGCATGGGGCCGTCAGCGGCCGACACCACCAGGATTGCGCCGTCCATCTGGGCGGCACCCGTGATCATGTTCTTGATGTAGTCAGCGTGACCCGGGCAGTCGACGTGGGCGTAGTGACGGCCCTCCGTCTCGTACTCCACGTGCGAGGTGGCGATGGTGATGCCGCGCTCGCGCTCCTCGGGGGCGTTGTCGATCTCATCGAAGCTGCGCACCTCGCCGCCGAACTTCTGGCCGAGCGTCTGGGTGATGGCAGCAGTGAGGGTCGTCTTGCCGTGGTCGACGTGACCGATGGTGCCCACGTTCACGTGGGGCTTCGAGCGGTCGAACTTCTCCTTCGCCATCCCATGCTCCTCATGCGCGTCCGAGCGGGCGTGCGACCATCCGGGTCGCCACCCGCTGAGTGCTTCCGAAAAGGCTTCCACATGCAACGCGCGGCCCTGAATGGCCGCGCGTGTGAAGGCCGTTGCTCTTTCGAGCCGGGGGAACATAGCACGCGGCGGGCGGCTCGCAAGCGCGACTTCGGTGATCCGTCACGCATAGGATCGAACCCATGGATCCCGCCCGTCAGGCGCTGCTGGAACTGGCCCGCGAAGCGCGGGGGACGGTGCGCGGCGATGCGGCCACCCGCGAGATCTACGCCGTGGACGCCAGCCTGTACCGCCGCGTGCCGGTGGGTGCGCTGCTGGCCGGGCATGCGGACGACCTGGCGCTGGCCGTGGACGCCTGCGCGCGCCACGACATCCCGCTCACCATGCGGGGTGCGGGCACCAGCCTGGCCGGGCAGGCGGTGGGCCGCGGTCTGGTGGTGGACTGCTCGCGGCTGCGCGACCTGGAGGTGGACGCAGGATCCATGACCGCGCGCGTGGGGCCGGGGGTGGTGCTGGACGAGCTCAACCGGGTGGCGGCCGCGCACGGGCTCATGTTCGGGCCCGATGTGGCCACCGGCAGTCGCGCCACCCTGGGCGGGATGATCGGCAACAACTCCGCGGGCGCCCGGTCGATCGTGCACGGGATGACCGCCGACAACCTGGTGCAGCTGGACGTGGTGCTGGCCGACGGCACGCAGGCGTCGCTGCGCAGGGGCGGCGCGGCGCCGGCGACGCTGGAGGCCGCGCGGGCGGTTGCAACCGACCGGGGTTTCCCCTCCCTCATGCGCCGGGTGTCCGGATATGCGCTGGATCGCCTGGTGGGGCCCCAACCCGACTGGCCGGCGTTTCTCTCCGGGAGCGAGGGCACGCTGGCGGTGCTGCGCCAGGCCGTGGTGCGATTGGTGCCGGTGCCCGATGAGCGGGCGCTGGCCATCATGCCCTTCCCCGACGTCGACGCCGCGCTGGAGGCCGTGCCCGCCCTCATCGCCACGGGGCCGTCGGCCGTGGAGCTGATGGACGCGTCGCTGGTGGACCCGGCCAACCGCCAGCCGGCCGAGCGCGCGCTGCTCGGCCTGCTGGGCCGGGCGCCCGCGATGTTGGTGGTGGAGTACTCAGGAGAGCGGGGGCAGGCCGTGGGGCAGGCGCGCGCGTTGGCGGGCGCCACGGTGGTCACCGAGCCGCGCGACCAGGCCGCGGTGTGGACCATCCGGCGCACCGGCATCGCCCGCGCGCTTCGCACCGAGGGCGACCAGAAGCCCATCCCGTTCATCGAGGACCCCGCGGTACCGCCCGACCAGCTGGCCGCGTTCGCACGCGAGGTGCGGCGCCTGCTGGCCCACGAGGGGCTGGGCGACGCGGTGTGGTATGGCCACGCCAGCGTGGGGTGCCTGCACATCCGCCCCATGGTGGACCTGCGGGAAGAGGGCGCCGTGGCGCGGGTGCGGCGCGTGGCCGAGGGCGTGGCCGACCTGGTGGCCGCGCATGGCGGGTCGCTGTCGGGCGAGCACGGCGACGGCAGGCTCCGCGGCGAGATGCTTCCGCGCATGTACGGCGACGACCTCATCACGCGGTTCGCGCAGGTGAAGCACGCGCTCGACCCGCAGGGCATCCTGAACCCGGGCATCATCGCCCGTCCCGAGCCGATGGACGAGGGCCTGCGCATCCAGTCCTCCCCCCCGCTCCACCACATGAGCACGGCGGTGCCGTTCGACCACGCGGGCGGTCTGCAGCGCGCGGCCGAAGCGTGCAATGGCAACGGCCAGTGCCGCAGGTCGGACGCCGTGATGTGCCCCTCGTACCAGGCGCTGCGCGACGAGCGCCACTCCACGCGCGGGCGGGCCGTGCTGCTGCGCGCGGCTCTGGAGGGCCACCTGGACCTGGGGCTGGCGGACCCCGGCCTGGCCGAGGCCATGGACCTGTGCCTGTCGTGCCGGGCATGCGCCACCGAGTGCCCGGCCGGCGTGGACATGTCGCGCCTGAAGGTGGAGGCGCTGGTGCACCGGCACGCCGAGCGGCGCCCGCCGCCGTCGGTGCTGGCCGCGGCGCACGCGCACGACGTGATGCGCGCGGGGTCGGCGTCGCCGCGCCTGGCGCGGCGCATGGCGCGGGCGGCGGAGCGCCGCATGGGACGCCCGGTACCCATGCCCGTGCGCGAGTGGAAGCCGCCGCGGGGCCAGGGGCAGGGAACGCCGATGGGGCTGTTCGCCGACACCTGGACGCGGTTCCTGCATCCGCCTGTGGGCGACGCCGCGGTGCGGGTGCTCACGACCGCAGGCGCCGGGGTGCGGGTGCTGTCGGGCGGGTGCTGCGGCCGGCCCGCGCTGTCGCAGGGCATGCCCGACCTGGCGCGCAGCCAGGGGGCCAAGGTGCTGGACACCCTTGCGCCATGGGCCATGGGCGGCCACCCCATCGTGGTGCTGGAGCCCTCGTGCCTGTCGATGCTGGCGTCCGACCTGCCGTGGCTGCTGCCCGACGATCCCCGGTCGCAGTGGGTGGCCGGCGCCGTGGTGTCGTTCGAGCAGGCCGTGATGGACCTGGGCCTGGAGGTGGCCGGCATGGCCGACGCGCCCCTGGTGCACCGCCACTGCCATGCGCGCGCCGACGGTGACACCGCGGCCGTGGCCGCGCTGGGCCCGGGCGCCCACGCCACCGATGCCGGGTGCTGCGGCATGGCCGGCGCGTTCGGCTACCAGCACCCCGAGGAGTCGCGCCTCATCGGCGAGGACCGGCTGGCCCCGCAGGTGCGGGCGTCAGCCGCCCCCGTGGTGGCCGCGGGCGTGAGCTGCCGCCAGCAGATACGCGACCTGACGGGCCGCGAGGCCGAGCACCCCGCCGTGCACCTGTCACGCCTCCTGCACGAATAGCCGCGGGCGGCTAGTCGCTGGTGGCGCCCACCTTCGCCTTGATCTCCTCGGCGATCGAGTTGGGGACCTCGGCGTAGTGGTCGAACTGCATGGTGAAGGTGGCGCGGCCCTGGGTGGCCGAGCGCACGGAGGTGGCGTAGCCGAACATCTCCGACAGCGGAACCTGGGCCTGGATGGTGCCCGTGGTGCCCTTCTCCTCCATGCCACCGATGCGGCCACGCCGACCGTTGAGGTCACCCACCACGGTGCCCATGAACTCGGTGGGGCACACGACCTCCACGGCCATGAGCGGCTCGAGCAGGCATGGGCTGGCGCGCTTGGCGGCCTCGCGCACGGCCATGGAGCCGGCGATCTTGAAGGCGCCCTCGTTGGAGTCGACGTCGTGGTACGAGCCGTCGATGAGCTCCACCTTCACGTCGACCATCGGGTAGCCGGCCACCACGCCGCCCTCGAGGGCCTCCTTGATGCCCTCGTCCACGGCCGGGACATACTCCTTGGGTACCGAGCCACCCACGGTCTTGTTCTCGAACTCGTAGCCCTTGCCGGGCTCGTTGGGCTCGACCGAGATGTACACGTGGCCGTACTGGCCGCGACCACCGGACTGGCGCACGAACCGGCCCTCGATCTTCTCGACGCGCTTGCGGATGGTCTCGCGGTAGGCCACCTGGGGGGCGCCCACGTTGGCGTCCACGCTGAACTCGCGCATGAGGCGGTCGACGATGATCTCCAGGTGCAGCTCGCCCATGCCGGCGATGACCGTCTGGCCGGTCTCCTCGTCGGTGCGCACGCGGAACGTGGGGTCCTCATCCTGCAGGCGCTGCAGGGCGGTGGACAGCTTCTCCTGGTCGGCCTTGGTCTTGGGCTCGATGGCCAGGCGGATGACCGGGTCGGGGAAGGTCATCTCCTCCAGGATCACCGGGTCGGCCGGGGTGCAGAGGGTGTCGCCCGTCGTTGTGGTCTTGAGGCCCACCGCGGCCACGATGTCCCCCGCGGATGCCGTGTCGGCCTCCTCGCGGTGGTTGGCATGCATCATCAGCAGGCGGCCGATGCGCTCCTTGCGCTCGCCCTTGGTGGCGTTGATGATGCCATCGCCCGCGTTGACGGTGCCGGAGTAGACGCGCAGGAAGGTGAGGCGCCCCACGTAGGGGTCGCTCATCACCTTGAAGGCAAGCGCGGCAAAGGGCGCCGACGGGTCGGACGGACGCTCCACCTCGTTGCCGCGGTCGTCCACGCCCTCGGCGGGCGGCACGTCGAGCGGCGACGGCATGAAGTCCACGATGGCGTCCAGCAGCGGCTGCACGCCCTTGTTCTTGAACGACGAGCCGCAGAGCACGGGTGTCATGTCGATGGCCAGCACCGCGGTGCGGATGGCCTTCTTGATCATGTCCGGCGTGATGTCGTTGCCCTCGAGGTAGGCCTCGGCCAGCTCGTCATCGCTGTCGGCAAGGGCCTCGATGAGCTGCTCGCGGGCCACCTCGGCGTCGGTGGACATGGCCTCCGGGATGGGGCCCACCTCCACCTCGGTGCCCAGGTCGTCCTTGTAGGTGGTGGCGTTCATCTCGACCAGGTCGATGATGCCCGCGAACTCCGACTCGGCGCCGATGGGCAGCTGGATGGGCACGGCCTTGGCGCCCAGGCGGTCGATCATGGTCTGCACGGCGGCGTCGAAGTCGGCGCCGATGCGGTCCATCTTGTTGACGTAGGCGATGCGCGGCACGCGGTAGCGGTCGGCCTGGCGCCACACGGTCTCGGACTGCGGCTCCACGCCGGCCACCGAGTCGAACACGGCCACGGCGCCGTCGAGCACGCGCAGCGAGCGCTCCACCTCGACCGTGAAGTCCACGTGGCCGGGGGTGTCGATGATGTTGATGCGGTGGTCGCGCCAGAAGCAGGTGGTGGCGGCGGAGGTGATGGTGATGCCGCGCTCCTGCTCCTGCTCCATCCAGTCCATGGTGGCGGCGCCCTCGTGCACCTCGCCGATGCGGTGGGTGCGACCGGTGTAGTAGAGGATGCGCTCGGTCGTGGTGGTCTTGCCCGCATCGATGTGGGCCATGATCCCGATGTTCCGGGTGCGCTCGAGCGGGACCTTCTTCGCCTCAGACACTGAATCTCACCTGTCCGTCACGTATGGCACGGGAGATGTTCCCCCGCGTCGTCTCTGATTAATGCAAGCCGAACCCCGTCCGGGATGGACGGGGAACGGGGGCTACCAGCGGTAGTGCGCGAAGGCCTTGTTGGCCTGGGCCATGCGGTAGATGTCGTCCTTGCGCTTGAACGCGCCACCCTGCGATCCGAGGGCGTCCAGCAGCTCGTTGGCGAGTCGCTCGCTCATCTGCTTCTCGCGGCGCTGCCGCGCGAAAAGCACGATCCAGCGGATGGCGAGGGTGCGGCCGCGGCGCGGCGGCACCTCGATGGGGACCTGGTAGGTGGCGCCACCCACGCGTCGGCTCTTGACCTCGAGCACGGGCGTCACGTTGCGGATGGCCTCCTCCATCACCTGGACCGGGTCGCGGCCGGTGCGCTCGCGGATGCGCTCGAGGGCGTCGTACACGGTGCGCTCGGCCACGGACTTCTTGCCGTCGAGGAGGACCTTGTTGATGAGCTGCGTCACGACGACGTTGTCGTAGACGGGGTCCGGGATGAGCGGACGGCGGGTGATTGCTGCGCGGCGGGGCATGTGCCTACTTCGGGGTCTTGGCGCCGTACTTGGAACGGGCCTGCTTGCGGTCGGACACGCCGGCGGTGTCGAGGGCGGCGCGGATGACCTTGTACCGGACGCCCGGAAGGTCCTTCACGCGGCCACCACGCACCAGCACAACGGAGTGCTCCTGCAGGTTGTGGCCCTCGCCGGGGATGTAGCTCGTGACCTCCATCCCGTTGGTCAGCCGCACACGCGCAACCTTGCGCAGCGCCGAGTTCGGCTTCTTCGGGGTGGTGGTGTAGACCCTGGTGCACACCCCGCGCTTCTGCGGCGCGCCGCGGAGCGCGGGCGTGGAGGTCTTGGTCGCCTTGGGCTTTCGGCCCTTGCGGACCATCTGGTTGATCGTAGGCACGAGCCTCTTCCGGACTGTGGACGTGGAACACCGGCCCACCCCTCGGGGCGAGCGGTCCGGGACCGTATCACGGGGAATCAGGCGGGCCAACACCACTCGGGCGGGTGCCGGTGACAGCCAGCACGAGGGCGGAGGCCAGCAGGGCCACCAGCGCGGCCAGGGCCAGCACCACGGCGCCCGGCGTGACCACCGGACCCAGCACCGGGTAGAAGGCGAACCCCGCGGCTCCGGAGGCGATGGCCCACGCCACCACGGGTACCAGGAGGACCGCCAGCGCCAGCACGACCCACTCCCCCGCGTCGCGCCGGCGCTCGGGCAGCCGCGTGCGCCGACCCTCGCCGTAGCCGCGCGCCGCCATTGCCTCGGCCGCATCCAGCCCGCGCTCCAGCGCCGATCCCACCAGCGGCAACGCCAGGGGCGCGGCGGCCCGCGCACGCTGCAGGCGGGGGCCCGTGGTCAGCGCCACGCCGCGCAGGCGCGCGGCCTCGGAGATGGCGCGGGCGTCACGGCGCATGGTGGGCACCAGGCGGGCCGCCAGCGCCGTGACCAGGGCCGACTTGGGGGCCACGCGCCCCAGGCCCGCCAGCATGCGGTCGGGGTCGGCCCAGGCGAATATGGCCGCCGCAAGCGCGATGGTGGCCACCACGCGTGCCGCCGCCGTGGCGCCCTGCACCACGGCCTCGGCCGTGATCTCGCCATTCAGCGGCGGGGGAACGGGGATGGCGAACAGGACCAGGTCACCCTGCGCGGTGAGCAGCGGCGTGAGCACGAACACCGCCACGGCCGAGATGACGGCACCGATCAGCACGAGCCGCCCGGGATGCCCTGGCGCGGCGCGCAGCAGCACCATGGCTCCCACCGCCAGCGCCGCCAGCACCAGGGGCTGGTCGGTGGTGAACGCCAGCACGCCGGCCACCACGGCCAGCAGCACCACGGGCAGGGGCGCCCGGTCCCCCGACACGGGGCCCATCAGGTAGTGGGCTCGGTGCTCTCCAGCACCAGGTCGGCATCGGTGCGGATGGAGGCGAAGCCGTCCAGCTTGGTGGCCATCTTCCAGCGCACGGGCATGTCCATCTCGGGCGACCACCACATCAGGTCGTCGCGAAATCCCTCGATGGGCCCGGTGACGGTGCCCTTCTTGTCGATGAGCACCACCGGCACCTGCTGCCCGCCCACGTCCACGGTGGTGGCCCGCACCACGCGGGCGCGGGTGACCACCCGCACCTCGTCCAGGCGGTAACGCTCCACCCAGGAATCACCGCGCTCCATGGAGCGCGGGAGCGACAGCGCGGGCGGTACCAGCATCTGTCGGTCGTCGCGGCCGATGCCCGCCACCTTCACCGTGGTGACGCGCTCCACCACGTAGGTGCCCCGGGGGCGCACCCGCAGCCGTGATGCCTCCACGTGCTCCTCGCTGAGCACCAGCGTGCGCCAGAAGCCGCCCGGGGCGGGTCGCACCACCACGCGCGCCGTGGCCGGCAGGCGACGGTCCACCGTGATCGGGCCGGCGCCCACGGTCTCATCACCGGTGGCGCGGTAGTTCCACACCCCGGCACGCGGGCCGCCGGGCGCCACGCGGGGGGCCTCGTCACCACCGCCGAACTCCTGCTGGGCCTGCTGCTCCGACACCGGAGTGCTGCTCTGCGCCTGCGACCACCACCACGCGCCCGCGCCGATGAGCACCAGCACGGCCACCAGGGGGATGAGGAATGCAGGGCGGGCCAATCGGGACATCGCCGCGTGATGGTAGGGCAGCCCTGCGAACAGGGCAGGAGACCGGTCGCACGCGTCGACGGCACCAACCCGAAACGGGCATTTCCCACGGGCGTGCGGCAGGTGCCTAGCGTGCCCGGCCCATGAGCCCACGCCTCCTCACGACGCCCTGCCCCTGCGTGGCCTGCGGCCATCGCCGCGAGGCCCGGCGCCACGCGCGCGGCCGCGCCGCCTGGATCGGCATGATCGGCCTGCTGGCGTGCTCGGTTCCCCTTGCCGCGGCGCTGCCCGACGACACGGCGGCCACCATTCCCGTGCCCACGAGCCCCGTCACCATGACGGTGCCTCGCGAGCCCGTGCTGGTGCCTGACACCATGCGGGTGACGGGCGAGCAGGCCGGGGCCATCATCAACTGGCGGCGAAGCCGCGCCGGCGGGTCGCCCAACGGCGGCCACCTGGCGGGTGGGGTGCGGCTGCCGGCGTCGGGCACCGGCTACTACACCTATGACCCGCGCACGCAGAGCGAGCCCGGCGGGCTGCAGACGCGCTGGGGCACCGCCCGGCTGGTGCGCGAGATGGTGGATCTGGGTCGCTGGTGGGCGGCCACGCACCCCGGTGCCGGGCCCATCGGCATCGGCGACCTGGCGCGGGCGGGCGGCGGCACCATCGACGGGCACGCGTCGCACCAGAACGGGCTCGACGTGGACATCCGCCTGCCCCGCCGCGACCGGGTGCGCGGCCCGGCGAACCCGTCCAACTACGACCGGGCGCTCACCCAGGACATCGTGGACCGCCTGGTGGCGCGCGGGGCGTCGCTCGTCCTCATCGGGCCGTCCCTCGACCTGCGCGGACCGGCTGGCGTGGTGGTGCGCTGGCCCAACCACGACGACCACCTGCACGTACGCTTCCCCGGCTGACGCCCGCCGGGGGCCGCCGCTAGCGTAGGCCCATGCCCTCCCCTGACCTGCTGACATCGGCCAGCGCCTTCGCGGAGATCTTCCCGGTAGCGGACGCGTTCGAGGAGCGCATCCGCTCCACCGGGCTCGGAACCGTGTGGATGACCCTCGTGGCCTTCCTGGTCACATTCGTGATCACGCGCACCATCACGCACATGATCAAGGCGGGCAAGGGCCCGTTCGGCGACATATCGGTGGGCGGCACGCACCTGCACCACCTGGTACCCGGGATCTTCCTGCTGCTCATCAGCGGGGTCATCGGCATCGCCATCGACTGGCAGCCGGGCGGCGCGGCGGCGCTGATCGTGCCCACGATGTTCGGCATCGGCGCGGCGCTGACCCTGGATGAGTTCGCGCTGTGGCTCACGCTCAAGGACGTGTACTGGGAGCAGGAGGGGCGGCGATCGGTGGACGCGGTCATCACCCTTGCCGCGGTGCTGGGGCTCATCGCCCTGGGCATCCCGTTCTGGCGCGATGTCTGGGTGAACGCGAACGTCGCGGGGAGCTGGATCATCAGCGCATGGCACGTGCTGGCCGCCGCCTTCGCCGTCGTGTGCTTCCTCAAGGGGAAGTGGACCCTCGGAGCGCTGGGCCTCCTCGTGTGGGTGTTCGGGTTCATCGGCGCCGTGCGCCTGGCCCGCCCCAGCTCGTGGTGGGCGCGGCGCGTGTACGGCGAGCGCTCCCAGGCCCGGGCGGATGCGCGCTACCCGGAGGACCGCCGCATGCCCATGTGGTTCTGGCAGCGCAGGAAGAAGGGCGCCGCCGGGACCTGATCCCGACGGCGCCCTCCGCGCCCTGCATATGCCTGCCTGCCGCTACTCGGCGGCGTCGTCCGCGGCCTCGGGGACCGGGTCGGGCTCGGGCTCGAACGAGTAGGTGCCGCTGGCGTCCACCAGCCCCACCAGGTCGTCCACGTCCTCCTCCACCAGCGAGAAGGGCTCGTCCAGGTCGAACTCCAGCAGCGCGGGAGCGCGTCGCACCGGCTCGATCTCCAGCTGGCGGTACCTGCGAAGGCCCGTGGCCGCCGGGATGAGCTTGCCGATGATGACGTTCTCCTTGAGGCCCCGGAGGTGGTCCACCTTGCCCTCCAGCGCGGCGTCGGTGAGCACCTTGGTGGTCTCCTGGAAGGAGGCCGCCGACAGGAACGACTCGGTGGCCAGCGACGCCTTGGTGATGCCCAGGATGAGCGGCACGTAGCGCGCCATGGCCGAGTCGAGCAGCTCCTCGGTCTCCTCGGCGGTGCGCTTGACCTTCTTGCGGCTGCGCTGCAGCTTGTCGGCCGCCGCCAGGCGCACGCGCTGGTTCTCGCGGAAGAGGACCGGCTTGTCCACCAGCTGGCCGGGCAGGAAGTTGGTGTCGCCGGGCTCCTCGATGCGCACCTTGCGCAGCATCTGCCGGACGATCACCTCGATGTGCTTGTCGTTGATCTCCACGCCCTGCGACCGATAGACGTCCTGCACCTGGGCCACCAGGTAGCCCTCAGTCTTGGTGGCGCGGTCACCCGCGCCCCAACCGGAACCGGTCACGTGCACGCCGTCGCGCACGTGCATGCCGTCGTGGATGGGCGGTGCCGGGCGATCGGCGGGCACGCGCAGGTGGCGCGTCTGCACGCCATCCTCGCCCGAGACCTCCACCTTGATGGCGCGCACGCCCTTCTCGGTGCGACCGGGGGTGACCGATGCCACTGTTCCGGTGATCCCCAGGTCGATGCCGGCCTGGGCCTCGAGGATGTCGCTGGGGAAGGCGGACCCGTCCGTGAGCAGGTCGCCCGCCTCCACCCAGGAGCCATCCTCCAGGTCGCGGCGGATCTGCGTGCGCTTGAGCACCTGGTAGGTGACCGGCGCGCGCACCGGCTCCTTCTTGCGCCCCACCTCGATGGTGACGGGCGACTCGAGGTGGATGATGGCCCCACCGGGGCGCGACTCATCGTCCTCGATGCGGATCCAGCCGTCGTGCGCGGCCACGTGTGCCAGCGCCTTGGGCTTGCGGTCCTCGAACAGCTCCACGATTCGCGGGAGGCCCTGCGTGATGTCCGCGCCGGCCACTCCGCCGGTGTGGAACGTACGCATGGTCAGCTGCGTGCCGGGCTCGCCGATGGACTGCGCGGCGATGATGCCCACGGCGTCGCCGGGCTCGCACATCTCGCCCGAGGCGAGGTTGCGGCCGTAGCAGTGCGTGCACACGCCCACGGCGCTGCGGCACTTGAGCGGCGAGCGCACCATCATGGATGCCGTGGAGTGACGCGTGCCCAGGTCGGTGATCTGCTGCATGAGGGCGCTGTCGATCTCCACCGAGCGGAAGGCGTCCACGGCCTCGTCGTCGGCCTCGTCGGGCGCGTCGCCCCGGAGGTCGGCGATCACCTCGCCGGTGGCGGAGTCCACCACCGGTCCGATGATCACGCGGCCCAGGAGCGACGGGTTGGTGTGCCCGTCGCGCACCACGGCGGCCTCGATGCCCTCGGTGGTGCCGCAGTCGCGCTCGCGCACGATGACGTCCTGCGACACGTCCACGAGGCGCCGGGTGAGGTAGCCCGAGTCCGCAGTCTTGAGGGCGGTGTCGGCAAGTCCCTTGCGCGCGCCGTGGGTGGAGATGAAGTACTCCAGGACCGAGAGCCCCTCCATGAAGTTGCTCTTGATCGGGCGCTCGATGATCTCGCCCTTCGGGTTGGCCATGCAGCCGCGCATGCCCGCCAGCTGGCGGATCTGCTTGAAGGAGCCACGGGCACCCGAGTTGGCCATCATGAAGATGGGGTTGAGGCGGTAGAGGTGGTCCTGCATGGCCTCGGCGACCTCGTCGGTGGCCTCGTCCCACAGGTTCACCACGCGCTCGTGGCGCTCCTCGGCGGTCATGAGGCCCTCCGAGAAGAAGTCCTCGAAGCGCTGCACCTCGGCGTCGTACTTGGCCAGGATGTCGGCCTTCTCCGGCGGGATGACCACGTCGTTCTTGGAGATCGTGATGCCCGACTGGCTGGCGAAGCGGAAGCCCAGCGCCTTGAAGGTGTCGAGCATCATCGACACGGTGGTGGCGCCGTACAGGTCCACCAGCTCCTCGATGAACTCACCCAGCTCGCGCTTGGTGAACACGCGGTTCTGCCACGGGTACGGGTGCGGGTCCTCCACGTGGTCCAGCAACTCGTCCAGCTGCACGCGGAGCTCGTGGTTGAACAGCACGCGGCCGGCGGTGGTGACCAGGCGCCCGGCGGCGTGGTCCGCCAGGGGGCGCACCTCCACCAGGTCCTGCAGCGCCACCGTGCCGTGGTCGAGCGCGCCCAGCACCTCGTCGTCGCTGCGGAACGCGCGCGGCGGATCCTGCGGGGCCTCCTTGAACGGGTCGGCCACCCAGTCGGTGACGCCCTCGATGCGGGCCTCGTGGCCCTTGGGGATGACGAACCGGCGACCCTCGGAGTCCCACAGGTCGATGACCTCGATGGCGCGGCCATTGCCCGACTCGCCCTTCTCCCGCACGTACACCGTGGGGCAGTAGGTGAGGTAGTACAGGCCCAGGATCATGTCCTGGCTGGGCACCGTGATGGGGCGCCCGTGGGCCGGCGACAGGATGTTGTTGGCCGACAGCATGAGGATGCGGGCCTCGGACTGCGCCTCCACCGACAGCGGGAGGTGCACGGCCATCTGGTCGCCGTCGAAGTCGGCGTTGAAGGCGGTGCACACCAGCGGGTGCAGCTGGATGGCCTTGCCCTCCACCAGCACCGGCTCGAAGGCCTGGATGCCCAGGCGGTGCAGGGTGGGCGCGCGGTTGAGCAGCACGGGGTGCTCGGCGATGACCTCCTCGAGCACGTCCCACACCTCGGGGATCATCGAGTCGACCATCTTCTTGGCCGCCTTGATGTTCTGCACCTGCTTGCGCTCCACCAGGCGGCTCATGATGAACGGCTTGAACAGCTCGAGCGCCATGAGCTTGGGCAGGCCGCACTGGTACAGGCGCAGCTCGGGGCCGGCCAC
This sequence comes from Thermoleophilia bacterium, assembly GCA_016780995.1. Taxonomy (GTDB): domain Bacteria; phylum Actinomycetota; class Thermoleophilia; order Miltoncostaeales; family Miltoncostaeaceae; genus SYFI01. Next base: position 47,618 of record JADHKZ010000001.1, on the reverse strand, counting down.
GATGACCGAACGGCCCGAGTAGTCCACGCGCTTGCCCAGCAGGTTCTGCCGGAAGCGGCCCTGCTTGCCCTTGAGCATGTCCGACAGCGACTTGAGCGGGCGGTTGCCCGGCCCGGTCACCGCGCGGCCGCGGCGGCCGTTGTCGAACAGGGCGTCCACGGCCTCCTGCAGCATGCGCTTCTCGTTGTTCACGATGATCTCGGGGGCACCGAGGTCGAGGAGCCGCTTCAGGCGGTTGTTGCGGTTGATGACGCGGCGGTACAGGTCGTTGAGGTCCGATGTGGCGAACCGGCCGCCGTCAAGCTGCACCATGGGGCGGAGCTCCGGCGGGATGACCGGCACGGCCTCCAGGATCATCCACTCCGGGCGGTTGTCCGAGTGGATGAACGCCGAGCACACGCGCAGTCGCTTGAGGGCGCGGGCGTGGCGCTGGCCGCGGGAGGTGCGGATGACCTCGCGCAGGTTCTCGGCCTCCTTCTCGAGGTCGAAGCCCTCGAGCAGCTGGCGGATGGCCTGGGCGCCCATGCCGCCCTCGAAGTACTCGCCGAAGCCGAACGGCGACGCGAACCGGTCGCGCATCTCGCGGAACAGCTGGTCGTCGTTGATGACGTCGCGGGGCGAGATCTCCTTGAACTTGGCCCAGGCCTCCTGCAGGCGCTCCACCGACTCCTCGGTATAGCGCTCGTCGTCGCGGATGAGCGCGTCGGTCTCCTTGCGCAGCTCCGACTCGATCGACTTGCGCTCGGCGTCGCTGAGCTCCTTGGGCACCGGCGGGGCGTCGGGATTCTCGGGGTCGCGGGTGGTGGCGATGTCCTCCACCCAGAACTCGTCCTCCACGTCGAAGCCCTTGTCGTCACCCTCGCGCAGCCAGTTGACGCGGCGCTCCAGGCGCTCGCGCAGCTCCTGGCTGCGGATGTCGCGCTCCTGCACGTACCCCTGCACGGCCTCGTCCACCTGCTCCTGCAGGGTGCCCAGGTCGGTGTCGCGCTTCTCGGTGTCCACCGAGGTGATGATGGACGCGGCGAAGTACAGGACCTTCTCGAGCTCCTTGGGAGCCAGGTCGAGGATGTACCCGATGCGGCTGGGCACGCCCTTGAAGAACCAGATGTGGCTGACCGGGGCAGCCAGGTCGATGTGGCCCATGCGCTCGCGGCGCACCTTGGCCCGGGTGACCTCCACGCCGCAGCGCTCGCAGATGATGCCCTTGTAGCGCACGCGCTTGTACTTGCCGCAGTAGCACTCCCAGTCCTTGGTGGGACCGAAGATCTTCTCGCAGAAGAGCCCATCCTTCTCGGGCTTGAGCGTGCGGTAGTTGATGGTCTCGGGCTTGGTGACCTCGCCCGAGGACCACTGGCGGATCTGCTTCGACGAGGCGAGGCCGATCTTGATGGAGTCGAAGTTGTTGATGTCGATCACTTGCCGTCCTCCGCGTCGCCCTGGTCGTCGCCGGCGTCACCGCCGCCCGCCGCCACCTTCTCGGCCTCCTTGGCCTCCTGCGCCTCCCTCTCGAGTTCCTCCTCGATGGGAAGCGGCGCGCCGGAGAGGTCGATTCCCAGCTCCTCTGCCGCGCGCAGCAGCTCGTCGTCCTCGCGGGCGGCGGTGTCCACACCGGACTCGCCCTCGATGCGCACGTCGAGCGCCAGGCTCTGCATCTCCTTGAGCAGCACCTTGAAGCTCTCGGGGATGGAGGGCTCCTGGATGTTCTCGCCCTTCACGATGGCCTCGTAGGCCTTCACGCGGCCCACGGTGTCGTCGCTCTTGATGGTGAGCATCTCCTGGAGCGTGTACGCGGCGCCGTAAGCCTCCAGCGCCCACACCTCCATCTCGCCGAAGCGCTGCCCGCCGAACTGCGCCTTGCCGCCCAGCGGCTGCTGAGTGACAAGGGAGTACGGGCCGGTGGAACGCGCGTGGATCTTGTCGTCCACCAGGTGCAGCAGCTTGAGCATGTACATGTAGCCCACGGTGACCTTGCCGTCGTACGGCTCGCCCGTGCGCCCGTTGTACAGGCGGAACTTGCCGCTGGCGCGACGGCCCTCGATCTCGGCCGGGTTCACCCGGAGCTCGATGGGCTCCTCGGCGTGGGCCTGCGCCCACTCGGCCAGCACGCTGTCCACGTCCTCCGGCGATGCGCCGTTGAACACCGGGGTGGCCACGAAGGTGCGGGAGGTCGTGCCGTCCGCGCCCTTGCGCCAACCGGTAGCCGCGGCCCACCCCATGTGGGTCTCGAGGATCTGGCCGATGTTCATGCGGCTGGGCACGCCGAGCGGGTTGAGGATCATGTCGATGGGCGTGCCGTCCTCCAGGAACGGCATGTCCTCCTCGGGCACGATCTTCGAGATCACGCCCTTGTTGCCGTGGCGGCCGGCCAGCTTGTCGCCCTCGGCGATCTTGCGTCGCTTGGCCACGTACACGCGCACCAACTCGTTGACGCCGGCCGGAAGGTCATCGCCGGCTTCGCGGCTGAACGTCTTGACGTCGATGACCTTGCCGCCCTCGCCGTGGGGAACCTTGAGCGAGGTGTCGCGCACCTCGCCGGCCTTCTCCTTGAAGATGGCGCGGATGAGCTTCTCCTCGGCGGTGAGCTCGGTCTCGCCCTTGGGCGTGACCTTGCCCACCAGCAGGTCGCCCGACGCCACCTCGGCGCCGATGCGCACCACCCCGCGCTCGTCCAGGTCGGCAAGCGACTCCTCGGAGCGGTTGGGGATGTCACGGGTGATCTCCTCGGCGCCCAGCTTGGTGGTGCGGGCGTCGATCTCGTACTCCTCGATGTGGATGGACGACAGCACGTCGTCCTTCACGAGGCGGTGCGAGACGATGATGGCGTCCTCGAAGTTGTAGCCCTCCCACGACATGAAGGCCACGAGCATGTTCTTGCCCAGGGCGAGCTCGCCCTGGTCGGTGGACGAGCCGTCGGCCAGCACCTGGCCGGCCTCAACCTTGTCGCCCATGCCGACGATGGGCTTCTGGTGGATGAGCGTGCCCTGGTTGCTGCGCACGAACTTCTCGAGGTCGTACTCGTCGTGCTCGCCCCCGCGCACCTCGATGATGATGCGGGTGGCGTCGACGGCGCGCACGGTGCCGGCCCGGCGGGCCACCACCACGTCACCGGTGTCCACCGCGGCGCGGTGCTCCATGCCGGTGCCCACCAGCGGGGCCTCGCTCACCATGAGCGGCACGGCCTGGCGCTGCATGTTGGCGCCCATGAGCGCGCGGTTGGCGTCGTTGTGCTCGAGGAACGGGATGAGGGCGGTGGCCACCGACACGATCTGGTCGGGGGACACGTCCATGTACTCCACGTCCTTGGCGCTCACCAGCACCGGCTGGCCGTTGCGGCGGCACAGCACCTCGTCACCCAGCAGCTTGCCCGACTTGTCCACCTCGGCGCTGGCCTGGGCGATGATCTTGTTCTCCTCCTGGGTGGCATCCAGCCACACGATCTCCCAGTCGGAGCCCTCCTTCTGCAGCTTGCCGCCCTTCACCACGCGGTACGGGGTCTGGATGAACCCGAACTCGTTGACGGTGGCGTGCGCCGACAGCGAGCCGATGAGGCCGATGTTGGGGCCCTCCGGGGTCTCGATGGGGCACATGCGCCCGTAGTGGGTGGGGTGCACGTCGCGCACCTCGATGGGCGCGCGCTCGCGGGTGAGCCCGCCCGCGCCCAGCGCCGACAGGCGGCGCCGGTGGGTGAGCCCGGCCAGCGAGTTGGTCTGGTCCATGAACTGCGACAGCTGCGACGAGCCGAAGAACTCCTTCAGCGCGGCCACCACCGGACGGATGTTGATGATGGTCTGCGGCGTGATGGTGTCGGGGTCCTCAGTGCTCATGCGCTCGCGCACCACGCGCTCCATGCGGTAGAGGCCGATGCGGAAGGCCTCCTGGATGAGCTCGCCCACGGTGCGCAGGCGCCGGTTGCCGAAGTGCTCGTACTCGTCGAGCTCGTGCACCATCTCGTCGCGCGGCAGCATGATGCCGTCGGCCGCGAAGTCCTTGGACTCCTCGTCGATGCCGTACCGGATGGGCAGGTCCACCAGGCGGCGGATGAGCTCCACCAGGTCGTCGCGCATGCCCGTGCGCGACCCGGTGAACCGCGGGTTGGCCAGCGTGCGGGTGTCGGTGGTGCCGTCGGCCGACAGGCGGGCGTCGAGCTTGTAGCGACCCACCTTGGTCAGGTCGTAGCGCTTCGGGTCGAAGAACAGGCCCCGCACGAGGTTGAGCGAGTTGACCTCGGTGGGCGGCTCGCCCGGGCGCTGCTTCTTGAACACCTCGATGAGGGCGTTCTGCATGAGGTCGCCGGCGCGCAGGTCGATGCGCTTCTCGATGCGCTCGATCTCATCCTCGATGCGCAGGCGCTCGTCGCCCGGCACCGTGTCGATGTCCTTGGCCAGCCCCTGCATCTCGGCCACCAGGGCGCCGAGCTCCTGCAGCGACTTGGCGTTGCCCGACGCCGCCATGCCCTCGGTGACGTCCTTCTCGAGGGTGGCCTCGATGAACGGATTGACCCGCTTCTTGTCAGTGGGGTGCGGGAACAGGTTGCGGATGTCGTCGCGCGTATAGCCCAGCGCGAACAGCAGGGTGGTGACCGGAAGCTTGCGCTTGCGGTCGATGCGCACGTTGACCAGGCCCTTCTTGTCGATCTCCAGCTCCACCCACGACCCGCGCGCGGGCATGAGGTTGGCGATGAAGACCTGCTTCTCGCGGTCCTTGGGCTCCATGAGGTAGGCGCCCGGCGAGCGCACCAGCTGCGTGACGATGACGCGCTCGGTGCCGTTGATGATGAACGTGCCCCAGTCGGTCATGAGCGGGAGGTCGCCCATGAACACCTTCTGGCGACGGATCTCGCCGGTCTCCTTGTTGACGAATGAGACCTCCATCGTGAGCGGGGCCGCGTAGGTGAGGTCCTTCTCGCGGCACTCCTTGATGGGGTTGTTCGGCATGATCTCGCTGAACGGCATGCCGGGCTCCCACCCACCGATGGTGTAGGGACCGAACTCCACCATGAGCGTGCCGGTGAAGTCCTGGATGGGCGAGATGTCATTGACCGTCTCGCGCAGCCCCTCGGTGAGGAACTGGTCGAAGCTCGCGCGCTGGATGTCGATCAGGTTCGGGACATCCGGCGCGGCCAGGACCTGTTCCTGGGTGGCGGAAGGGCCGGCGTGGGGGAAGAAATCCCTCTCGCGGGTGCGGCGGGCAGTGGGCGTGCTCAAGTCGCAATGCCTCCTGACGTGAGCTCATTGGTGAACGGGCATGCGGCGGCGGGCGCCGTGGGCGCGAGGACGCGGAGTATGTGGGCGAGCAGCGGTCCGGGCACGTCGTACGCGTCCGCCGACTGCGGCCGCGCCGGGCGTGGGCGCGAGGGGCGGCGACGGCGGAGCGGGCATCATACACCTTTGCCTCCGCAATGCCCCGGAGGCGGCACGCCGCCGAACCCGGCGCCATACTCACGGGGTGGACGACAGCGCTGCACACCGCACCGGGGAGTCGCAGGACGACGCCATCGTGGCGCGGCTGGTGCCCCTGCTCGACTCCACGCACCAGGTGTGGTCGTCGCCCCAGGAGCGCAGGCGCCTGCGGGCGTTCGGCTTCCGCCCCGCCGTCGAGGAGGGCGTGCTCAAGCGCGAGTGGGACGCCGCGCAGGTGCGCGTGGGACCCGATTCCCTGCGCGTGGTGTCGGAGGACGGCGGTGGCGAGCTGGCGTGGTCACCGACGGCGGGCCTCACGCTGGACGGGGGGCCGTTCACGGCCACGCCCGAGGGCATCGCGCTGGCCGGCGCCATCAACGGCCTCATCCAGGGCTATGAGCGCTGGGTGGAGGCACGCGAGGGGCGTGAGGAGCGCCTGCGCCGGGGCCACTGGAGCTCGGCCGACCGCCGCCAGGTGAACGCGCTGGCCGAGACCCGCCGGCTGCAGCGACTTATCGCAGGGGGACGCGCCACCCGGGCCCGCCGGTCCTGAGGCCGGCCGGCCCGGGGCGCATCACCGCTGCTCAGGCCATGCCGTCGGCCTGGGCCCCCGGGTCGCCGGTGCGGCCGATGACCTTGCCGCCGGCCACGTGCTGGACGTCCTCGATCCAGCCGGTCAGGCGGGCGTAGTCCTTGTCGTCGGGGTCCAGGGTGGCGCGGGCCGCCTCGACCTCGGCGATGACCTCGTCGGCGTTCGACTTGTTGGCGAGGGAGACGCGGTCCCTCAGCTTGCTCTTCACTTCACGATCGAGCGGCATTGACGTACCTCGTTCGGGAAAAGGATGGAGTCGCGCGTCTGGGGCGCGCACGTGAATTGTGCGAAATCCGGGACGGAGGCGCCCGGGGATCGGTCCTACGGGCGCAGGCGCACCACGCGCGTGACGGTGCGATTGTGCCCCACGGCATCAGAGGCCGTGATGGTGGCGGTGTACCGACCAGGTGGAAGCGATCCAAGTCCCAGCACCCGACGGGCCTTGCCTCGGAATCGCACCTGGCGCCGGACCTCGCGCCCATCTCGCGCGCGCAGCACCACGCGGATGCGTGACGCGCTCACGTCGGATGCCACCAGCACTGCGCGCGCAGGGCGACGCGCGGCCTGCCCGGATGCCACGGCGCGCTCGCGACCCACCCGCTCCACGCGGAACGACCTCAGGCGCGGGGCGCGGGTGTCCACCAGCACCTTCATGCGGCGGACGCCGACGTTGCCGGGCCAGTCCGACGCCCGCAGCTCGATCACATGGCGCCCGTCGGGCAGCCAGCGACGACCCAGGGCGGCCGATGGCGGACGCTCGCCGCCACGATGCACGATGCGCCGGCCGTCCACGTGCAGCGTCCATCCCGTGAGCCGCGAGGCGTCGTCCACCTGGGCGCCCAGGCGCACCGGGAGCTTGCGCACCAGGCGGGCGGGGCGGCGGGTCAGCGCGATCCGGGGCGGGTCCACGTCCACCCGGATGCGGCCGGCGCCGAATTGATCGTCGGGTCCCGGTGCGCCCAGGTCGAGGGCCTGGGTGGCCAGCAGGTCGCGCAGCTGGTCCACCGTGAGCGGAGCACCAGCCATCTTGCGGGCGCCGATGATGAGGGCGATGGCGCCTGCGGCGTTGGGCGCGGCATTGGAGGTGCCGCCGATGGCGCGCGGGCCGGTGGCGGTGAGCACGCGGGTGTTGGTGGGCGCCGTGATGTCGGGCTTCATGCGTCCGTCGTCGGTGGGCCCGCGCGAGGAATAGGCCTTGAGCCCGTTGCTCGTCCAGCCCACCGCGCCCACCGTGATCGAACCCTCGGCATCGCCGGGGGTGGGCACGCTGCCGGGGGCGGGGTCGCCCAGGGCGCTCATGGGGATCTCGCGCGAGAACAGCGTGAGACGCCGAGGGGGTGGCGGACCGGATGCAAGCACCACTCGAAGGCGGAACTCGCCGCCGTCGCCTGACGGAACCCCGGTCACGCGCTCGCTCGCCCGCGCGCCATCCTGCTGCGAGTCACGGGACGCAGCCACCTCGAACCAGTTGCCCGCCGCGTCGCGCTTCTGGAGCACCAAGTCGAGATCGGTCACCTCGGCGCCCTCGTCCTGTTCCCATGACAGCGCGAAGGTGATGGGCCGATCCGGATCGACGGGGAATGTCCAGCCGGGAGTCACGGGCCAGTCGAGCACGTCATCATCGTCGGCGTCGGCCCACGAGCCCTCCCAGTGGCGCTGGGCGTAGTTACCCGCGGAGTTGACCCATGCGATGCCGGCCTCGGCCGCGCGGTCCACGGCGCGGGCCGGGGCGCCGTCGCCATCGAAGGTTCCCTCGATGAAGCTGTTGCTGTGCACCACCACGTCCGGGCGCCGCTGGATGAGCCAGTCCACCGCCGACAGGAACTGGTCCTCGGTGTGGTAGTTCACGAACAGGTACCGGGCTGCCGGTGCGAAGTCGTACACCGTCTGCGCCACCAGTTCGCCATGGTTCGTCGCGTTGCCATAGGCATTGCGCCCGGCGAGGCCCCACGTGGGGTCGAAGCTCATGGTCTCGAGCCGGCCGGATGGCGGGAGCTCACGCCGACGCTGGAGCGCCGGGATCCGCGATGCACCGAACCCCAGGTCGAGCACCGCGATGACCACGCCGCGGCCATCGGCGGCGAGCGGCTGGATGGCATCAGCGCCGATCCGCTCGAAGCCCTCCGAGCGGATGCGCCCGGTGGCCCGCACCGCGGCACCCGGCTCGTCGGGGTCGGTGTCGCCCGCTGCCACCGGCGGGAAGAGGGGCGGAGCCGCGCTGGACGCCGTCGTCGGCACGGTGGCGACGAGTGCCACCGCGGCCACCGCGCCGACCGCGGCGCGGTGGCGGATCATCGGCGCACCACCACGCGCCGGACAACCGACTGGTTGCCGGCCAGGTCGCGCGCCCGTACCTCAACGCGATTACGGCCCTTGCGCAGCCAGATGCGCTGGCGCATCTGGGGTCCGGGCGCGGTGCGCATGAGGCGACCATTCAGCCGCAGTTCGACGGCCGCCATGGTGCCTGCGTCGAACGCCATCACGCGCACCCGTGGACGCGGGCCCCGGGGCACGGCCACGGTGATGCGCGGCGCCTGCACATCCACACGGGCCATGCCCGCGCCGGTGGCGGCGTCCGGTCCGCGCACGCCCAGGTCACGCGCGCGCCGCACGATGTCGGCGCGCAGCGACGGCACGTCCACCGGCTGTCCCGACGCCAGGCGCTCGTGGCGGATGAGAGCCACCGCGCCCGCGACGTGCGCGGTGGACGCAGAGGTGCCCGCCGTGCCGGGGAACAGCGGGTTGGCCGTCACGTACGTGGGGCCCACCAGGTCGGGCTTGGACCGGCCGTCCTGCGTGGGCCCGCGCGAGGAGTACCTCTCGGGATCGGTGCCCTGCCATGGCACGGCGCCCACCGACAGCGCGCCTGCGGCATCACCCGGCGTGGCCACGCTGCCGTCGGGCACGGCCAGGGCCCCGAAGCCCACGGTGCGCGAGAAGAGGTTGACCGGGGCATCCCCCCCGGCGGTGCGGATGACCAGCACGCGCCAGGCCCCGCCGTCCACGGTGATGGGCGGCGTGCGCCGCGTTGAGTCGCTGCGCGCCACGTCCACCCACGCCCCGTCGGCCTGCTGGCGCTGCACGGCCAGCACGGCCTGCACGCCCGGCGCGTTCCACCCCACGCCGAAGGCGATGGTCTGGCCGGGTGCGGGAGCGACGGGCACCTCGGTGCCCGTGGGCGACGGCACGCCGCGCCAGTGCCGCTCGGCGAAGTTGCCCGCGGAGTTCACCCACAGCACCCCGCGTGCCGCGGCCGAGTCGACCGCCCGCGCCAGCGGGCCCGTGCCGTCGAACGGCCCGCCCAGGATGGAATTGGAGTGGCTCACCACGGGGATCCCGTTCGCCGCGATCCATTCCACCGCCTGCAGGAAGCCGTCGATGTCGGCGTAGTTCACCAGCACCAGGCGCGCGCCCGGGGCCACGTCGTGCACGATCTCGGCCATGCGCGTGCCGTGCTGGGTGGGCGCCCCCAGGTTGTCGCGGCCCTCGATGCCGTGGACGGCATCGAACGACTTCTCCTGCATGGCGCCCCTGGGAGGCAATTCGCCCGCGGCGATGGAGGCGTCGAGGCCGCCGAAGCCGGGGTCCAGCACGGCCACCTGGGTGGCGCTGCCATCGATGCCCCGGGCCCATGCGGCGTCCGCCCCCATGCGGAACGTGCCCTGCGACACCACGGCCACAGCGGGGGAGGCGGCCGCCGCGCCGAGCAGCGCGAGGCCGGCCATGCTCATGAGCAGGCGGTTCATGCACCTGCAGGTAAGCAAACGGCCCGGGTGGCGCAGTGCCACCCGGGCCGCGTAAGACATGGTGACTGTCACCGGGTACGAAGCGGTGACTGTCACCGAGGCTTGATCGCTACGAGAGCGACACCGCGCCGCCGGCCTCCTCGAGCTGGGCCTTGATCTGCTCGGCCTCCTCCTTGGCCACGCCCTCCTTGACGGTGCCGGGAGCGCCGTCCACGAGGTCCTTGGCCTCCTTCAAGCCCAGGCCGGTGACCGCGCGGACCACCTTGATGACCTGGATCTTCTTGTCGCCCGCGGAGTCGAGGGTGACGGTGAAGCTGTCCTGCTCGGCAGCTCCGCCGCCGTCGCCGCCACCGGCAGCCGGCGCGGCGGCAACCGCCACCGGCGCGGCCGCGGCGCTGACGCCGAAGGCCTCCTCGAGCGCCTTGATGCGCTCGCTCAGCTCCAGGACCGAAATCCCCTTGAGCTCGTCGATCCACTCGTCGGTGGTCATCGCCATGGTCAGTCTCCTTCCGTGGTGTCGTCGGCAGCCGGCTCGGCGTCCGCGGTGTCGTCGGCTGCCGGCTCCCGCACGGCCTCCGGGGTGTCGTCGGCCGGCGCCTCGGGCGCGGCCTCCGTGGTGTCCTCAGTGCTGGCCTCGGCCTCGGCGGCAGGCGCCTCCTCGGCTGCGGGTGCTTCCTCGGCTGCCGGGGCAGCTGCCTCGGCAGGCGCCTCGGCGGCGCGCTGCGCCTGGTAGGCCCCCAGCGCCCGGGCCATGCCCGAGAGGAGGCTGTTCAGCGCGTTGGCGGTGCCCTGCAGCGGGCTTGCGACGCCCCCGACCAGGCGGGCGAGCAGCTCGTCACGGGACGGCAGCGATGCGAGCTGCTTGAGCTCGTCGGCCGAGATGGGGGCGCCATCCAGGATGCCGCCCTTCATGCTGAGCCGGTTCTCGGTGGCCTTGGCGAAGCCGTTGAGGGCCTTCGCCACCGCCGCCGCGTCACCGGCCGCCCACACCAGCGCGGTCTGTCCCTCGAGGTACTCGATCAGGGCCTCGGCACCGGCCTCGTCGCACGCGCGACGCGCGAGGGTGTTCTTGACGACCTGGAACTGGCCGCCGGCCTCGCGGAGCGAGCCGCGGAGGTCATCGACCTCCCGGACGCTCAGCCCGTGAAATGCCGTCGCGATGACGGTATCGGTGGTGGAGAGGCGCTCCGCGATCACCGCGATGGCCTCTGCCTTCTGCTCCCTGTTCAGTTCCTCACCTCCTCCTCTGCTGGCCGCGCGAGGGCGGGCCGAGGGGAGGTGGCGCGTGGCACGTGGCCGCGCGCACTCTCCGTGGCTCCGTCCTCACACGGGTCGGGGTGTCCCCCTGGTTCAAGGCGACCTGCCGGTCGCCCCCGTGATCTTCGGTCGGGATGCTCTGCGGTGGGGCCGCCCTAGGCGGTGGCCTCCTCGAGCAGGTTCTGCGTGTACTGCGGGTCGATGTCGATGCCGGGTCCCATGGTCTGGGCCACGCTGATCGACTTGATGTACTTGCCCTTGGTGGACGCCGGCTTGGCCCGGAGGATCTCATCCAGGATGGCGGCGTAGTTCTCGGTGAGCTGCTCGGCCGTGAACGACTTCTTGCCCAGGCCGATATGCACGATGCCGGAGCGGTCGGTGCGGTACTCCACCTTGCCGCCGATGACGTCGGCCACGGCCTTGCCCACGTCAAACGTGACGGTGCCGGTCTTGGGGTTGGGCATCTTGCCCGACGGGCCGAGCACGCGGCCAAGGCGGCCCACGGCGCCCATCATGTCGGGGGTGGCGATGGCCACGTCGAAGTCGGTGAAGCCCTCCTCCACCTTCTTGACCAGGTCCTCGCCGCCCACCACCTGCGCGCCGGCCTCCTCGGCCTCACGGGCCTTCTCGCCCTCGGCGAACACGGCCACCGTGACCGCGCGGCCGGTGCCGTGCGGCAGCGCGATGGTGCCGCGCAGCTGCTCCTCGGCGTGGCGCACGTTCACGCCCAGCCGGAAGTGGGCCTCCACCGTGGTGTCGAAGCGGGCCACTTCCTGGCCCACCAGGAGGCGGAAGGCCTCGAGTGGGTGGTAGTTGCCCTCGGGGTTGATCTGCGCCTTGGCGTCGTCGTAGCGCTTGCCGTGCTTGGCCATTCCTAGCCCTCCACCGTGACGCCCATCGACCGGGCGGTGCCCGCGATCATGGTGATGGCGGCGTCGATGTCGTTCGCGTTCAGGTCCTGCATCTTGGTCTCGGCGATCTGCTGCAGCTGGGCCCGCGTGATGGTGCCCACCTTCACGCGGTGCGACTCGGGCGAGCCCTTGGGAAGCTTGATGGCCTCCTTGATGAGCACCGCGGCCGGCGGGGTCTTGGTGATGAACGAGAACGAGCGGTCCTCGTAGACCGAGATCTCGACGGGCGTGATGACGCCGCCCAGGTTCTGCGTCTCGGCGTTGAACGCCTTGCAGAAGTCCATGATGTTGATGCTCGCGGCACCCAGGGCCGGACCCACCGGCGGCGCCGGCGAGGCTCCCCCTGCGGGGATATGGAGCTTGATGACCTGCAGGACCTTCTTCGCCATCTGGGCGTGACCTTCCGGAACGGGGCCGTCTCGAGCGGCCCGGGATCATACATCCGCGCGCGCGAATGGCCAGCGGCTGCCGCCGGCCCCCGCGTCGGCGGTGCCTACGTGAGCTTCTTCACCTGGTCGAACGACAGCTCGGCCGGCGTCTCGCGACCGAAGATGGATACCAGCACCTTCACGCGCCCCTGCTCGGCGTTGATCTCGGCGATCTCGCCGGTGAAGTCCGACAGCGGGCCCGAGATGACCTTGACGCTCTCGCCCACCGTGAACTCGGCGCGCACCTTGACGCGGGTCTCGGTCTGGGTGTGCAGCAGGCGGTCCACCTCGGAGCGAGTGAGCGGCGGCGGGCGGTGGTCGTCGTGCTTGGTGGCGCCCACGAAGCCGGTGACGCCGGGCGTGTCCTTGATGAGCGACCAGGCGTCGTCGTCACCCATGTCCATGTTCACCAGCACGTAGCCGGGCAGCGTGCGCCGCTCGGTCTGCACCTTCTGGCCGTCCTTGTTGGTCTCCACCACCTGCTCGGTGGGGACGACGACCTCGCGGATGGACCGGCGGCGGTGCTGGCTCTCCACCCGGCGGAGGATGTTGGCGCGCACCTTGTTCTCGTGGCCCGAGTAGGTGTTGATGACGTACCAGCGCAGCAAGTAACTCTCCTAGAACAGGGCGTCGACGAGGGCGGCCATGAGGAAGTCGATGAGGCCGAGGTACACGGTGACCACGGCGACGAAGATGAGCACCACGGCGGTTGCCTGGAGCAGCTGGGCCCGGTTGGGCCAGGTGACCTTCTTGAGCTCGGTGACCACCTCGCCCACGTAGCGGCGGCTGCGGCTCTCCTGGACCGACTTGGTGACCGAACCAGCCTTCTCGCTCTTGGCCTGCTGGCGCGGGCGCGGCTGCGCCGCGGGCTGCCCGCCCCCCGAGGACGACTTGTTGCGCCGCCTGCTGGGTACGGGCGGCGGCTCCGCCCCGCCGGGGCCGGTTTCGTCGGGGCCTGGTTCCCCTGAGCTCTGGCCCTTTGACGGGCGGATTCGTGCCATGTGGCTGGCGGCCTTCTCAGTCTTTCGCGATCTGCTGGACAGGGCCGGAGGGACTCGAACCCCCAACCCCCGGTTTTGGAGACCGGTGCTCTACCAATTGAGCTACGACCCTAGGTACTGCCCCTACCGCGTCTCGCGGTGCTCCGTGTGGCGGCCGCACCAGCGGCAGAACTTCGAGAGCGACACGCGGTCGGGCGTGTTGCGCCTGCTCTTATTGGACTGGTAGTTGCGCCTCTTGCAGTCCTGGCATGCCAGGGTCACGGCGATGCGCTGGCCGGTCTTGCCCACAGGGAAGCCTCCGGTCGTTGGCGGGTCCGGCACCGTACCACAGTGCTTTGGCCGCCCCGGTAGCCTGCGTGCATGACCGCCGAGTGGAGTGACTGGTACACCAAGGAGGACGTGACGGGGTGGGTGCTCCCCCGCATCCTCCGCGAGCGCGCCGAGGCGCATCCCGACCGGCCGTACATCCGGTTCGGCGACGGCGAGTGGGTGACCTACGGCGAGATCGACGCCCGCGCCAGCCGCATCGCCAACGCCCTCATCGCCCGCGGACTGCAGAAGGGCGAGTGCGTGAGCACGCTCATGCCCAACTCGGTGGACCAGGTAGCGCTGTGGTTCGGCATCCTGCGCGCCGGCGGCGTGCAGTCGCCCATCAACCTGGCGTACCGCGGCGACTTCCTGTCGTGGGTCATCAACCTGCCCGAGTCGCGGTTCCTGGTGATCTCCGACGACCTCCTGGACCGCCTGGATCACGTGGCGACCGAGCTGCCGGTGCTGGAGCACGTGTTCGTGTGGGAGTCGGGATCGCCGCACGGGCCCAACCCGGCCGTGGCGTTCGAGCCCTTCGGCGTGCTGGACGACGCGCCCGACTCCGACCCGGGCGTGGACGTGACCTGGGTGGACGACGCGCGGATCATGTTCACGTCGGGCACCACCGGGCGGAGCAAGGGCGTGATCAAGCAGCACGCGTCGGACTACTTCTCGGGCCGCACCTACATCGAGGTGTGCGGGGTCACCGGGGACGACGTCTTCTACACCTGCCTGCCCCTCTTCCACAGCAACGCGCAGGTGCTCAACTGCTACCCGGCGCTCATCGCCGGCGCGCGCATCCAGCTGTCGGCGCGGTACTCATCCACCAACTTCTGGCGCGAGGTCACCGAGTGCGGGGCCACGATCCTCAACACCGTCAGCGCCATGAACTACTTCATCTGGAATACCGAGCCCGGTGAGTTCGACCGCGCCCACTCGGTGGAGCGCATCATGGCCATGCCGGCGCCCAAGGACATCTACCACGAGTTCAAGGAGCGCTTCGGCATCCGGTGGCACGAGGGCTACGGGCTCACCGAGACCGGCATGGTCACCTACGTTCCGCCCGGGGTGGAGAAGCCGGGCTCATGCGGCAAGGCCAGCCCGGGGTTCGAGGTGAGCGTGGTGGAGCCGGGCACAGACCGGCCGCTGCCCCCCGGGATGCCCGGCGAGATCGTGGTGGACATGAAGCTGCCCAACATCGTGATGCGCGCCTACGCCGGGATGCCCGAGAAGACCGCCGAGGACTTCAAGAACCTCAAGCTTCACACGGGCGACCTGGGCGAGATGGACGAGGACGGCTACCTGTACTTCAAGGACCGCGTGAAGGACTACATCCGGCGGCGTGGCGAGAACGTGTCGTCGATGGAGGTGGAGCGCATCGTGGCGTCGCACCCCGGCGTGCTGGAGGCCGCGGCGGTGGGCGTGGCGGCTGGCGAGGGCGCGGGGTCGGAGCAGGAGATCCTGATCTGCGTGGTGCCCCGCGAGGGCATGCCCGACCCGCACGAGCTGCTCACCTACTGCAGCGACAAGATGCCCTACTTCGCGGTGCCCCGGTACGTGCGGTTCATGGAGCACCTCCCCAAGACCCCCACCGAGCGCGTGCGCAAGGTGGAGCTGCGGGAACTGCCGCTGGACGACGGGGTGTACGACCGCGTGAAGAGCGGCCCGAAGATCAGCGCCTGATGGATGACGACCCGCTGGACCTGGGCGAGGCCGCGGCCTTCATCCTGGGCGAGCGCCCCCGGCTGCACGAGGACGACGTGTGGACCGTGCTGAAGGAACTGGGCGACCCGCCCGTGCGGAACGCCGACGGCATGGCCGTGGACCTGATCACCCGGCTGCACCCGGAGGTGAGCGGCCGGGACGTGCGGGTCATCCTGGACGAGTGGCGCGAGTACGCCCGCCTTGCCGCGGAGGACGACTGGGAGTAGCCGCCAGCAGGATCTCGCGGGCGGCGTTGAGGGCCACGGTCATGTCGGCGGCACGCTTCTGCAGCTCGGGGTGGAGTTCGGCCGTGCGGTCCGGGTGGCACCGGGCCACCGCGCGGCGCCATGCGCGCTCCACCTCGACGGCGTCGGGGCGCGGCCCCAGCCCCAGCAACTCAGCGGCCTCGGCGGCGCTGGTGGGGGTGGTCACGCCGCCGGCCTGCTGCTTCTCCAGCAGGCCCTGGGCAAGCGTGCGAAGCCGCGCCTTCTCGGCCTGGATCTCGCCCCATTCGTCGTCCAGTGCCTCCTGCCGCTCGGCCAGGCGCGCGCGCTCCTCGCGCACCTCCTCGGCCAGCGACGCCAGGGCCCGGTCGCGTGATCCGCTGTCGCTGCGGAGCAGCTCGAGCATCACCTGGGGGTCGGCGGGCGACGGGGCGTCGCCGGGCACCGGCCGGCCCTGGCCCGACTGGCCCTGGCGCACCAGCGCGATGACCTCGTCGAGCGAGTGGTGCGCCGAACCCGACATGCTGGGGCCGTCGGACGGCGCAAGCCGCACCAGCGAAAGGGCGTCCCATGACGGGTCCACGATGAACGCCGCCGACGACCTGCCCGCCAGCAGCACCCGGCGTTCCGGGGTGGCGCGATGGCCCAACAGGGCGAAGCGGGCCTCGCCCCCCTGACCGCGCAGGGCGGCGAGCTCCGCGGCCAGGTCGTCGAGCCGCCGCGCCACGTCGCGGCCATCGGGTCCCTCGGGCGCAACCGGGCGCGCGGACGCCAGCGCCCGGTCCAGCCCCTCGGCCCCCTCCCCCTGGCCCACGGCCAGCACCGCCCACCAGCGGGTCCAGGGATCATCATCGGGCGCGGCGGCAAGGGCGCGGCCCGCCTCCACGGGGTGGTCCAGCGACTGCAGCGCCGCGGCCAGCGACGGGCGCGCGCCGCGGTGGCCCAGCGACGCGGCCACCGCCAGCAGCGCCACCTGGCGCCACCGGGCCGCGTCGCCACGCGGGGGCATGCCACCCGCGGCCTGCATGAAGGAGTCGCTCACGGCGCCAACGGTAGTGCAGTGCCGTCACGGTGCCGTGCGGGAGATATGACCAGACGGTGACTAGAATGACCGCATGGCCACCACGCCCTCATCTGCCACCCCCTCCACCGCCACGCACGTGCCGGTGGCCGAGGCGAAGGCGAAGTTCAGCGAGATGCTGCGGCGGGCAGGCGAAGGCGAGGAGATCGTGGTCACCAGCCACGGGCGTCCGGTCGCCCGCATCGTGCCGCCCGAGGCCCCGCGGCCCACACGCGAGCAATGGATCGCCGACCTCATGGCGTTTCGCGCAAGCGGCAAGGGAATACGGGCCAGCCACGAGGAGATCGTGGCGTGGATACGTGAGGGGCGGCGGTACTGAGCGACTTCGTGCTCGACGCCTCGGCCACCATGGTGCTGGTGATGGACGACGAGCCGGAGGATCCGGTGGTGCCGATCGTGTCGGCGTTCCGATCCGGGGCGGCCATCGTGCCCGCCCTCTGGCGCTTCGAGGTGGCGAACGCGCTTGACACGGCGCTCCGGCGCGGGCGCGTGGACGAGGCCGGCCTGGCCACGGCCGTCCGGTTGATCGAAGGCCTGGACCCGGTCGAGGACGATGCCCCGCCGGCGCTCGGATGGCTGCTCGCCCTGGCCGGCCGCCACGGGATCACGCCGTACGACGCGTCGTACCTCTCCATCGCGCTGCGCCGCGGCATCCCGCTGGCCAGCCTGGATCGCGGGCTGAGGGGTGCCGCGACAGCCGCAGGGGTTGCGCTGGTGCACTGACCGGTCGGCGGGCGCCGCGCGCGGCCTCGGTGCGACCATCAGCCACATGCCCAATCGACTCGCGCACGAGGCGTCGCTCTACCTGCGGCAGCACGCCGACAACCCCGTGGACTGGTGGCCGTGGGGCCCGGACGCCTTCGCCGATGCCCGCGAGCGCGACGTGCCGGTGCTGCTGTCGGTGGGCTACTCGTCGTGCCACTGGTGCCACGTGATGGCGCACGAATCGTTCGAGGACCCGGCCGCGGCCGCCCTCATGAACGAGCTGTTCACGTGCGTGAAGGTGGACCGCGAGGAACTGCCCGACGTGGACGCGCTCTACATGCAGGCCACGCTGGCCATGGTGGGCCACGGGGGCTGGCCCATGACCGTGTTCCTCACCCCCGCCGGCGAGCCGTTCTGGGCGGGCACGTACTTCCCGCCGCAGCCCCGGCAGGGCATGCCGTCGTTCACACAGGTGCTGGAGGGCGTGGCCGAGGCATGGCGCGAGCGACGCGACCAGGTGATGAAGCAGGCCGGCATGCTGGCCGACGGGCTGCGCGAGCAGTCGGCCGTGCAGGTGGCCGCGCCGCCGGACGGCGACGCCCTGGCCGACGCCGTGCAGGTGCTCCGCGGCCTGTACGACCACGGCAACGGCGGGTTCGGCGGCGCGCCCAAGTTCCCGCCCTCTGTGACCATCGACCTGCTGCTGCGCCGCCACTGGGCCGGGCGGGACGACGGCACAGCGCTGGCCATGGCCACGGGCACGCTGGACGCCATGGCGACGGGTGGGGTGTTCGACCAGGTGGGCGGCGGGTTCCACCGCTACTCGGTGGACGACATTTGGCTGGTGCCGCACTTCGAGAAGATGCTCTACGACAACGCGCTGCTGCTGCGCGACTACGCCCTGGCCATGCGGCTCACCCGCGAGCCGCGCCACGGCGAGGTGGCCGAGCGCATCGCGGGCTACCTGCTGCGCGAGATGCGGGTGGATGGCGGCGGGTTCGCCGCGGCGCAGGACGCAGACTCCCCGGGCGGCGAAGGGGCCTTCTTCACCTGGACCCCGGATGAGGTGCGCGCGGTGCTGGAGCCGGGTGACGCCGCGGCGGTGCTGGCGCGGTTCGGCGTGACCGACCACGGCAACTTCGAGGGCCGCACGATCCTGCGCGTGCTCGCCCCCGACGTGACGGTGCGCCCCGAGGCGCTGGAGGCCTTGTACGCGGCCCGGGCCCTGCGGCCGGCGCCCGACCGCGACGACAAGGTGATCGCCTCATGGAACGGCCTGGCCATCGGGGCGCTTGCCGAGGCCGGCACCGGGATGGAGAGGCCCGACTGGGTGCAGGCCGCGCGCGATGCGGCGCGGTTCGTGCTGGACCACATGGTGGTGGAGGGGCGCCTGATGCGAGTGCATGCGGATGGGCGCGCGCGACACCTGGGCGGGCTGGATGACCACGCCGACATGGCGGACGGGCTGCTGGCGCTGTACGCCGCCGACTTCGACCCCGCATGGCTGCACCACGCGCGCGGGCTGGCCGACGCCATGCTCGAGCTGTTCGCCGACCCGGACGGCGCGGGCTTCTTCATGGCCGGGTCCGACGCGCCGCCCCTGCTGGCGCGCACCCGCGACCTGGAGGACCACCCCTCCCCCGCCGGCAACTCGCAGGCCGCGTGGCTGCTGGCGCGGCTGCACCTGCTCACCGGTGACCCGCGCTATCGCCGTGCGGCCGAGGGCGCGGTGGGGGTGGTGGCCGAGCAGGCGCAGAAGTGGCCGCAGGCCTTCGCGCGTGCGCTGGCCACCGCCGACCTGCTGGCGTCGCGGCCGGTGGAGGTGGCCATCGCGGGCGCCCTGGACGATCCGCGCACGGCTGCCCTGGTTGATGCCGCGCGCTCCCACGCGGGCCCCTACGCGGTGGTCGCCGCTGGCGATCCTGCTGAGGCCGCGGCGGCGGACGCGGCCCCGCTGCTGGCCGACCGGCCCCTGCAGCACGGTGCCCCGGCCGCCTATGCGTGCAGTGGATTCGCCTGCATGGCGCCCGTATCCGACCCGGCAGCACTGATCTCGGCGCTGCACGGCGCCTGACGCCCTATCCTCCCCGCCATGGCCGACCTCGACGAGCTCCGGAAGATGATCGAAGACGCCCTCCCGGGCGCGCAGGTGGAGGTGCAGGACCACGGCGGCGGGGATCACCTGGCCGCGATCGTGGTGGCGCCCCAGTTCGAGGGAATGAGCCGCATCGACCAGCACAAGGCCGTGTATGCCGCCGTCCAGGCGCGCATCGACGACGGCCAGATCCACGCCCTCGCGCTGAAGACGCGAGCCCCGGAGGCATGATGAGCGACGTCACCACGATGACCGACGAGCAGATCCTCGAGCAGATCAAGGCGGAGGTGGCCGCCAATCGCGTGTTCCTCTACATGAAGGGCACGCCCGACGCTCCCGCATGCGGGTTCTCCATGCGCGTGGTGCAGATCCTCGGCCACCTGGGCGTGGAGTACGGCTCCCGCAACATCCTGGAGGACCCGCGCGTGCGCATGGTGCTGTCGGGCTGGTCGGACTGGCCCACGATCCCGCAGCTGTTCGTGGACGGCACGCTGGTGGGCGGGTGCGACATCGTGACCGAGCTCTACCAGGACGGCGAGCTCCAGAAGATGGTGCCCGCCTGATGACCAGCCACCCCCTGGAGTTCTCGGAGGACCTGCAGGACACATCGCCCGCCACCCGCATCGGCCTGTCGCGGGCCGGCGTGAGCCGGTCGGCCAAGGCCATCCGCCTGGCGTTCGGCGGCGGGGAGCACTACATGGACGCCACCGTGGAGTGCGTGGTGGACCTCGACCCCGACCAGAAGGGCGTGCACATGTCGCGCTTCGAGGAGGAGGTGAACGAGGCCATCGACGCCGTGCTCATCGGCGAGCCCGTGGCCATCGAGGCCCTGGCCGAGAACATCGCCCGCCGGGTGGTGGAGCGCCAGGGCGCGCTGCGCGGCATGGCCACCATCCGCGCCCGGTACCCGGTGGAGAAGCGCACGCCGGTGACCGACGTGGCCACCCAGGAGATGTACGGCCTCATCGGCACGGCCGCCGCCCGCCCGGGCAGCAGCCGACGCGCCGTGGGCGTGTCGGCGCAGGGCATGAACGCCTGCCCGTGCGCGCAGGGACTGGTGCGCGAGCAGGCCGAGGCGGCGCTGGCCGATGACGGCTTCAGCCCCGAGGAGATCGACCGCATCGTCGCGCGGGTGCCGATCGCCACCCACAACCAGCGCGCCCGCGGCACCCTGCTGGTGGGTGCACCCGGCCCGGTGGACATCCCCGCCGACGCCCTCATCGGGATCGTCGAGGACGGCATGTCGTCGGAGATCTACGAGCTGCTCAAGCGCCCCGACGAGCTCTACGTGGTGGACAAGGCCCACCGCCGCCCGCGGTTCGTGGAGGACTCCGTGCGCGAGATGGTGGCCGGCGTCATCGCCCGGTTCCCCGACCTGCCCGACGAGGCCTTCGTGTCGGCGCACCAGGAGAACTACGAGACCATCCACACCCACGACGTCGAGGCCGAGCGCCACGGCCTGCTGGGCGAGATGCGTGCCGAGGTGGCCGGTGGACCGCACGCGAGCCGCCACATCACCCTGCCGGAGTGGCTCGACGGCCCTGCCTGACCCGGACGGATGAGCGCTACCGGGGTAATCCCGGAGGGAAGACGAAACGACGCCCTGGCCTCCGGGGCGAAGCCCCGGAGGACTCGCGATTCCGATTCGCGACCGGAGGGAATACCCCGGTAGCGCACCACCCGGGCGCCGTCAGGTGGGGTCCGGCGTGCCCTTGCCGCCCAGGTGGATGCGGTTCTCCGTGCCGTTCAGCAGCCGCTGGATGTTCTCGCCGTGCTTGACGATGACGAACAACGCGGCGAGGGCGATGAAGGCCACGTAGGGCCACGGCGCGCCGAAGAGCCACGCCAGCGGGGCGGCGGCCAGGGCGGCCACGATGCTGGCCACCGATACGTAGCGGGTGAGCAGCACCAGCAGCACCCAGAGGACGATGAGCACGGCGCTGGCCAACGGCACCAGGCCGATGAGCGCGCCGGCGCCCACGGCCACGCCCTTGCCCCCCTTGAACCCGGTCCACACGGGGAACACGTGGCCCAGGATGGCCAGCGCGCCCGCGGCGATGGGCCACCAGGACCCCCCGGCCAGCCACTGGGCGATGAGCACCGCGGCCGCGCCCTTGGCGATGTCCAGCACCATCACCACGATCCCCACGGTGCGCCCCAGCGTGCGGAACACGTTGGTGGCTCCGAGGTTGCCGCTGCCCACGGTGCGCAGGTCCACGCCGTTCAGGCGACCCGCCAGGTAGGCGAAGGGTATGGAGCCCAGCAGGTAGGCGATGACGAGTGCGAGGGCCTGGTTCACGGATCTCCGGTGACGTCGGGGGCAGGCACGCGGCCCTCGAAGAGCCGGCGACGCGCCATGATGAAGTAGTACGCGCCCGAGATGACGGTGAGGGCCACCGCCAGGTACAGGAGGGCGTCGTACTGCCATTGCGGGGCCACGTTCAGGATGACCCACGCGATGGCCACGTTCTGGCTGAGGGTCTTGATCTTGCCGAGGTTGCTGGCGGGAATCACCAGGTCCTCGCGCACGGCGATGAGGCGCAGTCCGGTGACCGCGAACTCACGGGTGATGATGACCATGGCGATCCACGCCGACACGTCGCCCACCTCGATGAGGCAGAGCAGCGCGCCCGCCACCAGCAGCTTGTCGGCCAGGGGATCGAGGAACGCCCCCGCCACGGTCACCTGGCCTCGCGAGCGGGCCAGCCAGCCGTCCAGCGAGTCGGTGGCCGCCGCCACCACGTAGAGGCCGAAGGCCCAGTACCGGCCGCCCTCGTCGTCGATGAGGATGAGCACCATCACGATCGGGATCAGCGCGATGCGCGCCGCCGTCACGACGAGGGCGGGGTTCAGGGATGACCGGCCGCTCACGCCGCAAGCATAGGGGCACCCCGGTGCGGGCTCCACGGGCCGGTGGAACGACCCGTGCGGTTGTGGTCCGGGGGCACTGCCATGCTGCGGCGCATGCGCGCAGCCATTGCATCCATGGTCGTGGCCGCGGCCGTGCTGGCGCCGGCGGCGGCGTGGGGCGCACGGCCCGTGGTGCTGGTGCAGGCCGGGCACCTGGCCCCCGGCGAGCCGGGCTACCTGGCCCAGACCGGCGCGTCGGGCAACCCGTTCGGCCTGGAGTCGGAGTTCAACCGGCGCGTGCGCGACCTGATGGTGAAGCGACTAAGGACCGCCGGCGTGGACGCCCGGCCGCAGGCCGCGCGCGTGACGCCCCTTGGCGTGGGTGGCGCCACGTTCATCAGCATCCACCACGATTCCGCAGGGGGCGCGGCCATGGTGGGGCACGCGATCACCGGCGGCAATGAGAACTACTACCGGGGCCAGGGCTTCGGCACCGGCAGGCCCACCCCGTACCCCGACAGCGCGCCGCACCGCACTCCGGCCACCACGGTGAGCCCCGCCGTGCAGCGCACGTCGGCCGGCACCGCGCGCCGGGTGTCAGTGGCCCTCAAGCGCATCTTCACGCGTGCCAACGGGGCCCGGGGGCGGTTCAACGGGGTCATCCCCCCCAATTCCAACCGGCGGATGAACCACTTCTACGGCTTCTACCGCACCACCGCGCAGTCGCGCGTGCTGGTGGAGGCGGGCGCCGCGCCCGAGGACAACAGGTTCCTGAGGAGGACGGGGCTGCTGGCCACCACGCTCTCCAATGCCGTGGTGGCCGACCTGAAGGCCCGCCGGCTGCTCTAGGCGTCCTGCGCCCTCACGCCGTGCACGGGCCGACCGGCGGCGATCCACTGGTAGTACGAGCACGCCGGCCCCATGCCGGTCTGGTACTCCACCACCCGCGGGTTGCGCCCCACCTCCTTGGCGATCTGCGCGTGGGTGAGCAGGTTGGGATCATCCATCTCCGGCCAGCAGATGACCAGGTGGGCGGCCGTGATGTGGTTGGCCACGAACCCGCACCCCTCGGCCGGGCACGGCCACGGGTCGGTGGCGATGCAGTACCAGCCCTGCAGGTCCTCGCCGGAGTCGTCGGTCCAGAGGTTCTCCTCGACGTCCGATGCCTGGTCGGGGGCGTCGATAACGCCCACGCCGGGGCCCGTGGCCGGATCGAGCCGGCGGTCCTGATCGCTCATTCCCGTGAGGCTATCGCGGCGGCCGCGCGGGCGTGCTGGCGGGCACCCCCGTTTTGGTAGCGTGCCGCGACTTCTGGGGGGACGCGTGAGCAGCAGCACCGACGCCGCGGGCGGAGCCCGGAGCACCGACTCCGGAATCGAGATCGAGCCGGTCTACCACGCGGACGACACCGCGGCGCTGGACCTGGCGGGCGCCTTGGGCGAGCCCGGCGAGTACCCGTTCACCCGCGGCCCCTACCGCACGATGTACCGCGAGAAGCCGTGGACCATGCGGCAGTACGCGGGCTTCGCCACCGCCGAGGAGACCAACGAGCGCTTCCGGTACCTGCTGGCCAACGGCGCGCCGGGGCTGTCGATGGCGTTCGACCTGCCCACGCAGCTGGGCATGGACTCGGACGACCCGCGGGCGCTGGGCGAGGTGGGGCGCGTGGGCGTGGCCATCGACTCGCTGGACGACATGCTGCGGGTGTTCGACGGAATCCCGCTGGACGAGGTGTCCACCAGCATGACCATCAACGCGCCCGCGGCCGTGCTGCTGCTGCTGTACCGGCTGGTGGGCGAGTCGCAGGGCGTGGCGGCCGACCAGCTGCGGGGCACCATCCAGAACGACGTGCTCAAGGAGTACATCGCCCGCGGCAACTACATCTTCCCGCCGCACGCCAGCATGCGGCTGACCACCGACACGTTCGCGTACTGCGCCGCCGAGATGCCGCGTTTCAACACCATCTCCATTAGCGGGTACCACATCCGCGAGGCCGGCTCCACCGCGGTGCAGGAGGTGGCGTTCACCCTGGCCGACGGCATCGCCTACGTGCAGGCCGCCGTGGACGCCGGGCTGGACGTGGACCGCTTCGCCCCCCGGCTGTCGTTCTTCTTCAACGCCCACTCGAACTTCATGGAGGAGGTGGCCAAGTTCCGCGCGGCGCGCACCCTGTGGGCGCGCATCATGCGCGAGCGGTTCGGCGCCACCGACCCCAAGTCCATGGCCCTGCGCTTCCACGCGCAGACCGGCGGGTCCACGCTCACGGCCCAGCAGCCCGACAACAACGTGGTGCGCGTGGCGCTGCAGGTGCTTTCGGCGGCGCTAGGCGGGGCGCAGTCGATCCACGCCAACGGCTACGACGAGGCCCTGGCCCTGCCCACCGAGCAGTCGGCCAAGCTGGCCCTGCGCACGCAACAGGTGATCGCCGAGGAGACCGGCATCACCGATAGCGCCGACCCCATGGCCGGTGGCTGGATGGTGGAGTCGCTCACCGCGCAGATCGAGGAGCGGGCGAACGACCTGATCACCCGCATCGACGAGCGCGGCGGTGCGGTGGACAGCATCGAGTTCATGCGCGACGAGATCGCCGACGCCGCCTACCGCTGGCACAAGGCGATGGAGAGCGGCGAGCGCAAGGTGGTGGGCATCAACGTGCAGGCCGAGCCGGAGGACACCCAGATCGACATCCTCAAGATCGACCCCGCCATCGAGCGGGCCCAGGTGCAGCGCCTGGCCGACCTGCGCGCGTCGCGCGACCAGGCCGAGGTGTCCGCGGCGCTGGACGCCGTGCGTTCCGCCGCCCGCGGCACCGACAACCTGCTGCCGCCCATGCACCGGGCGCTTGGCGCCCGCGCCACCGTCGGCGAGGTGTGCGGGGTGCTGCGCGAGGAGTTCGGCGAGTATGACCGCATGATCGCGGGGCGCGGATGAACACCTCCGACGCCGAGAAGTACCTGGATGAACTGCGCGCGGAGGCCATGAACCCCTCGGGTGACGCCGCCGTGGAGCGCCAGCACGCCCGCGGCAAGCTGACGGCACGCGAGCGCATCGACCTGCTGCTGGACCCCGGATCGTTCGTGGAGCTGGACATGTTCACGCGGCACCGGTCGCACGGCTTCGGCCTGGAGGACAACCGCCCGTGGGGCGATGGGGTGATCACCGGCCACGGCACCATCGAGGGCCGCAAGGTGTTCGTGTTCAGCCAGGACTTCACCGTGTACGGCGGCAGCCTGGGCGAGGTGTTCGCCGAGAAGATCTGCAAGGTGATGGACCTGGCCGTGCGCATGGGCTGCCCGCTCATCGGCCTGAATGACTCGGGCGGCGCGCGCATCCAGGAGGGCGTGGTGAGCCTTGGCGGCTACGCCGACATCTTCCTGCGCAACGTGCAGGCCAGCGGCGTGATCCCGCAGATCTCGGTGGTGCTGGGCCCCTGCGCCGGCGGCGCGGTGTACAGCCCGGCCATCACCGACTTCATCTTCATGGTGAAGCAGACCAGCCACATGTTCATCACGGGCCCCGACGTGATCAAGACGGTCACCGGCGAGGACGTGACCATGGAGGACCTGGGCGGTGCCCTGAGCCACGCCACCAAGTCGGGCGTGTGCCAGTTCGCCTGCGAGGACGAGGAGTCGTGCCTGGACGAGGTGCGCCACCTGATGTCGTTCATCCCGCAGAACAACCTGGACGGCGCCCCCTACGAGGCCCCCGACGATGACCCCGACCGGCGTGAGCCCGATTTGCGCACGATCGTGCCCGACAACCCGAACAGGCCCTACGACATGAAGCACGTCATCGAGCTGGTGTTCGATGACGGCGAGTTCCTGGAGGTCGCGCCGCTGTACGCGCAGAACCTGGTGATCGGCTTCGCGCGCCTCAATGGGCACTCGGTGGGCGTGATCGGCAACCAGCCCAAGGCCCTGGCCGGGGTGCTGGACATCGACGCATCCATCAAGGGCGCGCGGTTCATCCGCTTCTGCGACGCCTTCAACATCCCCATCATCTCGTTCGTGGACGTGCCCGGGTTCCTGCCCGGCACCAACCAGGAGTACGGCGGCATCATCCTGCACGGGGCCAAGCTGCTGTACGCATACGCCGAGGCCACCGTGCCCAAGCTCACGGTCATCACGCGCAAGGCCTACGGCGGCGCGTACGACGTGATGAACAGCAAGCACCTGGGCGCCGACTTCAACGCCGCGTGGCCGTCGGCCGAGATCGCGGTGATGGGCGCCGACGGCGCCGTGAACATCATCCACCGCGGCACGCTGAAGAAGGTGGCCGACGAGGGCGGCGACGTGGACGCCCGCCGCGCCGAGCTGATCGACGAGTACAAGGAGCGCTTCGCCAACCCGTACCAGGCGGCCGAGCGCGGGTACGTGGACGACGTGATCCAGCCCGAGGACACCCGCCCGTGGCTGGTGAAGGCGCTGGAGATCTCGCTCACCAAGCGCGTGGACGGACCCAAGCGCAAGCACGGGAACATCCCGCTGTGATGGCCGGCATGCAGGTGTCGCCCACGCCGTCGCCCGACGAGGCGGCGGCCATCGCGGCCGCCGTGCGCGTGCTGCTGGAGGCCTCGCGCCACGGCGCCGATGCCGACCCGCGCCCGGCCGCCTACCGCTCCGCATGGCGGGAGGCCGCCATCCGCGAGGGCGTGGGACTGTCCCCCATCTCGATGAGGAGTCGCTGATGTTCCACACGGTGCTGGTGGCCAACCGCGGCGAGATCGCCATCCGCGTCATGCGCACGCTCCGCGAGATGGGCATCCGCTCGGTGGCGGTGTACTCCGAGGCCGACCGCGACGCGCTGTTCGTGCAGTTCGCCGATGAGGCCCACTCGCTGGGGCCGGGACCGGCCACCGACACCTACCTGAACATCCCGAAGATCCTCGAGGTGGCCGCGGCGTCGGGCGCCGAGGCCGTGCACCCGGGCTACGGGTTCCTGGCCGAGAACGCACCGTTCGCCCGCGCGTGCGAGGAGGCCGGCATCACGTTCATCGGCCCGCCTGCCGATGCCATCGACGCCATGGGGTCCAAGACCGCCGCCCGCGCCCTCATGGACGCCGCGGGCGTGCCGATCGTGCCCGGTGTCACCGAGGGCGTGGCCGACGTGGCCGAGGCCACCGGAATCGCCGAGCAGATCGGCTACCCCATCGCGGTGAAGGCCGCTGCCGGTGGCGGTGGCAAGGGCTTCCGCGTGGCGCTCACCCCCGACGACCTGGAGGGCGCGTTCGAGGGCGCGCGGCGCGAGAGCGAGAAGTTCTTCGCCGACTCCACGGTGTACCTGGAGCGCTACCTGCCGCACCCGCGCCACGTGGAGATCCAGGTGCTGGCCGACGGTCACGGCACCACGCTGTGGCTGGGCGAGCGCGACTGCTCGGTGCAGCGCCGCCACCAGAAGCTGGTGGAGGAGACCCCCAGCCCCATCGTGAGCGACGACCTGCGCCGCCGCATGGGCGAGGCGTCGGTGCGCGCGGCCGAGGCCGTGGGGTATCGCTCCGCCGGCACCCTGGAGTACCTGGTGTCGGGCGAGGAGTTCTTCTTCCTCGAGATGAACACCCGCATTCAGGTGGAGCACACCGTGACCGAGATGGTCACGGGGCTCGACCTCATCCGCGAGCAGGTGCGCATTGCCGCGGGCGAGCCGGTGTCGGTGACCCAGGACCAGGTGGCGCCGCGCGGCCACGCGTTCGAGTGCCGCATCAACGCCGAGGACGCCGAGAGGAGGTTCCTGCCCACCCCCGGGCCCATCACGGCCTACCGCGAGCCCGCGGGCCCGGGCGTGCGCGTGGACTCCGGCGTGCAGGGCGGGTCGGTGATCAGCGACATGTACGACCCCATGGTGGCCAAGCTGGTCACCTGGGACGTGGACCGCGAGTCGGCGCGCAGGCGCATGCTGCGCGCGCTGGAGGAGTACGTGGTGGAGGGCCCCACCACGCTCATCCCCTTCCATATCTGGCTGCTGAACGAGCAGGAGTTCATCGACGGCGGTGCCTGCCACGACGCGCTTGAGGCCATGAGCACCGAGAACACCCCGCTGCCCGCGCGCGACGGGGCGCCCCCGCCCGCGCCCGAGGCCCCCGAGGCCGAGCCCGTGGCCGAGCGCAGCCTGGTGGCCGAGGTGGGCGGGCGCCGGTTCGACGTGCGGCTGTTCATCCCCGAGAGGGACCTGGGCCCGTCAGGCGCGCCCCCGCCGAAGAAGAAGCGCGAGCGCAAGGCCGGCTCAGGCCACCATGGGGCGGGCGGCGCCGGGGCCACCGGCGAGGTGCACAGCCCCATGCAGGGCACCGTGCTGAGCGTGGCGGTGGAGGCCGGGCAGGAGGTGGCCGCCGGCGATGTGATCTGCATCATCGAGGCCATGAAGATGGAGAACGAGGTGACGGCCCACACGGGGGGCACGGTGACCGCGGTGAGCGTGGAGGCCGGCCAGTCGGTAGCAGCCGACGAGCTCGTCGCCGTGATCGGCTGAGATGACCCGGGTCGTCATGTGGGCGGGCCGCCTGGGGCCCGGCCGGGCGTCGGCCGGCGCCGTGGTGGAGCCGGAAGGCGCCGACCGCGAGACCGTGCGCCGCGCGGTGCTGGCGTGCGGGGTGGCGCTGGCAGCCGACCGCCTGGCGGCGGCGACCGAGGACGACCGCAGGCCCGTGGTGCGGGCATTCGGGGCGTCATCCCCCGACGACCTGGTGGACCTGACCGGGCGCTGTGAGATCGGCGGGCTTGCCGTGCCGCCCGCCGAGGTGGCGCCGCCGCCGGGCGCGGCCGTGGCCGACCTGGTGCTCCGGCCCGGCGACGATCCCGACGATGCCGAGCCCCTCATCGTGGCGGGCGACGTGGCCCCCGCCGAGGCCGCGGCGCTGTCGGCGGCTGCCCTGGCCCGGGCACTGCCGCGCGACCCGTTGCACCTGGCGCGCACGGGCGTGGCGCTTCGCACCCTGGCCCGCGAGGCCACGGTGTATCCCGAGACGCTGCACCAGGTGGCCGGCGGAATCGCGGTGACCGCGCGCAACCCCGAGGACATCCGGCTGTTCAGCGGCCCCGGGCCGGATGATCCCGCCGGGCGCATGCGCTGGCAGGCACCCGACCCCCGGCGCGCGGCCGCGGGCGCGGCAGCCGCCATGGCAGGCGCGGCGGCGGGCCTGGGGGTGGCATGGCTGCTGATGGAATGGCTGGACCCCGCCACCGCCAACCGCGCCACCGGACTGGTGGTGGGCGCGGTGCTGGGCGCGGTGGTGGTGGCCGCCGTGGTGATGCGGCTGGTGCGGCGCCCCTAGGACGACCCGGCGCCGAACAGCCGGTCGGCGTCGCGGGTGATGTCGGTGCAGAGCAGCACGCGGGCCTCGCCGCTGTCGAACGGGCGCCCCGGCCACTGCACGCCCACGCGCCCCTGGTCCTCCAGCACGCCCAGCGCCCGCATGAGCGCCAGCAGGCCGGCGGGGCCCTGGAGCCCCAGCTCGGCAGCGGCCGTGGAGATGGACAGCATCACGTCGCCTTCAGGGGACCGCCCCTCGTCCAGCCATTGCAGCACCAGCAGCATCTCCAGCCGCTGCGCGTTTTCCCCGTCACCTTCCATGGCGCGAATGTAATGTCCCCGACCGGCCCGCGGCGAGGCTCCCCGTTTTCGGAACCCCGCGGGCCGCTCACTGACAGCGAGACAAGGGACGCGGGTGGATCTCTTCGAGTACCAGGGCAAGCAGCTCTTCGCCAAGTACGGCCTCGCCGTGCCGTCGGGCGAGGTGGCCGAGACGCCCGAGCAGGCCAAGACCGCTGCCGAGGCCATCGGCGGCACGGTGGTGGTGAAGGCGCAGGTGCAGGTGGGTGGCCGCGGCAAGGCCGGCGGCATCAAGCTGGCCAAGGACCCCGATGAGGCCTATGCCGAGGCCGACAACATCCTTGGCATGGACATCAAGGGCCACGTGGTCAAGCGCCTGTGGATCGAGAGCGCCTCCGACATCAAGAAGGAGTACTACGCCTCGGTCACGTTCGACCGGTCGGCCAAGAAGCCGCTGGTGATGCTGTCCGCCATGGGCGGCATGGACATCGAGGCCGTGGCAGAGGAGCACCCCGAGGCGCTGGCGCGCCTGCACGTGGATCCCCTCACGGGCTTCCAGCAGCACCACGCGCGCTGGCTCATCTACCACGCCAACATTGACGAGCCGGCCCAGAAGGGCGTGCTCGACGCGCTGATGAAGGCCTATGAGGCCTTCATCGGGCTCGAGGCCACGCTCATCGAGATCAACCCGCTCATCTGGACCGCAGACGACCGCGTGGTGGCGCTGGACGCCAAGGTGTCCATCGACAACAACGCGCTGTTCCGCCACCCCGAGCTCGCCGAGCTGCAGGAGAGCCTCACCGACGACCCGCAGGAGCGCATGGCGCACGAGCGGGGCGTGACCTACGTGAAGCTCGACGGCGACGTGGGGATCATGGGGAACGGCGCCGGCATCGTGATGAGCAGCCTGGACGTGGTTGCCCTGGCGGGCGGCACGCCGGCCAACTTCCTGGACGCCGGCGGCGGGTCGAACGCGGAGGCCGTGGCCACCGCGCTCGAGGTGCTGCTGAGCGACCCCAAGGTGAAGTCGCTGATGATCAACATCTTCGGCGGCATCACGCGCTGCGACGAGGTGGCCGAGGGCCTCCTCACGGCGCTCGACACGCTGGGCGCCACGCTGCCCATCGTCGTGCGCCTCGACGGGACCGCCGCGGAGGCGGGGCGCGCCATCATCGCCGAGCGCGCCCCGGCCAACGTGGTGGTCGAGCCCACGATGCTCTCGGCCGCCAAGCGCGCCGTTGAGCTCGCGAAGGAGGCCTCGTGAGCATCCTGGTCGATGAGAACACCAAGCTGGTGGTGCAGGGCGTCACCGGCCGCGAGGGCCAGTTCCACACCCTCCGCAACAAGGCATACGGCACCAACGTGGTGGCGGGCGTCACACCGGGCAAGGCCGGACAGGACGTGGACGGCATCCCGGTGTTCAACACGGTGCGCGACGCCGTGGAGGCCACCGGCGCCAACACGTCGATGATCTTCGTGCCGCCCAGGTTCGCCACCGACGCCATCTACGAGTCGCTGGACGCCGGGATCGACCTCACCATCACCATCACCGAGGGCATCCCCGCGCACGACATGATGCGCGTGTACACGCACCTCAAGCGCAGCGACCAGCGCCTGCTGGGCCCCAACTGCCCCGGCGCCATCAGCCCGGGCAAGGCCACCGTGGGCATCATGCCCACCGATGTGTTCACGCCGGGCCGGGTGGGCATCGTCAGCCGCTCGGGCACGCTCACATACCAGATCTCCAAGGAGATCGGCGACATGGGCATCGGCCAGAGCACCGTGGTGGGCATCGGCGGCGACCCCATCGTGGGCTCGTCGTTCATCGACGTGCTGGGCATGTTCGAGGCCGACCCCGACACCGACCTCGTGGTGATGGTGGGCGAGATCGGCGGCGACGAGGAGGAGAAGGCCGGTGCCTTCATCGCCGAGAACATGAAGACCCCGGTGGTGGGCTACATCGCGGGCTTCCAGGCACCTCCCGGCAAGCAGATGGGCCACGCCGGCGCCATCATCACCGGCTCGTCGGGCACCGCGCAGGGCAAGAAGGACGCCCTCGAGGCGCTGGGCGTGAAGGTGGGCACCAACCCCACCGAGGTGGCCGAGATCGTCCGGGACACCCTGGGGTAGCGGGGCGTGCCCGACGTCATCTCATTCGCCCGCGGCGCCCCGGCCCCCGAGGCACTCGATGGCGGGCTGATCGCCCGCTGCGCCGACGCCGCGCTGGAGGCGGATCCCACCGTCATCCTGTCCTACGGGACCGGCGGTGGGTATCCGCCGCTGCGTGAGTGGCTGGCAGCGCACCACGGCACCACCGCCGACCGCGTGCTGGTGACCAATGGATCGCTCGAGGGGTATGTGTTCCTGCTCGAGACCTTCCTGCAGCCCGGTGACCTGATCGGCCTGGAGGCGCCCACGTACGACCGGGCGCTGCTGCAGGCGCAGATGCACGGCATGGACATCCTGGCCATCCCCATGCAGGACGACGGCCTGGACGTGGACGCCCTGGCGGCGGCCTGCCGGGCGGGCCGGGTGCCCAAGCTGGTCTACACCATCCCCAACTTCCACAACCCGGCGGGCACCACCATCTCGCTCGACAAGCGCCGGGCGCTGGTGGCGCTGGCCGAGGAGCACGGGTTCTGGATCCTGGAGGATGACCCCTACGGCCGCCTGCGGTTCGAGGGCGACCCGCTGCCGGCCATCTACGAGTTGGGCGGCCCAGAGCGCGTGATGTTCAGCTCGTCGTTCTCCAAGACGCTGGCGCCGGGCCTGCGCGTGGGTTACCTCATCGCCCCGCCCGACCTGGTGAAGACCCTCACCACGCGCGCCAATCAGACCTACATCTCGCCGGCCCACCTGCCGGAGGCCGCCGTGCACCAGGTGTGCGCGCAGGGCCTGCTCGACCCCAACATCGAGCGGGTCACCGAGCTCATGCGCGTGCGGCGCGACGCCATGGCCGCGGGCCTGCGCCACATGCCCGAGGGCACCCGCTGCACGCCGCCCGAGGGCGGGTTCTTCATGTGGCTGGAGCTCCCCGAGGGCATGGACGCCGACGCCCTGCTGCCCGTGGCCCAGGAGGCCGGGGTCATCTACGTGGCGGGATCCGCGTGCTTCCAGGAGGGGCACCGCAACACGCTGCGCCTGGCCTACTCGGGGGTATCGCCCGAGGAGATCACCACGGGCATGGAGCGCTTGGGCGGGGTGTTCGCGGGCGCGTGATGCACCCGGAATGAGAGGGCCGAATGTCCCGTTGGTAGGGACATCCGTGTGGCCGCTGCTGCGGTAGCCTTCCCGCCAGCGGGATCCCTCTCAATCAACCGGAGGTACGGGCAGTGCGCACACACGACGTCGTCGTCGTCGGTGCTGGTCTTGCGGGGATGCGCGCGGCGATTGCCGCGCACGAGGCCGGCGTGGATGTCGCCCTCGTGACGAAGCTCCACCCCGTGCGCAGCCACTCGGGCGCCGCGCAGGGCGGCATCAACGCCGCGCTGGGCAACGAGACCGAGGACAGCACCGACAACCACACTTTCGACACCGTCAAGGGAGCCGACTACATCGGCGACCAGGACGCCATCGAGATCCTCTGCGAGCGCGCGCCGCTCGAGGTGTACCAACTGGAGCACTGGGGGGCGGTGTTCAGCCGCCAGGAGGACTCCGGCAAGATCGCGCAGCGCCCCTTCGGCGGCGCTGGCTTCCCGCGCACCTGCTACGCGGCCGACCTCACCGGCCTGGTCATCCTGCACACGCTCTACACCGTGGTGGTGAAGTACAACATCCCCACCTACGAGGAGTGGTTCGTGACCGACCTGGTCACCGATGACTCGGGCAACGCGGTGGGCGTGGTGGCCTACGACATGATCCACGGCAAGATCGAGACGATCGGCGCCAAGGCAGTGGTCATGGCCACCGGCGGCGCGGGCCGCGTGTACCGCCCGTCCACCAACGCGCACGCCTCCACGGGCGACGCCATGAGCATGGCGCTGCGCAAGGGCGTGCCGCTCAAGGACATGGAGTTCATGCAGTTCCACCCCACCACCCTGGCCGCCAACGGCGTGCTGGTGACGGAGGGTGCCCGCGGAGAGGGCGGGTACCTCCTGAACAAGGACGGGGAGCGCTTCATGAGCAAGTACGCCCCCAACAAGCTGGAGCTGGCGTCGCGCGACGTGGTGTCGCGTGCCGAGGCCACCGAGATCATGGAAGGCCGCGGCGTGGATGGCTGCGTGCTGCTGGACCTGCGCCACCTGGGTCGTGACCGCATCATGGAGCGGCTGCCGCAGATCCGCGAGCTGGCCATCGCCTTCGCCGGTACCGACCCGATCGAGGAGCCCATCCCCATCCGCCCCGGCGCGCACTACCACATGGGTGGCGTGCACGTGGACAACTGGGGAGCCGCTCCGCACATGCCGGGCCTGTTCGCGGCCGGCGAGTGCTCCTGCGTGTCGGTGCACGGCGCCAACCGCCTGGGCGGCAACTCGCTGCTGGAGGCCGTGGTGTTCGGCGCCCGCGCCGGCGAGGCCTCCGCGGCCTACGCCAAGGAGACCGGTGAGCCCAACGTGCCCACGGGCGCCGCCGACGAGGTGCAGGCCAACATCGAGGAGCTGCTGCTCCGCGAGAACGGTCCGCGCCAGGGCGAGATCCGCGACGAGCTGGCCGCGGTGATGCAGGAGAAGGTGGGCGTGTTCCGCGAGGACGCCACCCTGCGCGAGGCCAAGGCCAAGGTCACGGAGCTCAAGGACAGGTTCCAGGGCGTGGTCGTGGACGACAAGGGCAAGACCTTCAACACCGACCTCATCCACACCATCGAGACCGGGTACCTGCTGGACCTGGCCGACTGCATGGTGACCGGCGCCATCGCGCGTCACGAGAGCCGGGGCGCCCACTCGCGCACCGACCACCCGGACCGCGATGACGAGAACTGGATGAAGCACACGCTGGCGTACCTGGACGATGGCGAGATCCGCCTCGACTACTCGCCGGTGACGATGACCAAGTACGAGCCCCAGGTGAGGTCCTACTGATGGCGACCACCACGTTCCGCGTCTTCCGGTTCCAGCCGGACTCCGGCGAGACGGAGGCCTACCACCAGGACTTCAACCTGGATCACGAGGACAAGACCACGGTTCTGGACGCGCTGCTGCGCCTCCAGAACGAGCAGGACGGCACGTTGGCCGTGCGGTATTCATGCCGCAGCGCCATCTGCGGTTCGTGCGCCTGCAAGGTGAACGGCAAGACCGTGCTCGCCTGCATGACGCAGGTGGAGGAGGCCAAGGCCGAGAGCGGGTCGGACACCCTGCAGGTGGACCCCATCGGCAACTTCCCGCCCATCAAGGACCTGGTCGTGGACATGACCTCGTTCTGGGAGAAGTTCAAGGCCGTCAAGCCGTTCCTCATCCCCGACGGCCCGGCACCGGAGAAGGAGCGCCTGGTGCCCAAGGCCGCCATGGAGAAGGTGGCCAAGGAGAGCGCCTGCATCCTGTGCGCGGCCTGCTACTCCGAGTGCAACTCGCTGGCCGCCGACCCGGAGTTCGTGGGTCCCGCGGCGTTCGCGTGGGGCTACCGGTTCGCCGCCGACGAGCGCGACGCGCAGCGCAAGAACCGCGCCAAGCTGTACTCGGGCGAGCACGGCGTGTGGGACTGCACCCGCTGCATGTTCTGCAACGAGCGCTGCCCCAAGGGCGTGGACCCGCGTGACGCCATCGAGAAGCTGGGCGCCATCGCGTTCCAGGAGAAGGTCACCAGGGACAAGGGCGCGCGCCACGCCAAGGCGTTCCTCATCTCCATGCGCACCGGCGGTAAGCTCAACGAGCAGCTGGTGGGCGGCTTCACCGACCCGGTCGGCGGCGCGTTCAACGCCCCGCTGGCGCTGAGGATGCTGCAGAAGGGCAAGCTGCCGGTCTCGCCTCTCACCCACCGGGTGAAGAACCGCGACCAGGTCACCAAGCTCATCAAGAACGTCAAGGAGACGATCTAGTGCCGCGTCAGTTCGCCTACTACCCCGGTTGCGTTGCCGAGTTCAGCTCCAAGGAGCTCAACGCCACCACCAAGGCCCTGGCGCCGATGCTGGACATCGAGCTGCTGCCCATGCCGCAGGCCACGTGCTGCGGCGCCGGTGACATCGCCGAGGCCAAGCCCAACCTGTACCTCACGCTCAACGTGCGCATCCTCTCGGAAGCCGAGGAGATGGGCGCCGACATCATGACCATCTGCAACGTGTGCACGCTCAACCTGCGTCGCGCCAACAAGATGGTGAAGGAGGACCCGCGCCTCCTCGAGCAGGTCAACGGCGAGCTGGTGAACGCCGGTGCCCGTCCGTACCAGGGCACCATCGAGGTCACGCACCTGCTGTGGTACCTGGCCACCGAGGAGGGCCTGTCCCTGCTCGAGCAGAAGGGTCCGCGCGGCCTCAACGGCCTGAAGGTGGCGCCGTACTACGGCTGCCAGCTGCTCCGGCCGTCTTCGGTGATGGGCTTCGAGGACCCCGACCGCCCGCAGTCGCTGGAGCGCCTCATCACCGCCCTTGGCGGCGAGGTGGCCGACTACGACGGCAAGACCCGCTGCTGCGGCTTCCCCATCATCCTCGCCCGCGAGGAGGTGGCGCTGAAGGAGAGCCACGTGGCGCTGTCCGGTGCCCGTGACGCCGGCGCGCAGGTGATGGTGACGCCGTGCCCGCTGTGCCACCTGGCCATGGACGCCTACCAGCGCAAGACCGAGGCACTGATGGGCGAGGAGTACGCCATGCCGGTGCTGCACCTGCCGCAGCTCATCGGCCTGGCCCTGGGCATGCCCACGCAGACCATGGAGTTCAAGCGCCACTTCACCTCGATGGACGGCGTGCTGGAGACCGTGGGCGCGTAGCCCCGCGGCAACATCGGCAGCACACGGAACGGCCCGGGAAACCGGGCCGTTCCCGTTTGGGTGGACGGTCACCCCCCGGGGACCATCCACATCGGGTCTAGCCTGCACCTCGATGGTCATTCGCCTCCTCCTCGCCGTCGTCGCCCTGCTCGCGCCTGCCGGGATGGCCCTGGGCGACGTTCCCACCGGGGTGCCCGATGCGCTGTCGCCCGAGCCCCTGGAGCGGGCGGCGCTGGCGGCCATGCCCGCCGTGTGGCGGGTGGAGGCCACCACCACCATGACCGGCATCCGCACCAAGGACGGCCGCACCATCCCGCTGCCTCCCCGCGCCCGGGCCGTGAGCCGCGAGGGCACGGCCTTCGGGGTGACCCCCGACGGCTACCTGGTGAGCGCCGCGCACGTGGTGCGCCCCACCGGGGCCGACCTGGCCGAGGCCGCCTACTTCCAGTACCTGGCCTTCTCCGGCAGGCCCCACTCCGCCGACATCGCGCGCGAGTGGGTGAAGGACAACGACGCCGTGCCCACGGGCCTCACCCCCATCAACCTGGTCATGCGCCCCACGGCGGCGGGCGCGGCCGCGAAGGTGGACCGCGGCGTGACCCCGCGCATCGTGGAGGTGGACCAGATGCGCGACATCGCGGTGGTGAAGGTGCCCGGGGTCATCAACACGCCGTCCATCGGCCTGGACCGGGGGCTCGACCGCGGAACCCCCATCGCCACCTTGGGATTCGGCGCCGAGGATCCCTTCGCCCAGCCCCAGCGCGCCGACCTGGTGCCCGCCGTCCGGCTGGGCGTGATCGGCGAGACCGGCGAGTACGAGGACAACCCGCTGCGCATCATCACGCTCATCTCCAATGAGGTGCAGAAGGGCGACTCGGGTGGCCCGGCCGTTGACGAGCGGGGGCGCGTGCGGGGCATCGTGCTGCTCAAGCGGGGTGAGGGCGGTGGCGGCATGGCACCCACCGAGCAGATCCTCCGCGTGCTCGACCGCGCCAACGTGCGCGGCTGGGAGGGGCGGACGCAGCTGCTGTATCGCGAGGCACTGGGCCGCGTGGCGCAGTTCGACCTGAAGGGCGCCACCACCGACCTGCGTCGCACCCTGGCCAGCTACCCCGCCCACGGCCTGGCCGCCTACGAGATACAGCGCGTGCGGGGGCTGGAGCGCGCCCGGCTGGCCCTGGCCGGCGAGCCCTGGTACCGCGGTGGCCTGGTGGCCGCCGGCCTGAGCGCGCTGCTCATCGCCGGCATCCTGGCCGTGCTCCTGTGGAAGGCGGTCAACCGCTCACCCGGCGTGCTGGGACCGCGCGACCGCAAGGCGCCGTTCGACCAGGACTCCGAGCCGGACGACGAGCCCTAGGGCCCTCACGCCTGTTCCGCGCGCCCGCCCAGATGCTGGGCGAAGAACCTCTCCATGGCCCGGTAGGCGCGCATCCTGTTCTCGGGCTTGGCGAACCCGTGGCCCTCGTCGTCGGCCACGATGTACTCCACGTCCACGCCGCGGGCCTGCAGCGCCTCCACGATCTGGTCGCTCTCGTGCTTGGTCACACGGGGGTCGTTGGCGCCCTGGATCACCATGAGCGGCGTGACGATGTCGTCCACCCGTGACAGCGGCGAGCGCGCCCACATGTCGTCGCGCTCCTCCTCTACCTCGGGGTCGCCCACGAACCGGAACCACGTGCTCTTGAGGAACGGGCGCCAGTAGTCGGGGAACGACCGGATGAGGGTCACCAGGTTGGACGGGCCCACGAAGCTCACGGCCGCGCGGAAGCGGTCGGGCGTGAAGGTGACGCCCACCAGGGTGGCGTAGCCGCCATACGAGCCGCCGTAGATGCCGATGCGGTCGGGGTCGGCCACGCCGTCGGCGATGGCCCAGTCCACGGCATCCATCAGGTCGTCGTGCATCCTGCCGGCGAACTCCCGCTCGGCCGCGTGCATGAAGTGCTTGCCGAAGCCGGTTGACCCGCGGTAGTTCACCTGCAGCACGGCGTAGCCGCGGTTGGCCAGGAACTGCGCCACGCCGTCGTAGCCCCAGGCGTCACGGCTCCACGGCCCGCCGTGGACGTAGAGCACCATGGGGAGGCCCGTGGGCTCCAGGCCGCGCGGGGTGGTGAGGTAGCAGTACATGGTGAGCCCATCGCGGGTGGTGATCTGCACGGGGCGCATGGGCGAGAGCTCGTCGGGCGACAGCCACGGCCGGGGGCGGAACAGGAACTCGCTCTCCCCCGTCTCGCGGTTGAACAGGTACGTGGCGCCGGGGTCCACGTCGCTGTCGAAGGCCACGGTCCACATGGTCTCGTCGGCGTCGCTGCCGGAGATGCGCGGGTCGCCGTCGGCGATCTGCTTCACCTTCGCGAAGTCGCGGGCGAAGCGATCGTCGAACGCGTGCACCACCAGGCGGTCGCGCAGGTAGGCGGCGCCCAGCAGCGTACGGTCCTTGTCGCTGACGATGGGCATGCCGAGGTCGGCCACCTCGTCCTCATCGAGCACGGTCTCCTCACCCGTGGCCACGTCTATCGCCACCAGGCGCGAGCGGTCGCTCTGCCGGGCGCTGCCCACCCATATCACGCCGCCGTCGGCATCGAAGCCGAAGGGCCCGCCGCCATCCTCATTGTCGAACTCGGCCAGCACGCGGAAGTCGTCCTGCTCGGTGTCGCGCACCAGCAGCTGGTAGTCGCCCTCGGGGGTCTGGGCGTAGGCGCCCCGCACGTGCCCGTGGCGGTCGGCCACCCAACCGATGATGTTTCCGGGGTTCTCGGCGATCGGCGTCATCTCGCCGGTCCCCAGGTGGAGGCGCTCCACGTCGAACACGCCGCGGTCGCGCCGGTTGGTGCTGACGATGATCTGGTCCGGGGTGGCCCGCGGCACCGACACGATGCTGGCGCGCACGCCGTCGAAGGGCGTGAGGTCGCGGGCCGTGCCGTCGCCGGGCACGTCCACCATCATCACGTGGTGGTTCTCATCCCCGCCCTGGTCCTTGCTGTAGAGGATGTGCTTCGAGTCGCGGGTCCACGAGTAGCCCATCACCCCGCGGTCGGTATCGCGGGTCACGGGCACGGCCTCGCCGCCCTCGATGGGACGCACCCATACGTTCAGCAGGCCGTCCAGCGGCGCCAGCCACGAAAGCATGGTGCCGTCGGGCGACGGCTTGGCCAGCGCGCGCTCGGGGTTGTCGAAGAACTCGCCGAGCGGGATGAGGCGGGGCTGTGTCATGGGGTCGAGGGTAGCCGGGGTGGGTCGCAGTTGGCGCACGTACGCGCGCCCATCGGAGCGATCGGGCACACCCGCGTGGGCAGGCTCGCCATAGCGTCGCCTGCATGCCGCCGACCTACCGCGATGTGCGCAAGGCCCTCCTGGCCGCAGGCTGGACGCCTCTTCGCCAGCGCGGGTCACATGAGATCTGGGGCAGCCCGGACGGCCGGCGACGCTTCACTGTGGCCGGCAAGAATTCCGCTACCGTCCCTCGGGCATTCCTCGCAGCAATGAGGCGTGAGACCGGACTTAAGGACATGCGATGAAGCGCTACTTGATTCTCTTCGAGCAGGGCGAAGATGGAGCGTGGGGCGCATACAGCCCTGACATCGCGGGTGTTTACGCGCTGGGTGAGACGCGCGAGGAGACCGAGGCACTCATGCGCGAGGCCCTCCCCGCACACATCGAGGCGCTCCGGGAGGCTGGCCTCGACGTGCCCGAGCCCAAGCACCAGGTGGAGTTCATCGCCGCCTAGACGGGGCGGCGGTACCACCGCTGCTCGACCCCGGAAGGAAAAGTCCGCGACTCGACGAGCGCCAATAGCCCCCACTGCGCACCCCCCGCGAGCAGCGGCACCCCCTCGCCGAGGTCGACGGGGATCACCGTGACGATCATCTCGTCGAGCAGGCCGGCGCCCAGCACCTGCTGGATCAGCAGGCCGCCGTCCACGTAGACGGCGCGGTCGCCTGCCGTGGCGCAGGCATCGGCCACCAGTTCGGCCGGCGTTCCGCTGACCGCCCGCACCGAGGGCTCGTCGGTGTCGAGCCGGCGATGAGTGGCCACCAGCACGGGCGTGTCGCCATAGGGCCAGTCGACGCCGAACCCCGCCACCACGTCGTGCGTGCGCCGACCCATGAGGATCGCGCCCACGCCAGCCATGAAGGCGTCGTAGCCGTACTCCTCGCCGGCGTGGCCGTCGGGCAGCCAGGAGAGGTCGTCACCGGGCCCGGCGATGAAGCCGTCCCGTGACGTTGCGATGAAGGCGCGGATCACGCGCGCCACTGTGCCAGAGCAGAAAGAAGGGGGACAGCCCCATCACGGGACTGCCCCCCTTGCTCATCAAGCGATGCCGTGTCGGCGCTACTTGATCTTGATGACCGACTCGCTCTGGGCGGTGCCGCTGGGCGCGTAGATCACGCGGAGGTTGAGCTTCTTCGCCTGCGCCTTGCGCAGCAGGGCACGGGTGACCACCTTGGCGTTGTCGGCCGTGGTGGTGATGACCGCCGCTGTGTACCGCTTCTTCAGCGTGCGCTTTCCGATGCGCGTGCCCTTCTGCATGGCCACGCGGCTGCTGGTGGCCTGCTCGCGCGACATCTCGTTGGCCGAGGGCCTCTCGAAGATGAACGTGTACTTGCCCTTGGCGCCGAGCTGGGTTCGCACCGTGACCACGGCGTTCCGGCCCGGGGCCGAGGTGTTCACCGTCGGGGTGGCCAGGGTGACTGCGGGGCCGGCGGTGGGCGTCGGGGTTGGGCTGGGGGTCGGCGTCGGGGTTGGGCTGGGGGTCGGCGTCGGGGTAGGCGTTGGTGTGGGGCTGCCAGCAGCGCTCACGGCCAAGCCCGCCACGCCAGTACTGATCCCCGTTACGAAGGAGTCATTGACGTCCGTGCCATCCACCTTGGCGCGCGCAATGCAAGCGGTACTGCTGGGGCAGCTTCGGCTCCAGTAGATGTACTGGCCGTTCGCCGCAATCGTGCCGCTCGTGCTGATCCCCGAAATGAAGCTGTTTTGGACGTCCGTTCCGTCACTCTTGGCGCGTCCAATCGCGGTGGTCCCAACCGTGTAGTACACGTAGCCGCCAGCGGCAGCGATTCCCCCGTAGTTATTCGGGGGGGTCATGAAGTTGCTGTCGAGGCCGGAACCGTCGATGTTGGCGCGTGCCATGTAGGCGCCTGACAGCCCCATGTACAGATACGTGCCGTCGGTTGCGACCTTGGTGAGCCCACCGCCCCCGGGCATCGGCGACGCGATGAAGGAGGTGTCCAGGCCACTCCCATCAGTGCCGATACGCCCAAGGTTCCTGCCGGGCATAGGGGTCGTGGTGTACGCATGGGAGCCATGCGCCGCAAGTGCGATGTTAAAGATGTTGCTGCCGAGCGCTCCGACATTCAGATTCACGCCCGTGCCATCGAGACCCGCCTTGGCAAGCGCCCGGGAGCTGGTACCGGCCGTCCAGTAGATACCGTCACTGGTCACCGCGAGGCCCGCTGCCGTCTGGCCCGCGCTCGGGATGAAACTCTGGTTCACCCCGGAGCCATCAGCGGCTGCGCGCCCGATGGACGAGGCGCCATTGATCCAGTACACGTAATCCGCGGCGCTCGCGGCGGTCACGCCTGCACCCAGGCCGACGACTGCAGTGGCGGTGGCCGCGATGACCATGCGCTTCTTCACGAGATCTCCTCTGGAAGGTCTCGGCGGGCACCACGCCACGCCGGGGGTTAGTTCAAAGGTGCCACAGGCCTCTATAGCCACCCTGAGAACCGATGGTGAAAATGCCACCGCAGGGGTAGGCGAGCCGGCGATCTGGACGTAGGGTTTTCACCATGGACCCCCAGTGGCTACGGCGCCTGCTCCTCGTGGATGACGACCCCCTGATGACCCGCCTGCTCTGCGATGTGCTCGAGCAGAAGGGGTTCGAAGTGGCATCCGCCGCCTCGGCGGGCGAGGCCCGGGATGCCCTCGTGGCGTTCGATCCCGACATCGCGCTGGTCGATCTTGAGCTGGGCGGCGGACCCTCCGGCGTGGACATGGCCCACCTGATCCACGACCAGCACCCCGGCGTGGTGATCATCATCCTCACCCGCTATCCCGACCTGGCGACCGCAGGATTTCCCGACGCCACGCTGCCGCCCGGGGCGGGCTTCATCCGCAAGGACCTGGTGGAGGACCCCGACCAGATCGTCGCGGCCATCGACGCGGTGGTCGCGGAGCGCGCGGATGAGGTGCGCCACGACCGCGACGGCGCGCGGGCCTTCGATTCGCTCACGCCCGCGCAGCTCGAGGTGCTCACGCTGATGTCGCAGGGCTTCGACAACGACGCCATCGCCACGAGGCGCGGCTGCAGCGTGTCGTCGGTGGCCAACCTGATCGCCGAGATCTACAAGCGGCTCGGCATCGACCCTCGCGGCGAGCTCAACCCACGCGTCGAGGCCGTGCGGCAATTCGCGCAGGTCTCCGGGCTGCCCGAGCGCACCGCATGATCAGCCGCCGCCTCGGCGGACCCAGCGCCCTCAGCTGGCCGGCGTTCTGGGTATGCCTGGTGACATCCATCGCCGGCAACATGACCGACCGCTTCACGAGTCAGTCGGGGTTCAACGTGGTGCTCAACCTCGCCGCCAACGTGGCGGCCGTGGCGGCGATGTTTGCGGTGATGCTCGCGCTGCGGCCATTGCTGCTGCGCGACGTTGCCGTGAGGCCGCGCCCGGGCCGGGCAATCGTGATGTTCGTGGTCGGCGCGAGCGTCCGCGGCGTCGTGCTCGGCCTGCTGCTGAGCCTCATGGGAACGGGCGAGCCCCGCCTGCTCTTCAGGGTCGTCGCCTCGATCATCACGATCACCCTCGCGATGTCCATCACCGCGACGATCGTCGACCTCGTGCGCACCAGCCAGGCGCGCCGCCGTCAGCTGAGGGCGCAGGGGGACGATCTGCGCCGGGCGGAAGACGACGCACTCGCCAAGGCGGCGGAGATCCAGGAGAGGGCGACCGCGCAGGTGCGGAGCCTGCTGCTCGACCGCCTATCGGCGCTGAAGGGCGGCCGAGTCAACGATCTGGCACCGGGACTGCGGGCCGACGCCGATG
This sequence comes from Thermoleophilia bacterium, assembly GCA_016780995.1. Taxonomy (GTDB): domain Bacteria; phylum Actinomycetota; class Thermoleophilia; order Miltoncostaeales; family Miltoncostaeaceae; genus SYFI01. Next base: position 3,873 of record JADHKZ010000001.1, on the reverse strand, counting down.
AGGTGATCCGACCGATGAGCCACGAGATGGTGCACCTGTCGGCCCCAACGCCGCGGGCGGCTGAGCCCGCTGGCGTCGGGCGCATCGGATGGGCGGACGTATGGAACGCGGCGTCGCTGGGCCAGCCGTTCCGCCCGCTGTGGGGAGCCGTGCTGCTGATGGTGATGAGCCTGAGCATGCTGACCGCCTACAACGCAAGCCTCGCGCGCGGGCTCGCCTACGCAGTGATCGGCGGCCTGCTCATCGCCGGCGCGCTCGCGCTGCTTGGCTGGCTCGTCACGCCGCGGCTTCGCACGATGAGCCCGGGCGCGCGCGGCACCGCGCTCGTCGCCAGCGGGTTCGCCGGCTTGGTGGCTGCAGGAATTGCATGGGGCCTGATCATGGATGCAGCCGGCAGCGAGAACGCGTGGCGCAGCCCCATCAGCATCATGATCGGGGGGCTCGTGGTGGTGCTGGGGCTGGCGATCGAGCAGGGATTCCGCAGGCAGGCTGAGAGCGCCGACGCAGAGCTGGCGGCCACCAACGCCCGCCTGCAATACGCGGCGGCCGTTGCCGGGGCCGCGGCGTGGCACGAGGAGCGCCGGATGTCGCGGGCGCTTCACGGGCCGGTGCAGACCGCCGTGCGCGCGGCGGCAATGCGCGTCGAGCAGGGCGACCTCGTGGGGGCGGAGGAGTTGCTGGTTCAGGCCCTCGGGCATCTCGAGCCCAGCACGGAGGGCACCGGGGTGCGCGAGGCCCTCGCGGGGGTGGCCAAGGCGTGGGACGGCCTGTGCGCGGTGGACGTTGCGCTACCGGAAGACCTCGCGGCGCGCATCGACGACAACCCTGCGCTGGCCTCATCGGTGGTGGACATCTGCACCGACGCCTGCTCCAACGCGGTGCGCCACGGGGGAGCCGCCCACGTGGCGGTGCAGGCCCAGCCGGCAGGCGACTCACTGGAGCTGGTGGTGTCGGACGACGGCGCGCCGGATGGCGGCGCGGGCATCCCGGGCATGGGCTCCGCGATGCTCGATGACGTCAGCGTCCAGTGGTTGCGCCGCCGCGAGGACGGACGCACGGTGCTGCGGGCCACGCTGCCGCTCGCGCGCGAGCGTGAGCGCATCGAGGTGGCCTGAGGCGGCCGAGTTGGGGCCCGGCCCGGCGCGGGAGATGCACCTTGCTACCGTCGCCCCCGTGGACGACCGGCCGCTTGTCATCGCGCTCTGCCCCGACCTCATGATGAGGTCGCGCATCGAGAGCGGGCTGGAGATCGCGGGCTACCGGCTGCGCGTGGCCGGCGGGCCCACGCGGCTGGCCGAGGCGCTGACCGAGGAATCGCCTGCCTGCCTGATGATCGACCTCGAGGCCGGTGACGACGCCATCACGGTGATCGAGGGGCTGCGGGCCGACCCCGTCACGGCCGGCATTCCGCTGGCGGCGTTCGCGGGGCACACGAACGTGGACCTGCTCGACCGGGCGAGGGCGGCGGGCGCCGACCCGGTGGTGGCACGCGGCCAGGCAGCGATCAGCACCGGCAAGGTGGTGGAGCAGGCCATCGAGGCCCGCGGGCGCTAGACCGAGGGGACTGTCCCCGTCGGGTGCCGCGCGATAGCCTGCGGAGCTTATGAAGAACGCCAGTCTCTACCTTCCCGCACTGCGCGATGGCGTCGTCGTGTTCGACGGCGGGTTGGGCACGCAGATCCAGGCACGCGACCTCACCGCTGATGACTACGGCGGCGGGGCGCTCGAGGGTGCCGTGGATTACCTGTCCATCACGCGGCCCGACGTGCTGGAGGAGATCCACCGGTCGTATCTGGAGGCCGGCTCGCAGGCCGTGGAGACCAACTCGTTCCAGGCCACGGCGATCCGCCTGGAGGAGTGGCAGCGGCCCGACGGCGGCAACCTCGCGGAGTTCGTGACCGAGATCAACGTGGCCGCGGCCAGCGTGGCGCGCAAGGCATGCGACGACTTCGAGGCGGCCGACGGAATCCCGCGGTTCGTGATCGGGTCCATCGGCCCCACCGGCATGCTGCCGGGCACCGACGACCCGAAGCTCTCCGGCATCACCTTCGACCAGCTGGCCGACCAGATCCGCACCCAGGCCAAGGGGCTCATGCAGGGCGGCGCCGACGTGCTGCTCATCGAGACCCAGCAGGACATCCTCGAGACCCGCGCGGCCATCCACGGCATCCGCCTGGCCTTCGACGACATGGGCACCTCGGTGCCGATCCAGGCGCAAGTGGCCCTCGACCAGACCGGCCGCATGCTGCTGGGCACCGACGTGGGTGCCGTGGTGACGATCCTCGAGGCCATGGGCGCCGACGTGATCGGCACCAACTGCTCGGTGGGCCCCGAGCACCTGCGCGAGCCCGTGAGCTACATGTGCGAGCACTCGGCCAAGCCCATCTCGGTTGTGCCCAACGCCGGCCTGCCCCGCAACGTGGGCGGCGTGGCGCACTACGACCTGGGCCCCGACGAGATGGCCAAGCAGATCGCCGCGATGGTGCGCGACTTCGGACCCAACGTGGTGGGTGGCTGCTGCGGCAGCACGCCCGACCACATCCGGGCCATCGTCGCCGCGCTGAAGGACGTGACGCCCCACAAGCACCCTGCCACCGACACCACCCCGCGCGTGGCCAGCGCCATGCGGGCCGTCGACCTGGGCCAGGAGCCCCGCCCCACCATCGTGGGCGAGCGCGTGAACACGCAGGGCAGCCGCAAGATCAAGGAGATGATCCTCGCCGACGACTACGACGGCGCGCTGGCGGTGGCCCGCGAGCAGGTGGAGTTCGGCGCGCACGTGCTGGACGTGTGCGTGGCGCTGACCGAGCGGGTTGATGAGCCCGAGCAGCTGGGGATCCTCACCAAGAAGCTCGCGATGGGCGTCGAGGCCCCGCTGATGATCGACAGCACCGAGGCCGATGCCGTGGAGGCCGCCCTGGCCACGTATCCCGGCCGGGCGATCGTCAACTCCATCAACATGGAGAACGGCCGGGTGAAGATCGACCAGGTCGTGCCGATCGTGAAGAAGCACGGCGCGGCCGTGGTGGCGCTCACCATCGATGACGAAATCGGCATGGCCAAGACGCCCGAGGACAAGCTGGGCGTGGCGAAGAAGATCCACGACATCGTGGTGGGCGAGTACGGCCTGCCGCCGGAGGCGCTCATCTTCGATGCCCTCACCTTCACGCTGGCCACCGGCGAGGAGGAGTACCGCGAGTCGGGCAAGGCCACGATCGAGGGTATCCGGCTGATCAAGGAGAACCTGCCGGGCGTCTATACGAGCCTGGGGGTGAGCAACGTGTCGTTCGGGCTCGCCCCGGCCGCGCGCGCCACGCTGAACAGCGTGTTCCTGGCCCGCGCGGTGGAGGCCGGGCTGGACCTCGCGATGATCAACCCCACGCACAACCGGCCGCTGGGCGAGATTCCCGCCGACGAGATCGAGCTGGCCGACGACCTCATCTTCGCCCGCCGCGACGATGCCCTCCCCCGCTTCATCGCGAAGTACGAGGGCGTGGAGGAGCAGGAGGCCCCCGACCCCACCGCGCGCTTCGAGGGCCTGCCGCCCGACGAGATCATCTTCGAGCGCATCCTGCACCGGGTGCCCGAGGGCGTGGAGGCCGATGTGGACGCCGCGCTCGACCAGCGCGGGGCGCGGGCCAACGACGAGGCCATCGAGGTGCTCAACGAGGTGCTGCTGCCCGCCATGAAGGAGGTGGGCGACCGCTTCGGCCGTGGCGAGCTCATCCTCCCCTACGTGCTGCAGAGCGCCGAGGTGATGAAGAAGAGCGTGGCCCACATCGAGCAGTACCTCGATCAGGTGGAGGGCTACACCAAGGGCACGGTCATCATGGCCACGGTGTACGGCGACGTGCACGACATCGGCAAGAACCT